>JBAVLA010000212.1:0-18897 GCA_049688595.1 Candidatus Nanopelagicales bacterium | reverse complement strand
CCCCCAGCCCCAAGACTTTCGCGCCAGCGGCCGCGAGCGTGCCGGCCGCCACTGCAGCGCCAACGGGTGAGGCGTCCGGCGCCGTCACCGCCAAGACGCCCTGGAGCGGGGTCGGCCTCGAACGTTCCGGCAGGTCGCCGGCTGCCGTGACGACGTCCACGCTGCGGAGGCGCGGGACCGCCCCGGACCCGACGTGCAGGACGTGGGTGACTCCCAACCGGTCGAGTTCCTCCTCCAAAGCAGGCGCGGCGACATCCTCCAGCAGGAACGCCGGGGACTGCAGGTCGCGGGCAGCTTTCGCGGCGAGGTCGGCCTCGGCCGGATCGGCCACTGTCACCGCCACTGGGCTGGTCTCCCAGACAGCCTGGCTGGCTTCTATGGCCAGCTCCGCCGCGGTGGCTGCCGGCAGGACCAGAGCTGCCCCATCCGGCGCGACGACGCTGGCCGGGGGAACCGAGACGCATCCGGCCAGGAGAAGGCCGGCGCCCAGAAGGGTCGTGCCGAGAAGGCCAGTCCGCAGCCGGCCGGTCCGGAACAAGTTGGAAAGCAGGGGCCCGACCCGCCGCGCTCCGACAACCCGGCGGCAGGCCGACGGCGAGCAGGGGCCCACCACCCGGTCGCTGGTCTCCACCCCGCCAGCATCGCATGCGACCGCCGGGCGCCCAGCCACCCCCTGCGTAGGCGGCAGGCACATTCGACGACGACCTTCGCCAAGGCAACCGTTAGGGTCTGCATCATGCGTGAGCGCCAGGCTCGCCCGTGAGCGGGCGGACGGCCCGCCGGCTACGGATCCTGATGTGCCGGCCGGACCACTTCGCGATCGAGTACGCCATCAACCCATGGATGGACACGAGCGACCGAGTAGACCTCGAACAGGCGCAGGAGCAGTGGGAGCACCTGCACGACACCTACCTCTCGCTGGGCCACGAGGTCCTGCTCATAGAGCCCGTACCCGGACTTCCCGACATGGTGTTCACCTCCAACGGCGCCACCGTGGCTGCCGGTCGAGCGATCGGCGTGCGCTTCGCGCATCCGCAACGGCGCGGCGAGGAGGCGCTCCTGCTCTCATGGCTGCGGGGGAACGGATTCCCGAACGCGGTCCTGCCGGCGGAGGTCAACGAGGGCCAAGGCGACCTGCTGCCGTGGTCGGGAGGTCTGCTGGCTGGGCACCCGTATCGGACGCAGCGTTCAGCGCACGCCGAGGCGGCCCGACTCCTCGGGGTCCCGGTGACCTCACTCGAGCTGGTCGATCCGCGGTTCTACCACCTGGACACTGCCCTGACGATCCTGGACCAGACCATCGCGTTCCTGCCGCAGGCCTTCTCCAGCTCAGCCCGGGAGACGCTGCGGTCGCTGTTCCCCGACGCGATCGAGTGCGACGACGTGGACGCGGCTCACTTCGGCCTGAACGCCGTCTGCGATGGTCGGCACGTGGTCATGACCGACGAGGCTCCGCGCCTGACCCGTCGCTACTCCGAGGCCGGGTTCGAAGTGGTTGCCGTGCCGTTCAGCCAGTTCCGCAAGTCCGGCGGCGGCATCAAGAGCGCAAGCCTCCTGCTGGACTGGCCCGGCCGCGAGGCGCCGAAGCGGCGCTGATCGCCCGTCCGCGGCTGCTCCGCGAGTCAGGCCCCGGCCGGTCCGCCGGTCGCGCCATCTCCGGAGTCACCAGCCGAGGCAGCCGCCGCAGCCTCGACACCCGCCCGCGCAGCAGCCTCGGCCGCGAGCCGCTCCTGCTTGTGCCGACGCTGCTGATCCTCATGGACGAAGTACCGCGTCTCCGTCCTGCTCAACCGATCGAACCAGCCACGCCGGGCTGGGTCGAACAAGCTGGGGATCACCCCGAGGAGCCAGACGAAGAAGCCGAGGATGCCGGCCCACGCGCGCACGATCGACTGCACGAGGCCCGGCTTGCGCCCGTCGGCGCGGCAGACGCGGAAACCCACGAGCTGCGACCCGAGGCTGCGGCCGGTGAGCCACCACGACAAGCCCAGGTAGTTCGGGGCAAGGGACGCCGCGAACCCGGTCATCAGCACCGACAGCCAGGCGGGCAGGGCGTCGAACAGGGAGTTCAGGACGGCGAGCAGCGCGGACAGCCCCTGGCTGATCAGCCAGATCGCCACCGTCATGTCCAACGCCAGGGCCACGAGCCTGGTGACCACCCCGGCGTGGGAATGGTCACGGCCGTATGGAGGCGTCAGGGCGATCGGCACAGGCTCACGTCTACGCCCGAAGCCCAGCACGCGCCGGCCGATCCGCTCCACGAGGTCGTCCCCGTTGGCCAGCGCCTGCCGGACCCCTTCAACCGCGTCCAGGAGAAGGCCTTGGCTCTGCTCGCGGATGAGATCGCGCACGCGGGGATCGTCGACGATGTCGTCGAGCACCGTCGGAACGACCTCAGCGCGGATCTTGGGCACCAGGGCATCGACGAGCTGGGGCGCCACCGAGGCCTCCAGGTGCGGGAGCAGCGCGTCCACCACGCCCGGGACCAGCTCAGTCTCGAGATAGGGACGCAGGTCCGCCAGGATCCGGGGCAGGATGTCGTCCACGAGTCGGGGGGTCACCCCAGCCACGACCTCCGGCACGGTCACCTCGATCAGGTGCCCCGAAACCCCGTCGACGATGTCCGGGATGGTGACCTCGATCAGGTGGTTGGAGATCCCCTCGAGGACGTCGGGAACCACCGAGCCGACCAGGAGGGGCGTGATCCCCTCGACGATCCGCGGCACCGCCTCGGAGATCAGGTACGGCTCGAGGTCCTCGATGATCTGCTGGGCAGTCGCACCCGTGACCTCCAGCGCGGCCTCCGCGACCGACTGCCCCACGCGACCCACCGTCGCGTCGAGGGCACCGCCGACGGCGCGCCGGACGGCGCCGGTGAGTCCGGCGTCGGACGGGGGAGGAGCCGTCATGCGCGTAGGCTAGCCTGCTTGGCTCCCTGACCGGGTCATGAAGGGGAGGAGTCGCAGGGCCACGGCGGGTCGACTGGCGAACCGGACATTGGATCGCCCGGTACCTTCGATGGCCGGGCTCGGCTTCGCGGAGTAGCGTGCGGCGACGTGCTCACACACTCGCTGTCCGTCACGGGTTCGGTCCGGTTCGAGTCCGCCGAGACCGGCGGGATCCTCGATCTGGTCGACGGCATCCCGGTGCATCCCCTGATCGTGCACCTGGCCGTCGTGGCGGTGCCGGTCGCGGCGCTGGGCCTGATCCTGATGGCCGCCTCGCGCCGGTTCTCCCGGAAGTACGGGTGGCTCGTCGCACTGGCGTCGATCGCCGCCGCCGGCGTCACCGTGCTGGCCAGGGAAGCCGGGGAGGCGCTGCGGGCGCGGGTCGGCGAGCCCGGGTTCAACCACGCCGAGCTGGGCGACTTGATGCCGATCTTCGCCGGGGCCCTCGTCTTGGCCACGGTCGGGCTGTGGCTGGTCGACCGCACCGGACCCGCAGACCAGACGTCCCGGCGCGGGCTTCGCACGGCCGCCGTCGTGGTGGCCATCCTCGTCGCTGCCGCGAACCTGATCTGGGTCTTCCGCGTGGGCCACTCCGGCGCGAAGTCCGTCTGGGCTGGTGCGGTCGCTACTGAGCCGGCCGCTGAGCCATCGCCCTCCGCGTCGCCGTCCGGCACCGCCCCGCCCTCGGCGGCTGCGGCTCCAACTGCGTCCGCACCCGCGAGCGAACCCGGGACACCACCGGCGACCGCGACCCAGACCGGGGGTCCGACCACTGCGGTGCCGGTGTACAGCTTGGCGCAGCTCGCGGCCCACGACACGGCCGCCGACTGCTGGGTGGCGGTCAACGCCAAGGTGTACGACCTGTCTACTTGGGTGAACCTGCACCCGGGCGGCGCCCAGCGGATCATCGACCTTTGCGGGACGGACGCGACTGCGGCCTTCCAGGGCCAGCACGGCTCCCAGAGCCAGCCGAACGTGGCTCTTACCTACTACGACATCGGGACGCTCTCCTGAGTCGATCGACGCCGCCCCGAAGCCGGCGTCACAGGAACCGCCGGTAGGTTCGCAGCGCATCGATGACGACCCGTGGGTTCCCGCTGAACAGCAGCGAGAGCTCCGCGGCGAAGAAGTAGCCGCACTCCTGGCAGAGGCCCGGGATGTCGATGCATCGACCACAGGCCCACTGCTGGCCATCCTCGACCACCACGCACTGGTAGCAGGGCACCTTCGCGCTGTTCTCAGCGATGTAGGGAAGGGCGCTGGGCATGTTGAGGACGGGGTACCCCAAGTCCATCATGCGCCGGATCCGGACGCAGCATTCGCGCCGCTGGTCAAGGCTGAGCGTGAGGTGCTCGGTCCCCGGGTACGGGGTGTGGAAGTTGAACGAGACCGCCTTCACGTGATCGAGGCTCAGCGCGGTCTGGCAGACCTGTTCGATGTCGCCCCGGTTGATCCTGTTGATGGCCATGTAGAGGCAGAGGTTGTCGGCGGGCGCGGCGGAGATGCTCTCGAGGACCCGGTCGTAGTTGTGCCCGCGGATCTCGTCGTGGTGCTCGCGCGTGCCATCGAGGCTGACCAGGATCAGGTCCGCTTCAGGGATGGCCAGGCCGTGCGTCCCGTTGGTGACGATGTTCACCAGCAGGAAGCCGATGTCCCTGGCCGCGAGGACCAGGTCGCGCAGCGTCGCGCCCCGGTCATGCCAGAGGAAGGGCTCGCCCCCGTACAGGAACAGGATCCGCACCCCGGACGCGTGGAGCGAGCGCATGTCCGACAGCACGCGCGGGTAGGGGTAGTCCGTGCGCCTGATGTTGCCCACGGCGCAGTGCTTGCAGGCCAGGTTGCACCGGTCGGTGATGATGATCGATCCGACGATTGGGTCCTTGCGCCGCAGCAGAACGGTAGTCATGCCGAACCACCCGAGCTCGCCCCATGTCCGCAGCTTCATGGGATCGGCCCGGGCAGGTCCTCTTCGATCGGGCTCACCTGCTCCGGTCGAGGGCCTGCTTGACGCTGAGGAACTCAGCCTCGTCGATCTCCCCGCGGGCGAACCGCTCCCGCAGCGCGGCGACGGCGGCGTCCTGGAGCGCAGGTTTCGGCACGGCCTTCGGGAAGCGCTCGTTGAGCGTCTTCATGGCGATCCCCACGACGGCCGCCCAGAAGGCCAGGTAGGCCATCATCGAGGCCAGTCCCACGGCAGAGCCCCGGCCCTCGAGGAGCCTGCTGTTCGGGCCGTAGAAAGGATGCATGCGCAGGAACGCCCCCTTGTCGGCCTTGATCGGGTCAGCCCGGACGTCACGGTACTCGCCCACGGGCTCGGATCTAGGCTGTGGGCCAGATCCATCCCAGACTCGGAGGTGCCCGTGCCCGCGTACCGTTCCCGTACGTCCACCGATGGCCGGAACATGGCCGGCGCCCGCGCGCTGTGGCGGGCTACCGGCGTCCGCGAGGGTGACTTCGGCAAGCCGATCATCGCCGTGGTCAACTCGTTCACCCAGTTCGTGCCCGGGCACGTGCACCTGAAGGATTTGGGGCAGCTGGTCGCCGCGGAGATCGACGCGGCCGGGGGGATCGCCAAGGAGTTCAACACGATCGCCATCGACGACGGCATCGCGATGGGCCACTCGGGGATGCTGTACTCGCTGCCCAGCCGGGACCTGATCGCCGACTCAGTCGAGTACATGTGCAATGCGCACACCGCCGACGCGATGGTCTGCATCTCGAACTGCGACAAGATCACCCCGGGGATGCTGATGGCCGCCATGCGGTTGGACATCCCCACCGTGTTCGTCTCCGGAGGTCCGATGGAGGCTGGCAAGGTCATCTGGCACGGCCTGACCCGAAAGGTCGACCTGATCGACGCAATGGTCGAGGCAGCCGACTCCGCCAACACCGACGACGAGGTCGCGGAGATGGAGCGGGCTGCCTGCCCGACCTGCGGCTCCTGCTCGGGGATGTTCACGGCGAACTCGATGAACTGCCTGATGGAGGCGCTCGGGCTAGCCCTGCCGGGCAACGGCTCCCTGCTGGCGACGCACGCCGATCGTCGCGGGCTGTTCACGCGGGCGGGCCGGCTGATCGTTGACCTCGCCCGCCGGTACTACGAGCAGGACGACGACCGCGTGCTCCCCCGCTCGGTCGCCAGCTTCGAGGCGTTCGAGAACGCCATGAGCCTGGACATCGCAATGGGCGGGTCGACGAACACCGTGCTGCACCTGCTGGCCGTCGCCAACGAGGCGGGGATCCCCTTCACCATGGCCGACATCGATCGGCTGTCCAGGCGGGTCCCACACCTGGCCAAGGTGGCTCCCTCGACCCAGCAGTTCCACATGGAGGACGTCCACCGAGCGGGCGGGATCATGGCCATCCTCGGCGAGCTCGACCGGGCCGGCCTGCTCCACGCGGACGCCCTGACCGTCCACGCCCCGACGATCGGTGCCGCGCTGGCCGACTGGGACGTCGCCCGGACCGAGGCGCCCGAGGTCCGCGAGTTCTTCGCCGCCGCCCCCGGCGGGGTTCCAACGCAGCAGGCGTTCTCCCAGGAGCGCCGCTACGCCGACCTCGACCTCGACCGTGCTGCCGGGTGCATCCGGGACGCCGCGCACGCCTACTCCGCCGACGGCGGCCTTGCGGTGCTGTTCGGCAACATCGCCGAGCGCGGCTGCATCGTGAAGACCGCCGGCGTGGACGCCTCGCTGCTGACGTTCTCAGGTCGGGCCCGCGTGTTCCACAGCCAGGACGATGCCGTCGCGGCGATCCTGGCCGACCTGATCGTGCCCGGCGACGTCGTCGTGATCCGCTACGAGGGTCCCCGCGGCGGGCCCGGCATGCAGGAGATGCTCTACCCGACGTCGTACCTGAAGTCCAAGGGCCTGGGAAAGGCGTGTGCGTTGATCACGGATGGCCGGTTCTCCGGCGGCACATCAGGGCTGTCGATCGGGCACGTCTCCCCCGAGGCCGCAGCCGGCGGGGCGATCGCCCTGGTCGAGGAGGGCGACACCATCGTCATCGACATCCCAGGTCGCCGGATCCACCTGGACATCGCCGACCAGGAGCTGGCCCACCGGCGTGACGTGATGTCGGCGCGCGGCCGTGATGCGTTCACCCCCGTCGGGCGGGACCGGGTCGTCTCCCCCGCGCTGCGCGCCTACGCCGCGATGGCGACCTCCGCCGACCTCGGCGCGGTGCGCGACGTGGATCGCATCGCCTGAAGCTCGTGCTCCGTCAAACCACGCCATCCCGGTTCCGCTGCTTGGCGACCAGGTTGACGAACACGTCCTCGATGGTGGGGTCGACCGCGCGCACAGCGGCGTCGGCGAAGCCTGCCGCGTCGAGCCTGCCGCGAAGTCCCTCTGCGCCCGGGTCCGCGGCCCGGTCGACCACGGCGTGCAGCGTTGCGCCAGAGAGGTAGGCCTCGGCCACGAACCCAGCCTGCTCCAGCCAGCGCACAGCCAGGTCAGCCTCGCGGACTGAGACGTCGTAGATCCGTTGGGTCAGGTAGGTGGCCCGCAGCTCGGCGGGACTGCTCTCGGCGATCAGCCGGCCGCGGTAGAGGAAAGCCAGGCGGTTGCAGTGGCTGGCCTCGTCCATGTAGTGGGTGGTGACGAACAGCGTCACGCCGCGGTTGGCCAGGTCGTAGAGCAGGTCCCAGAACTGCCGCCGAGCAACCGGGTCGACGCCGGATGTCGGCTCGTCGAGGAACAGCAGGTCGGGCTCGTGGATCGTCGCAGCACCCAGGGCCAGCCGTTGCCGCCAACCCACCGACAGGTTGGCAGTGAGCTCGTCCCCGCGGCCGACCAGGTCGGCCATGGTGAGCACGTACTCCCGCTGGGCGGCGAACTCCTCGGCCGTGAGGTCGTAGACACCTGCGTAGAACTTCAGGTTCTCGTCGACGGTCATGTCCTGGAACAGGGCGAACCGTTGGGACATGTACCCGATCCTTCGCTTCACGCGGTCGGGCCGAGCGATGACGTCCTCGCCGAGCACGAGCGCGCGCCCCGCGTTGGGGGCGATCGTGCCGGTCAGCATCCGGATCGTCGTGGTCTTGCCGGATCCGTTCGGCCCGAGGAAGCCGAAGACCTGGCCCCGGGGAACGTCGAAGTCGATCCCGTCGACGGCGGTGAAAGCCCCGTACGCCTTGGTCAGCCCGCGCACCGAGATGGCCGCGTCCGGATCGAGGGCCGTCCCGGCCAGCCGATCCTCAGCTCCTGTCATGGTCGTCCCCTCATTCGCTGAGCCGCCGGCGCGTGGCTATCACGGCAGCGCCGAACAGCACCACGGCGAATGCGGCCATCGCCCACAGCGGTGCCGCGAGGTCTGCGAAGCTGCTGCCCTTGACGAAGGCTCCGCGCAGGACCACCAGGGCGTACCGCATGGGGATCAGGAGCGTGATCGCCTGGATCCCCTGCGGCATGGACTCGATCGGGAAGATGAAGCCGGACAGGACCATCGTCGGGATCGCGATGAACATCACGGTCTGCTGCGCCTGGTGCCGGGTCCGGGAGACCAGGCTCACCAGCAGCCCCAGCCCGATCGACGTGAGCATGAACAGCCCCAGCCCGACGAGCACGACTGCCAGTTCGCCGTTGAACGGCACGTTGAACCACAGGGTGCCCACCGCGGCGACGGCCGACATCTGCACCGTCGCGAGGAGTGCGTACGGAGTGACCTTCCCGATCAGGTACTCCGTCGGGCTGATCGGCGTGACGAACATCTGCTCGAGGGTGCCCGATTCGCGCTCCCGGACCACGGCCTGGGACATGATCACCATCAGCGAGATCATCAGGATGACGGCGATCAGGCCCGGGATCATCGTGTTGATCGGATCCAGCGTCGGGTTGAACATCACGCGCACGCGAGCGTCGACCTCGGGGGCGGCCAACGACAACCCCAGCGCGTCGCGGCGGTCCGCGTTGAACCCGGCGATGGTCGCGGCGGCGTAGCCACTGGCCACCGAGGAGATCTGCGAGTCCGCGCCGTCGACGACCACGCCAACCGGCGCGGTCTCGCCGTCGGTAAGGCGTTCCTCGGTGCCGGCTGGGATCACCAGGGCGACCCTGATCGTCCCGTCGTCCAGGAGCGGCTTCAGGTCGCCCTCGCTGTCGGGACGGACCACGACCGTGAAGTACCCGGACGAGGCGAAGGCTGACTCCAGCCGCTGGGAGGTGGCAGTGCGATCCATGTCGATCACCGCGGTGGCCAGGTGGCGGACGTCGACGGCGACGATGTAGCCGAACAGCAGCAGCTGCAGGATCGGCTGGATGAACAGCAGGGCCAGCAGGACCCGATCCCGCCGCAGCTGCACGAACTCCTTCCAGATCAGCAGCCGGATTCGCTTGAGGCTCATCAGGCCCTCCGGCGCTGGAGCTGTGCGGCGACGAGCAGGGCGATCGCGGCGTAGGCGGCCAGCCATGCCAGTTCCGGCCACACCTCGCCGAAGCCCGCGCCCTTCAGGAACACCTCCCGGGACAGCGCGACCATGTGTCGCGCCGGGAAGGCGTAGCTGATCCCCTGCAGGATCAGCGGGATCTGGTCCAGCGCGAAGGCGAATCCCGACAGCAGGAACGCGGGCAGGAAGGCAACGAGCAGCCCCGCGATGTTTGCCACGACGACTGAAGGGGCCACCGCCGAGATGATCAGGCCCAGGCTCAGCGAGGCGACTATCAGCAGCACCGCCCCAGCGCCCAGCGCCGCGAGGCTGCCCCGCAGCGGCACCCCGAACACCACGACTCCGAGGACCGTGATCACCAGGACGTCTGCGAAGGCGATCAGCGTCCACGGCAGCAGCTTGCCGACCATCAGCTCGGTGCGCCTCAGGGGAGAGACCCGCAGCTGCTCCTCGGTGCCCTGCTCACGTTCCCGGACCAGCGTGACCGCGGTCTGCTGGACGGTGACGATCATGATCACCACGACCATCAGGCCTGGGATGAGGAAGTCCGACGAGCGCCGCTCAGGGTTGTACCAGGTCCGCAGCCGGAAGTCGACCATCGGGAACTGGCTGGTGTCGATGGCCTGCGTGTCAGCCCAAGCCCGGGTCAGCTCCTGGCTGTGCAGCTGGTTGAGCGCCCCCACGTAGGCTTGGGCGACCTTCGCCGAGTTCGGCTCGCTGCCATCGATGAGGATCCCGACCTGCGCCTGCTCGTCGCCGGCCAGGGTCCGGGCGAAGCCAGCTGGTATGACGACAGCCACCCGGATGACGTTGCGTCCGAAGAGGTCGTCCACAGCGGCCATCGAGTCCTCGTGACCCACGACGTCGAACAGGTCAGAGGTGGCGAAGGCACGGCCGTACGACTGGCTGGCGGGAGTGCGGTCCAGGTCCACGATCACTGTCGGCACGTTGCGCACGTCGAAGCTGATGGCGTACGCCATGAGCAGGAGCATCAGCGCCGGCAGGACGAGCACCATCGCCAGGATCCTCCGATCCCGGCGCACGTGGGTGAACTCCTTGGCCGCCACTGCACCGATCCGGGTCAGCGTGGCGCTCATGACCGGGCGCCCTCGGCCAGGAAGGTGAACGCGGACTCCAGGTCGACCGGCGCCGCCCGGACGTCCGCGACTGGGACCGCGGCCTCGGCCAGCCGCGCACGAAGCTCGCCCCCGCCCTCGACACCGCCCTGCCAGAGCACGCGGACCACGTCGCCGAACAGGTGGCTCGAGGTCACGCCGGGGGCATCACCGACCGCCGCCAGCGCGGCCCGCAGGTCGGTCGAGGAGATCTCGAACAGGGTCCCCGGGATCAGGGCCTTGATCTGGGCCGGGGTTCCGGAATGGCGGATGCGGCCGCGTTCCATGAAGGCGACGGACGTGCAGCGCTCCGCCTCGTCCATGTACGGCGTGGCGACCAGGACGGTCTTCCCGGCACGGTGCAGGTCGGCCAGGATCCGCCAGAACTCGCGCCGCGAGACCGGGTCGACACCTGTCGTTGGCTCGTCCAGCAGGAGCAGTCCAGGCTCATGCATGAGCGTGGCGGCCAGCATCAGCTTCTGCTTCATGCCGCCGGAGAGGAACTGCGCCTGGCGCGCGGCGAACTCGGCCAGTCCCATCCCAGCCAGGAGCGAGGTCGCCCGCTGCTGGCGCACAGGCTTGCCCACGCCGCGGATCGTGGCGAAGAAGTCCAGGTTCTCCGCCACGGTCAGGTCCGGGTACATCGAGAACCTCTGCGGCATGTAGCCGATCAGCGGCGTCACCCGGCCGGCCTGCGAGGAGACCGGATGCCCGAACACCTCCGCGTCGCCGGCGTCGGCGGACAGCACGGTCGCCAGGAGCCGGATGAGGGTCGACTTGCCGGCGCCGTCCGGCCCCAGCAGGCCGACCACCGTCCCCTGCTCGATGCGCAGGTCGACCCCGCCAACGGCGCACACCTCGCCGAAGGAGCGGGCCAACCCGGTCGCCGTGACGGCAGCCGGCGCGGCGGGCTCAGCCAGCGCGGCTGGCTCGGACGGGGTCGCTGACGAATTCATGGCCGGGCGAAGGTCACGTCCACCGGCATCCCGGACTTCAGCGTCCCCGAGTCGTCGGGCACCTTCACGCGCACCTCGTAGACGAGCTTCGCCCGCTGCTCCTCGGTCTGGACGTTGTTCGGGGTGAACTCGGCCTTCGCGGCGATGAAGGTCACCTGGCCGTCGAACCGGTCGCTGCTCGAATCGGTCGTGACCGTGACGGCCTGCCCGACTGCGACGTTGCCGATCTCGGTCTCGGGCACGAAGACCCTCACGAACAGGTCGCTGGGGTCCAGGACTGTGACCAGGGTCTTGCCCGGGGCCGAGTTCTGGCCGACGTTGGTGATCACCGACACCACGACGCCGTCACGCGGTGCTGTGACCCTGGCGTAGCCCAGTTGCACGTCGGCAAGCTTGACCGCGGCCTGGGCCTGCTTCAGGCGCGCCTTGGCCGCGGTGACATCGGCGTCGGTGCCGTCGTCCTCGGCGTTGGCGACAGCCGCCTTGGCGGCGATGACTCCCTGCTCGGCCTGCTCCCGCTGCAGCTGGAGCGCCGTGCGGTCCAGCAGCACCAGCTCCTGGCCCTTCTTGACGGTGTCACCCTCGGCGACGCGCACGTTGGTGACGCGACCGGCGATGGCGGAGGCGATCTGGTACTCCCTGGCCTCCATCTCACCGCTGGCTGACAGGCTGGCAGCATCGGCCGACGTCCGACTCGCGGTCCAGACCCAGTAGCCGCCGCCGATGACGGCCAGGAGCACGACGATGATCAGCGGGATGGGGGGATGCTTGCGGTGGCTGCCTGCCATCGTCGTCACCTTGCCTGATGGGTCGGGTCGGGGGTCATGAGCTCGAAGCTGCCGCCCGGCAGCCGGCGACTGAGATCTCCACCGGCACGCCCGGCGGGAGGGCGCCCGTGGCGATCGTGAACTGCACGGGCACCGCCCGCGTCAGGTGGACCTCGTCGGTCGCGTGCGACGTGGGCGGGTAGTCCCATCGCTGGCCGATGCGGGTGACCGTGGCCGGCAGGGTGACGCCCGTCCCCATCCAGTCCCCGTGCACGCGCGCCGTGTCGTCCAGGCACACCTGGGCCAGCTGGTCGGGGGCGAGCCATGCGGTTGCTCGGGGCGCTCCATCACCGCGGATGGACACGAGAGTCGCTCCGGGGGCCAGCATGTCCCCAACCGCAGCCGCGGCCACGACCACGCCGTCCACGGGAGCCCTGACCGTGGCCGTACCCAGCCGTCGGCGAGACGTCTCGACCGCGACCCGGGCCGTATCCGCCGCGATCTCGGCCTGCCGCTTCCCGTGGCGAAGGGCTCGCTTCAGGTCCACGAGCTTCTTCGCGGCGGCGTCCAGCTTCGCCAGACCGTCCCGGGCGGAGGCCAGGCCGTCGTCGATCTTGGGCAGCCCGGCGCGGATCCCGGCCAGGGCGGCGTCCACCTTCCGCCGTCCGGCGTCGATCTTCCGGCGGCCGGAATCGACCTTCCGCAGGCCGGCGTCGAGCTGGCGCAGGCCGGCGTCGATCTTGCCCAAGCCCGCCTGGATGCCAGCCAGGCCGGCGTCGAGCGGCTTGAGCCCGGCGTCGATCCTGGCGATTCCGGCTTTGAGCCGGGCGATGGCGGCCAGCAGTTCCTCGCGGGAGGGCGCCGCAGGCGTGCCCGGCGACGGCGTGCCCGGCGACGGCGTGCTCGACGGGGGAGGCAGTTGGGCGAGCAGGTGTTCGAGCTCTGTCAGCTGCTTCTGGAGCTGGGCGCGCTTGGCCATGGCCTCGTCCCGCTTCGAGCGCAGCTGGGCCTGCTTCTCGAGCAGCACTGAGCGCTTGCCACGCAGGCCTGCGCGCTTGCCACGCAGCTCGCCCCTCGTCCTGAGCAGCTGCGCGCGCTGCTCGCGAAGCTGGGTCCTCGTCGCCGTCAGGGTCCGACGGGCCTTGAGCAGCTCCGCGCGCTTGGCGGTGAGCTTGGTGATGGCCCGCTCCACATCCGCCCGTTTGTCGGCGATCTCAGCCTCCTTCTCGAGGGCCTCATCGATTCGGCCCTGGAGAACCGCCGGCTGCGCCGCCGCAACGGCCGCGTCGGCTCGGGTCACCGCCAACTGCGCAGCGAGCTGGGCGCCGTCGATCCTCGCCACGACCTGACCGGCCGAGACCCGGGCGCCCTCCCGGACGGAGACCTCACCGACCCGGACGAAGGTGCCCAGACCGGTCATCGCCGTGACCGCCGAGGTGGCACGCGGGGGCGCGCCCGTCGCACTGGGATCGGGGGCGAAGCCGGCGTCGGGGTCCACCGAGACCGCGCCCAGCGCGGGGACCGCCGCCGTGACCACTTCGTCCTCGACTGTGCCCACGACGGTCAGTCCGGCCTGGTCACCGCAGGCGCCCAGCCCAAGGACCAGCACCGCGGCAACCCCAGCGGCGACCAGCCGCCGCGCCCGATCCTCGCCGACGCGGTCCATCAGCGCGTAGCCTCGTTCCGCACGGTGGCCAGGAAGGCGTCAACGACGTACGCCAGCGACTCCGCGTCCGGCGGGATGACCACGTCCGTGCGGAACAGCCCGTCAAGGGTGACGAAGCTCATGACCGGCCCGAGGAACATCCGAGCGCTCAGGTCAGGGCGCGCCGCTTCGATCAGTCCCGCGTCGCCGGCCGCGCGGATCAGCTGCTCCACCTGGCCGAGCAGCCGGCCCGGGAATGCCTCGCGGACCACGTCACGCAGCTCGGGGAGGCGCACGACCTCCCCCACCGCAAGCCTCAGCAGTTGCAGTGCATCGTCCCGGGACCATCGGCTGGTCAGCCGGCGGGCGAACTCCAGCAGGGCCTCGCGGAACTCGGAGAGGGAGCCGACGCGGGACACGCGGACCTCGTCCATTCGCAGCGACGCGACCTCCTCGAGCAGGACCTCAGCCAGCAGGTCGGCCTTGCTCGGGAAGTAGCTGTACAGGGTCTGCTTGCTCACACCCGCGGCCGCTGTCACCCCGTCCATGGTGGTGCCGGCGTAGCCCTGGGCCAGGAACAGGTCACGAGCCGCGCTCGCGATCTGCTCCTTCTTCGCCGAGGCTCGAGGCGCCTGACGCTCGCCGATCACGGATCAGACTGTACGGTCCAGTCTGATCACTGTCGAGCATCCGGGGCTTGCACCAGACGCCTGCCGGGTCAGGGGCTACCCGCGTTCCCGCCGGCCGCGGACCGCATGCTCGACGGTGATCCGCACAGCCCCGGGACGCCCTGAAAACGCTTTCCAGAGCACCTTCCCCAGCGCGACACGCACACCGGATTCTCCCTAATGTTCGGCGAAGTTGTGGTATCGCCACCTCTCCCTCACCCCGCGCCGGGAGGCCCACATGGAGGACACGCCCGTCATCCTCGAGATGCGGCACATCACCAAGGACTTCCCCGGCGTGCGCGCCCTCGACGGCGTGACCATGGAAGTCCGAACCGCGGAGATCCACGCGATCTGCGGCGAGAACGGCGCCGGGAAGTCAACCCTGATGAAGATCCTCTCGGGCGTCTACCCGCACGGCACGTACGGCGGCGAGGTCATCTACCAGGGTCAGGAGGTGGAGTTCAAGGACATCAAGGCCTCAGAGCACGCCGGCATCGTCATCATCCATCAGGAGTTGGCGCTCGTCCCCGAGCTGTCCATCGTGGAGAACATCTTCCTCGGCAACGAGATCGTCAAGGGGGGCCTCATCGATTGGCACGCCGCGCGGGTACGCACCATCGAGTTGCTGGACCGGGTCGGCCTGGACATCAACCCCGATACGGCGATCAAGAACCTCGGCGTCGGGCAGCAGCAGCTCGTGGAGATCGCGAAAGCGCTGTCAAAGGATGTCCGACTGCTCATCCTCGACGAGCCGACATCCGCGTTGAACGAGGACGACTCCGCGAACCTGCTGGAGCTGATGCGCGGCCTGAAGGCCAAGGGCATCACCCAGATCATGATCTCCCACAAGCTCAACGAGATCGCCGAGGTCTCCGACGCCGTGACCGTCATCCGCGATGGGCGCACGGTGGAGACCTATCAGGTCGAGGCCGGTCACGTCGACGAGGACCGGATCATCCGCGCCATGGTCGGCCGGTCGATCGAGAACCGGTACCCGGAGCACACGCCCAAGATCGGGGAGACCATCCTCGAGGTGCGCAACTGGCGCGTCGAGCACCCAGCGGTCCCGGGCCGGCTCGTCTGCAAGGACTCGGCCTTCTTCGTGCGCCGGGGCGAGATCGTGGGGTTCGCCGGCCTCATGGGCGCCGGGCGCACCGAGTTGGCCAGGTCGATCTTCGGCCGCTCGTACGGGACGTTCCTCTCCGGCCAGGTCCTCCTGCACGGCAAGGAAGTGCACATCACGAACGTCGCCTCCGCCATCCGCCAGGGCATCGCCTACGTCCCCGAGGATCGCAAGAACCTCGGGCTGAACCTCCTGGACTCCATCAAGCGGACCATCGTGTCGGCCAACCTGAGGGCGATCGTGCGCGGCGGCCTGCTGGACTTCCACAAGGAGCTCGAGGTGGCCGAGGGCTACCGGAAGTCCCTGCGCATCAAGTCGCCGACCGTGAACGCCGGCGTGACGACCCTGTCCGGCGGGAACCAGCAGAAGGTCGTGCTCGCCAAGTGGATGTACCCGGAACCCGAGGTGCTGATCCTGGACGAGCCGACCCGTGGCATCGACGTGGGCGCCAAGTTCGAGATCTACAAGCTGATCCACGCACTGGCCGATGAGGGGAAGGCAGTCGTGGTCATCTCCTCGGAGCTGCCGGAGCTCCTGGGGATGAGCGACCGCATCTACACGATCTGTGAAGGGCGCATCACCGGCGTCCTCGACAAGGCCGATGCTGACCAGGAACGGCTCATGCGGCTGATGACCACCACACGTTCGACGGCAGCTGCGAGCTGACCCGCAGGAGGAGAGAGCAAAGATGAACGCCCTCAAGAAGGTGCTCGGCGGCGACCTCCGCCAGTTCACGATGGTGTTCGCGCTCGTAGCGCTCATCATCGCCTTCCAGATCATGTCCGACGGACGCATGCTGACACCGTCGAACTTCCAGAACCTCATCTCGGGCAACGCCTACGTGCTCATCCTGGCCATCGGCATGGTCATGGTGATCGTGATCGGCCAGATCGACCTCTCGGTGGGATCGGTCGCAGGGTTCGTCGTCATGCTCATGGCCCTGGCCGCACGGGACTGGGGGCTGCCCTGGTGGCTGGCGATGCTGGTCGCCCTGGGGGCTGGCGCCCTCATCGGAGCCTGGCAGGGCCTCTGGGTCGCCAAGATCGGCATCCCCGGGTTCATCACGACCCTGGCGGGCATGATGATCTTCCGCGGCGGCGTGATCTGGATCAGCAAGTCCATCAGCGTCCCCGTGCCTGAGGAGCTGGAGACGCTGGGCGCTGGGTACCTGCCCGAGTGGGGGCCAGCAGCCACGCAGATGAACAACTCCACGCTCCTGCTCGGACTCATCGCCATCGGCTTCTACGGGTGGTCGGAGCTGAAGAAGCACCGCCGGGCCGTGGCGGTCAGCGATGAGCCGGTGCCCGTGTGGCCCGCGGCCGTGCGCTTCGTCCTGGTCACCATCTTGATCGGTTACGTCACCTGGCTCTTCGGCAGCGGACGGCCCGGCACGTCCTTCCCGATTCCGGGCCTCGTCCTCGTGGGCCTGATCATCATCTACCACACCATCACCCAGCGGACGACCTTCGGCCGGCACATCTACGCGGTGGGTGGCAACCGGTCGGCAGCGGCTCTGTCCGGCGTGAACACGCAGCGCACGTACTTCCTGGTCATGATGAACATGTCGTTCCTCGCGGCCCTCGCCGGGATCATGTTCGCCGGGCGGGCCACAGCGGCTGGGCCGGCGGACGGCACGATGTGGGAGCTCGACGCGATCGCAGCAGTGTTCATCGGCGGTGCGGCGGTCTCCGGCGGCATCGGAACCGTCATCGGGTCCATTGTCGGTGGCCTCGTCATGGCGGTCCTGAACAGCGGCCTGGCCCTGATGGGCGTCGGCGCCGACAAGACGCAGGTCATCAAGGGTCTGGTCCTCCTCGGGGCGGTGGCGTTCGACGTCTACAACAAGGAGCAGGGACGCCCGTCGATCATCGGGCGCCTGACCAGGAAGCAGCCAGCCGCCGAGAGCGGCCCGGAGCAGCCTGCCGCCAACGCGCCAGCAGCCCCAGCCGCAACGGCGAAGTCCTGAACGAGCAGCACCCGGGATCAGGCTCCGGATAACGCCCCGGGGCCTGATCCCTGTTCCACCCCCGTGCATCGGCACCCGCCGGGCACAGGTCTTGAACGGCGTGTGAGCAGATCGCCCACATGCATGGCGCACTCGATGCCGGGTGCATGCGCAGAAGGAGAACCGTATGAAGAAGAGGTCTGTCGGCCTGGTGGCGCTGGTCGCCGCCAGCGTACTGAGCCTCGGCGCCTGCTCCTCGAGCAGCGATCGTGGAACCACCACTGAGTCGACAGCTGCCTCCACGGGCTTCCCTGCCGACTCGGTGATCGGCGTGTCGCTGCCCTGGCTGGGGACGCAGAACTGGAAGGAGGCCGAGGACTTCTTCGACGCCCAGTTGACCGCCGCCGGCTTCAAGCCGCTGATCCAGGCGGCTGACAACAAGGTGCCGCAGCAGCAGTCCCAGATCGAGGCCATGGTCGAGCAGGGCGCCAAGGCGATTGTCGTCGGCCCCATCGACGGCACGCAGCTGGGCAGCGTCCTGGACAAGGCGTCCCAGGCTGGCGCCGCGGTCATCGGCTACGACCGCATGATCGAGAACACCGATGCTGTCGATGCCGTCGTCCAGTTCGGCAGCGTCCGCACCGGCGAGCTCCAGGGCCAGTCGCTGCTCGACGGACTCGCAGCGCGCAAGGGCTCCGGCCCGTACAACATCGAGCTCTTCGGCGGCGGCCCGGCGGATCCGAACGCACCGAACTTCTTCAAGGGCGCGATGTCGGTCCTGCAGCCGAAGATCGACGACGGCACCGTCGTCGTGGTCTCGGGGCAGGACGAATTCACCCAGGTCGCCACGCCGGACTGGGACAACGCCAAGGCTCAGGCACGCATGGACTCGCTGCTGTCCGGCTTCTACAGCGACAAGAAGATCCACGGAGTCCTGTCGCCCAACGACGGCATCGCTCGCGCGATCATGACCTCGGCCGACCAGGCGGGGCAGGAGACGCCAGTCGTGACCGGCCTGGACGCCGAGAACGAGTCCGTGACGTCCGTGTGGGAGGGTGAGCAGTGGTCCACCGTGTACAAGCCCACCGACCAGTTGGTTGCCAAGAGCGTCGAGCTCATCAAGTTCCTCCAGCAGGGCCAGGCGCTGCCAGCCCCGACGACGACCGTGAACAACGGCAAGGCCGACATCGCCGTCTACGAGCTGGACCCGATCGTGGTGACGAAGGAGAACGCCCAGGAGGTCTTCGCCAACGATCCGACCCGCCTCGCCCTGCTCAAGTGAGCTCCGGGCAGCAGTAGCACCTGATCAACTGCTACCCGTGGGGCCCCCGCACCGGCCATGTGC
>JBAVLA010000211.1:0-10685 GCA_049688595.1 Candidatus Nanopelagicales bacterium | reverse complement strand
AGGTGGCACGGCTGGCGCGTTCGGGCGCCCCGGCGGTCGGCCCACGCGCGGCCGGAAGTCGAAGAAGGCCAAGCGCCAGGAGTTCGACAACATGCAGGCTCCCTCGATCGGCGGCATGCGGCTGCCGCGGGGGAACGGAGCGGTCGTCAGGCTTCCGCGCGGCGCGACTCTGACCGACTTCGCCGAGCGCATCAACTGCTCGGCAGCCGATCTGGTGACCGTGATGTTCAAGCTCGGTGAGATGCTCACGGCCACCCAGTCAGTCGACGACGACACCCTGCGGCTGCTCGGCCAGGAGCTGGACTTCGACGTCCAGGTGGTATCGCCGGAGGACGAGGACCGGGAACTGCTGGAGACCTTCGACCTGGAGTTCGGGGAGGACGAGGGCGACGAGTCCGACCTCGTGGCCAGGCCCCCCGTCGTGACCGTCATGGGCCACGTGGACCATGGCAAGACCAAGCTGCTGGATGCCATCCGCTCGACCAACGTCGTCGAGGGGGAGGCCGGCGGCATCACCCAGCACATCGGCGCCTATCAGGTGACCCTCGAGGTTGGTGGGGACGAACGCAAGTTGACGTTCATCGACACCCCCGGCCACGAGGCGTTCACTGCCATGCGTGCCCGCGGTGCGCAGGTGACCGACATCGCCGTGCTGGTCGTGGCTGCTGACGACGGCGTGAAGCCGCAGACGGTCGAGGCCCTCAACCACGCCCAAGCAGCAGGTGTGCCGATCGTGGTCGCGGTCAACAAGATCGACAAGGAGGGCGCCGACCCCGTGAAGGTCCGTGGCCAGCTCACGGAGTACGGGCTGCTGGCCGAGGAGTACGGCGGCGACACCATGTTCGTCGACGTCTCGGCGAAGGCCCGCATCAACATCGACGGGCTGCTCGAGGCAATCGTCCTGACCGCTGATGCGTCACTGGACCTGCGGGCCAACCCCAAGCAGGATGCCCAGGGCGTGGCCATCGAGGCTCACCTGGACCGTGGACGTGGCCCAGTGGCGACCGTGCTGGTCCAGCGCGGGACGCTGCGCCCGGGTGACTCGGTGGTGGCCGGGGACGCCTTCGGCCGCGTCCGGGCACTGCTCGACGAGCAGGGCCACCCAGTCAGTGAGGCGCCGCCCTCGCGTCCGGTCCAGGTGCTGGGCCTGACCTCGGTGCCGGGTGCCGGCGACTCGTTCCTGGTGGTCAGCGAGGACCGCGTGGCCCGACAGATCGCCCAGATCCGGCAGGCCCGAGAGCGCAACGCCCAGCTGGCCAAGCGGCGGGGTCGACGCACGCTCGAGGACTTCCTCAAGCAGATGGAGACCGGCGAGGTCCAGGAGCTCAACCTGATCCTCAAGGGCGACGTCTCCGGCTCCGTCGAGGCCCTCGAGGACGCGTTGTTGCAGATCGACGTCGGCGACGAGGTGTCGCTGCGAGTCATCGACCGCGGCGTCGGCGCGATCACGGAGACCAACGTCATGCTGGCGGCGGCGTCCAAGGCGGTGATCATCGGCTTCAACGTCCGGCCGCAGGGCAAGGCGACGGAGCTGGCCGACCGCGAGGGCGTGGACATCCGGTACTACAACGTCATCTACTCCGCGATCGACGACATCGAGGCTGCCCTCAAGGGCATGCTCAAGCCGGAGTTCGAGGAGGTCCAGCTGGGCACGGCCGAGGTCCGCGAGATCTTCAGGAGCTCGAAGTTCGGCACGATCGCTGGCACGTTGGTGCGCTCGGGTGAGATCCGGCGCAATTCCAAGGCCCGGCTGATCCGAGACGGCGTCGTGGTGGCGGACAACCTGTCGATCAGCTCGCTGCGCCGGTTCAAGGACGACGTGACTGAGGTTCGCGATGGGTACGAGTGCGGCATCGGCCTGGGGTCCTACAACGACATCAGGGTCGATGACGTCGTGGAGACGTTCGAGATGCGGGAGAAGCCCCGCGGCTGACGACGGGAGCGCCGGTGTTCGTCGGGATCCTGGATGTGGACCTGCTGCTCCCCAGCGACGTACGGTCGCTGAAGGACAAGCGCAGCCACGTGCGCGGGCTCGTCGCCGAGTTGCGGCGTCGGTTCGATGTGGCTGCGGCGGAGGCAGGTCACCTGGACCTCCATCGCCGCAGCCTGGTCGGGGTCGCCGTGGTCGGCCCCGACCTCGCGCACTGCCAGCGCGTGCTCGACGCGTGCGAGCGCCTGGTGGCGGAGCGTCCTGAGTTCGAGGTCCTCGCGACCCGGCAGCGGTTCGTGGGTGACGACGATTGAGGCTGGAGGAGAGGTGGCAGCCGTGGGAGCCCATGAGGCGCGAGTGCGCAAGCTGGCCGACCGGGTGCGGGTGATCGTCGCCGAGTCGCTCAAGACACGTGTGAAGGACCCGCGCCTTGGGTTCGTGACGGTCACCGACGCACGGGTGACCAACGACCTGAGGGAGGCGACCGTGTTCTACACGGTCCTCGGCTCCGAGCAGCAGAAGGCTGAGACTGCTGCCGCGCTGGAGTCGGCCAAGGGGATCCTGCGCACCGAGGTCGGTCGCCAGACGGGCGTGCGGCACACCCCGTCATTGACGTTCGTTGCTGATGCGGTCCCCGACAACGCCCGTCACATCGACGATCTGCTGGCGAAGGCCGCGGTCATCGATGCGGCAGTCGCTGCGGCAGCCGTTGGCGCGGAGTTCGCCGGGGAGGCCGATCCATACCGCGCCCCGCCCGCGGAGCTGGAGGGGGCCGACGACCCAGTGGGGGACGAAGTGCCCAGCGCACCTGCGCTCCGACCCGACGCCGGCAACTGACTTGGCGGCATGGACGGGACGCCCAACCCGGGCTGGCGGCGACCCGCAGGACCAGTCGGTGGTTGCCCGCCCCTCGGAATGCCACCGGCCAACCGCCCCGGCAGCTGCGCCTGCCGCCACGGACGGGATAGTCGTCGTCGACAAGCCGTCGGGGTGGACGTCCCACGACGTGGTCGCGCGGATCAGGCGACTGGCCGGCACGCGGCGGGTCGGCCATGCGGGGACGCTGGATCCGATGGCGACCGGCGTGCTGGTCGTCGGAGTGGGGCGAGCAACCCGCCTGCTCGGGTACCTCAGTGGCCATGACAAGTCCTACGCGGCCACGATCCGCCTGGGTTGGGCCACGACGACCGACGACGCTGAGGGAGCGCCACTGGGCGGTGCTCCCGCTCATGGCATACCCGCGGCCGCGGTTGAGCAGGCCCTGCTGCGGTTCACCGGGCCCATCATGCAGCGGCCGTCAGCGGTGTCCGCGATCAAGGTGGACGGACGCCGAGCGCATGCGCGCGTCCGCGCCGGCGAGTCGGTCGAACTGCCCGCCCGGCCGGTGATCGTCAGCCGCATGGACATCCGCGCCATGCGGAGCGACCCGGCTGCTGGCGTGCTCGATGTCGATGTCGACGTGGACTGCTCCGCCGGGACGTACATCCGGGCACTGGCCCGCGATCTCGGCGAGTCCCTCGGGGTTGGCGGGCACTTGGCATCCCTGCGGCGAACCCGGGTGGGTGCCTTCGGCATCTGTCAGGCACATACCTTGGCCGAGCTCGAGGCGGCGTTCGCCGTGGTCGACCTGGCGACCGCCGCGCGGGCGGCCTTCCCGGCCGTCGCCGTGTCGGCCGCCGAGGCTGCCGCCGTCCGGCACGGGCGGGTTGTCGAACTGCCGCTGCTGCGGGCAGCCGTGGCCGAGCCGCACGCCCTGTTCACCGCCGAGGGCGAGTTCCTCGCCCTCGCTGCTGCCGGTCCCGACGGAGCGTGCGAGTACCTCGCGGTGTTCGCCGTCCCACGCTGAGGCTGCAGCCGATTCCGGCGATCAGATCCTCGGAATCGACAGCACGCTCGCAGGGCGACCCTCCTGTACGTGGGCCATCCAGGCCGTGAGCTCGTCAGGATCGCGGGGCAGCGCCGCCGACAGGTTGACCGGTCCATCGGTCGTGACCTGGATGTCGTCCTCGATCCGCACGCTGATCCCGCGGAACTCGGCGGGCACCGTGAGGTCGTTGACCTGGAAGTACAGCCCCGGTTCCACGGTGAGGACGTGGTTCACCCCGAGCCGGCCGTGCAGGTAGGCCTCGTCGCGGGCCTGGGCGCAGTCGTGGACATCCAGGCCCAAGCTGTGCGAGACGCCGTGCAATGTGTACCGGCGGTGCCGGCCGGCGCCCGGCTGGTCGTGGTCGTCGCTGCAGGACACGTCAGGGGGCACATCCAGGATGCCCCACGAGTGCAGGTGCTCGGCGAGAACTCGCATGCAGGCCCGGTTGGCGGCCATGAAGTCATTGCCCACGCGCGCCTCGGCGATCCCTGCGGTCTGGGCCGCCAGGACCGCCTCGTAGACGCGCCGCTGGGTCGGGGTCCACTGGCGGTTCAGGGGGAAGGTCCGCGTCACGTCAGCTGTGTGGATGTCGTCGCTCTCCACGCCCATGTCGGCCAGGAGCAGGTCGCCCGAGTGGAGCGCCCCGTGGTTGCGCCACCAGTGCAGGGTCGTGCCGTGCGCCCCGGACGCGACGATGGATGTGTAGCCGACCTCGTTGCCCTCGAGCCGGGCACGGCGCCAGAACGTGCCCTCCAGCCAGCGCTCCCCACGCACAGGCCGGTCGAGCACAGTCGGGATCTCCCGGACCACGTCTGCGAACCCGCGAGCAGTCGCCTCGCAGGCCTGTCGAAGGCGGCCGATCTCCCAGTCGTCCTTGGCCAGGCGCAGTTCATCGATGACGGTGGCCAGCCGTTTCGCGTCGCCCTTGGGCAGGAGCGGGTCGATCATGTGGTCCAGGCCGGTGAGCAGCGCGCAGTCCTGCCCGCGCCAGGGGGCCAGGTCCTGCGGGAGCTGGGAGAGCGGCCGGCACGCCACGGACAGGACCTCGGCGGTCTCGCCCGGCGTGGGCACGTTGCCGACCCAGATCGCGCCGAACAGGTGATCGGTGAAGTAGCCCTCCGTGCCGGGCTGGTGGTACTGGCGGATGTAGAGCACGCTGTCGTGAGCCGAGTCCGGGCGAGGGGTCATCACCAGGACCGCGCCCTCGGCGGTCTCACCGGTCAGCCAGACGAAGGCCGACGCAGCCCGGAACGGGTACTGCGTGTCGTTGGAGCGGGTCTTCATCTGGCCAGCGGGAACCACGACCAGCTGTCCGACGAAGGACTGCGACAGCGCCGCTCGCCGTCGGGCGGCGTGGGCCGCCACGGATCCGTCAGCGGGGTGCGGCATCCTCGGCGCAGCCTCCCAGCCGGTGCCGAGCCAGTCGACCAGCTGCCTGCTCATCGCCGGGCGCCTGCGAGTGGACTTGGGGTCCATCTCGATGGGCTCGGACTCGCTGAGGACCTCGATGTCGTCGCCCGCTCGGGATTCCTCGAGCGGGCGGGCCGATGATTCCGATTCAGCTGGCATGGCAGTCGAGTCTAGGACCCTGCACCGATCTGGGGACGGCGTCGTCAGCAGGCCGATGCCGCCTCCTGACCGGTGTGAGCCGCGGTCAGGAAACGTGCCTGGCGTCGATGTCCTTGACCTTCTGGACCCGGCGGGCGTACTTCTCCTCGGCTTCCCCCAGCCATGCCGTGGACATCCAGACCCGCACGATCTCCAGCGCGATGGCCGATCCGATGATCTTCCCGCCGATGGCGAGGACGTTCGTGTCGGAGTGCGAGCGGGCCAGCTCTGCGCAGAACGGGTCCTGGCAGACAGCGGCGAACACGCCCGGCACCTTGTTGGCGATCATGGCGCTGCCGTAGCCGACCCCGTCGACGAAGATGCCTCGGTCGACCTCGCCGCGGGAGACGGCCAGGGACGCGGGGTACACATGATCGGGCAGGTCGGCCGGGTCATCGGTGTCAGTGCCGAAGTCGACGACTTCGTGCCCACCGGCGGCGAGCAATGCCTTGATCTCCTCCTTCAGGGCTCGTCCGGCATGGTCGTTTGCCATCGCGATGCGCATCTGTTGCCTCCAGATCAGGGGACCTCGACGCTATCACCGGCCGATGGTGCA
This sequence comes from Candidatus Nanopelagicales bacterium, assembly GCA_049688595.1. GTDB lineage: Bacteria > Actinomycetota > Actinomycetes > S36-B12 > CAIYMF01 > Prado023. Next base: position 4,724 of record JBAVLA010000211.1, on the reverse strand, counting down.
GGTCAGTTCGCGGATGGACGGTGAGCGGGGCCGTCGTCGAAGCCCGGTGAGTGGAGTGGCGAACACTGCGGGTCGGCTGCACGTGCCCCTGCCGTGCGACGGGTCGCCGGAGCCGCCATGGCAGGCTGTGCACATGCAGACGTGGCTCGGGTGCGATCGGGTGCCGCGCGACCTTCCTCCCACGTCGGTGACGATCGGCACCTTCGACGGCGTCCATCGCGGCCACCGCGCCCTGCTGGAGAAGGTGGTGGCCGACTCCGCGGACGGTCTGCTGCCCGTGGCCGTCACCTTCGACCCCCACCCGATGGCCGTGCTGCGGCCAGACCTGGCGCCGCTGCGCCTGACGACCATGCAGCATCGTCTCGAGCTGCTGGAATCTGCCGGGCTGGGCGCGGTTCTCGTGGTTCGGTTCACTCCGGAGCTGGCGGCCGAGTCCGCCGAGCGGTTCGCGACCCGGGTGCTGGCCCAGACCCTCGCAGCGCGCCGGGTCGTGGTCGGCGGGAACTTCAGGTTCGGTCATCGCGCGGCCGGTGACGTCGCGCTGCTGGCTGCTCTGGGGCGCGTGCTGGGGTTCGACGTCCACGTGGTCGATCTCGAGCTCCTCGACAGGTCGGGGGACGACTTGCCCCCGGTGTCCTCGACGGCCATCCGGTCGATGGTCGCCGAGGGGGATGTCGTCGGCGCGGCGCTGGCGCTGGGCCGGCCGCACCGGGTCTCTGGCCACATCGTCCCGGGGGATCGGCGCGGGCGGGAGCTGGGTTACCCGACCGCGAACGTCCGCGTTCCAGCTGACCTCGCGGTGCCCGGCGACGGCGTCTACGCGACGTGGTTCCGGACGTCGGAGGACCTGCGCTGGCTGCCCGCTGCCGTGTCAGTCGGGACGAACCCCACCTTCAGCGGGGAGGACCGCCGGGTCGAGGTGTTCGTCATCGACGCCCCCGCTGGGTACGACGTGTACGACCAGGACGCCGACATCGACTTCGCGGCCCGCATCCGGCCGATGATGCGGTTCGACTCCCCGGCCGAGCTCGTCGCCCAGATGGCGCTGGACGTGCAGGAGGCGCGCCGAATCACGGCGGCCAGTTGAGGCATGGCACCGCACCGACGCCCCGCTCGGCGCTGCGGTGCAGGTGTCACGTTCTGGTAGCCTGTGTCCCTGACGGCCACGGGGCGGGCGCCCTGCGGATCGTGACTTCCCACCAGGTGCACACAAGCCCTGCTCATCCACGCGCCCGAGAGGATCGCACTTCACCTATGTCACTTGACACGGACACGAAGAAGTCCATCATCGCCGAGTACGCCACCAAGGTGGGCGACACCGGCAGCCCGGAGGTCCAGGTCGCACTGCTGAGCAGGCGCATCTCGGACCTGACCGAGCACCTGAAGACCCACAAGCACGATCACCACAGCCGCCGCGGCCTGCTCCTGCTCGTGGGCCAACGTCGTCGACTGCTCAAGTACCTGCAGTCCACCGACATCAGCCGGTACCGCGCGCTCATCGAGCGGCTCGGGATCCGGCGCTAGGACCAGCGGGAGCGGTACCCACGGGGTGCCGCTCCCGACATGTTGCAGCCCTTGTTGCCCGTGGGCGGCCAGAAAGGCCCGGCGGATCGCGACAGGGCCGCCGCAATACAACTGCAGGCAGTTCCGGGACACAACAACAACAGGCAGAGGTCCCGGCTGGCGCGAGGTCTTGCGGTGGTGGTCCCCGGGTCGCCCGAGGACTTCTATCCAAGACCGTCTCGGTGGCCGGGTCCTCCCAAGCAGACGAGGAGGGCACCCGTGGAGGGTCCCGAGATCCACTCAGCCGAGGCCGTCATCGACAACGGCACCTTCGGTACGCGCAAGATCAGGTTCGAGACCGGCCGCCTGGCCAGGCAGGCCTCGGGCTCGGCCGTGGCGTACCTCGATGAGGACACGATGCTGCTGTCGGCCACGACGGCCAGCAAGAATCCCAAGGAGCAGTTCGACTTCTTCCCGCTGACCGTGGATGTCGAGGAGCGCATGTACTCCGTCGGCCGCATCCCCGGCTCGTTCTTCCGGCGCGAGGGGCGGCCCAGCGAGGACGCGATCCTCACCTGCCGGCTGATCGACCGTCCGCTGCGCCCCACGTTCGTCAAGGGCCTGCGCAACGAGGTCCAGGTCGTCGTCACGGTGATGAGCCTCAACCCGGCCCACCTCTACGACGTCGTGGCCATCAATGCCGCATCGATGTCCACGCAGCTGGCCGGGCTGCCCTTCTCCGGACCCATTGGCGGCGTGCGGGTCGCGCTGATCGGCGACCAGTGGGTGGCGTTCCCCACCCACGAGCAGCTGGCCGGCGCCGCGTTCGACATGGTCGTGGCCGGCCGAGTCGTCGGTGATGACGTGGCGATCATGATGGTCGAGGCGGAGGCGACCGAGGCGACCGTGGAACTGGTCCGCGGGGGAGCCAAGGCGCCCACCGAGCAGGTCGTGGCCGAGGGCCTGGAGGCCTCGAAGGCCTTCATCCGCGTGCTCTGCCAGGCGCAGTCCGCGCTGGCTGCGAAGGCCGCCAAGGAGACCGCCGAGTTCCCGGTCTTCCTGGACTACCTGCCCGACGCCCTCGAGGCTGTCGAGGCCGCGGTCTCCGGCGAGCTCGCCGAGGCGCTGCGGATCGTGGACAAGCAGCAGCGGGAGTCGGCGATCGAGGGCGTCAAGGACCTGGCGGCAGAGCGCCTCGCCGAGCAGTTCGAGGGTCGGGAGAAGGAAGTCGTCGCAGCTCTTCGGGCGCTGACCAAGAAGCAGGTCCGCCAGCGGATCCTGCGGGATCGGTCGCGCATCGACGGCCGTGGCATCACCGACATCCGGCCGCTGTCTGCTGAGGTGGAGGTCGTCCCGCGGGCGCACGGCTCGGCGCTGTTCGAGCGGGGCGAGACCCAGATCCTGGGCGTCACGACCCTGAACATGCTCAAGATGGAGCAGCAGCTGGACACCTTGAGCCCGGAGAGCCGCAAGCGCTACATGCACAACTACAACTTCCCGCCCTTCAGCACCGGTGAGACGGGGCGCGTGGGCTCCCCGAAGCGCCGAGAGATCGGGCATGGGGCGCTGGCCGAGCGGGCCCTCGTGCCGGTGCTGCCCAGCCGGGAGGATTTCCCGTACGCGATCCGGCAGGTCTCCGAGGCCCTCGGATCGAACGGCTCGACCTCGATGGGCTCGGTGTGCGCCTCGACGCTCTCGCTGCTCAATGCGGGAGTGCCGCTGCGGGCCCCGGTCGCGGGCATCGCGATGGGGCTGGTCTCCGACGAGGTCGACGGCGAGACCCGTTACGTGGCGCTGACCGACATCCTCGGCACCGAGGATGCCTACGGGGACATGGACTTCAAGGTCGCCGGCACGAGGGACTTCGTGACTGCGCTGCAGCTGGACACCAAGCTCGACGGCATCCCCGCATCCGTGCTCGCAGGTGCGCTCACCCAGGCTCGTGATGCGCGACTGGCCATCCTGGAGGTCATGGCCGAGGCGATCGACCGTCCGGACGAGATGAGCCTGCTGGCCCCACGGATCATCACGATCCACATCCCGGTGGACAAGATCGGCGAGGTGATCGGGCCCAAGGGCAAGATGATCAACTCGATCCAGGACGACACGGGCGCTGACATCACGATCCAGGACGACGGCACGATCTACATCGGAGCCACCGACGGCCAGTCGGCGGAGGCCGCGCGGGCGGCGATCAACGCGATCGCCAACCCGCAGATGCCCGAGGTCGGCGAGCGGTACCTGGGCACGGTGGTGAAGACGACGACGTTCGGCGCGTTCGTGTCGCTGTTGCCCGGCAAGGACGGCCTCCTGCACATCAGCGAGCTCAAGAAGCTGGCACCCGGGAAGAAGCGCATCGAGAACGTCGAGGAGGTCGCCCAGGTGGGCCAGAAGATCCTCGTGGAGATCAAGGAGATCGACCCCCGCGGCAAGCTGTCCCTGATGCCCGTGCTGGACGAGGCCGAGCAGGTCGGCGAGGAAGAGGCCTGACCGGCATGACGGTCGCGTTCCCCGGCCCCTGGCCCATCGACCCGGACCAGGAGCCGGGCTCAACGGTCACCCTGCTCACCGCCGAGCAGGGTGGACTCGTGCGCCGCACGGTCCTGCCGGGGGGCTTGCGGATCATCACCGAGCAGGTGCCCGGTGTGCGTTCGGCAGCGTTCGGGGTGTGGGTGGGCGTCGGCTCGCGAGATGAGACCCACGAGCAGATGGGCTCCGCGCACTACTTGGAGCACCTGCTGTTCAAGGGCACGCGACGCCGCGAGGCGCTGGAGATCTCCTCGCTGATCGACGCCGCGGGCGGGGAGCTCAACGCATTCACCTCCAAGGAGCACACCTGCTACTACGCACGCGTGCTCGACCGGGACCTGCCGCTGGCGATCGACGTCGTGTGCGACGTGGTGACCTCCGCCCTCCTGCGCGCGGACGACGTGGAGGCCGAGCGCGGGGTGATCCTCGAGGAGATCGCCATGCGGGACGACGATCCCTCCGACCTCGTCCACGACGAGTTCATGCTGAGCCTGTTCGGGCCGACCGACCTGGGCCGGTCGATCCTGGGCACGCACGACACGATCGCGGGGATCTCCCGCGACGCGATCGCATCGTTCTACACGCAGCGCTATCGACCGGAGGCGATGGTCGTGGCGGCGGCCGGGGCCGTCGATCACGACGAGGTGGTCGCCCTGGTCAGGGCCGCGTTCGCTGCGGCCGGCGCCCTGGGC
>JBAVLA010000210.1:0-2433 GCA_049688595.1 Candidatus Nanopelagicales bacterium | reverse complement strand
CGGCAGCGTCCGCCATTTCTCGGTGGCGGCGCATTGTTCGATCAGGTCGACCCGCCCGTAATTCGAGCAGCCAAAGAACGCGCCGTGCGGCCCATGTCGATGTTCCATCGGCGCCCCGCACTTTGGGCAGGCGAGGTGCACACCATCGCAGCTCGGGTTGCGGCACACGCAGTAATCTCCGACCCGGAGCAGCAGCCCGCCGCAGGAACCGCAGCCGCGCTCCGTATACCGGCAGGCGGGGAATCGATGACAGCCGAAGAACTGTCCGCCCTGGCCGACCCGGGGACGCAGCTCGCCGGTAGCACAACGCGGGCACGCCACGACCGGCAGCTCGGCCTGTATGAAGTCACCCGAAAACTCACGCTCCTCTATCGGATAGCCACCCGACGTGAGCTCGCGGATGAACGGCGAGTGCGACACGGCATCGAACAGCAGGTAGACGCGATGCCGCGCCCGCGTCAACGCCACGTAGAAGAGTCGACGCTCCTCGGCAAACGGGTACGCCTCCTTCGGGGGCAGGAACACCTCCGGGAACGAATCGACGGGCTTGTCCGCCGGAAACCCGTTGCGGCCCGCCGCGAGCCCGATCACGACAACGAAATCCGCCTCGAGTCCCTTGGCCCCGTGCGCGGTGCTGAACTTGACGTCTTCTAGCCCAGAGTACCGGTCGCGCGGCGCGCCTCGAAACTCGTCGAGCTCGTACCAATAGCGAGCCAGCACGTACACCGAGTACCGGGTGCCGCGACGCGTCGCCATCGCGTCGATCCGCGTCAGCACCGCATTGAGCCCGAGCGCCGGCTCCGCGGTCGGCACCAACGAGACCGCCGGTCGCGTCACGACCGACGCGCTCTCGATCCGTTTCTTCATCTGCGCCGGATTGCGGGTCACGAACTGGGAGGCGACCCGGCCGATTTGGTCATTGAACCGGAACGTCCGATCGAGTGCGGTGGTGGTCCCCGGACCCACGCAAGTGTCGAACTGGCTGATGTAACGAATGTCGCTGCCGGCGAACCGGTAGATCGACTGCCAATCGTCACCGACGCAGAACACGCTGGACCCCGGCCGCGACCGCGCGAGCGCCAGGATGAGCTCGGCCCTCGGCGCACTGATGTCCTGGAACTCGTCGACCAGCAGGTGCGTAAACGGCGATTGCACTTTCCCAGCGGCGACGTGCTCGGTCGCGCGCAGCACCATGTCCGCAAAATCGATTTCCCCGTGCTGCTCCAACTCGCGCTCGTAACGCTCGACGATCGGTTGCAGCAGCTCCCACAGCAGCCGCGCCCGCGCGCGTTCGCGCCCCGGCATGGCCGCGATGCGCTGCTGTACAGTGTCGTGGCTGAGACCGCGCTCCCGCACCAGCGGAACGAGGCCCGCGAAAAACTGCGCGGTGGCTGAGACGATCCCCGCCTCCCGCAGTAGCGCGAGGCAATCGGCATCCGAGCACGGGGCGCACCCGATGCCGTGCGCGGCGAGCCTCTCGCGCAGCCGATCGAAGACGACGCCCTGCCGTAATTCATAGGAGGTGGTCTCGATCAGCGGCAGCCGTTCCTGCTGGTACAGCGCCCGCTTCCAGGCGACCTGCTCCCGGTAGCTGCGAGCCGACGCCTCGCCGAAGAACGGTGGCGGATTGCCTTGTTCATCGATGCCGAAATGCTCGAGGAACAGCGGCCCGGCCCCGGTCATTTCCCGCACGATCGTGAAGTCCGGGCGGTACTGCCGCCGCTCCCGCGTGGCGGTATCAACCGGGAACGGCTCCTCGTAGCGATACTCGATGCCGTTGCGGGTCAGGAAGTTGGCCAGTCGACGTTCTTCCTGGCTCTTGACGCGCTCGCCCTTGAGCGTACGCAGATCGACGCGCGCCAGCTCCCGCTCGTACACCTCGAGACTCGCGAAATCGAAGATTGAGCGTTGCGGTTCGTGGGCGTCGAAACCGTAGTCGATGAACTTCGCGGCGTAGCCGGGTTCCCGCAACAGCTCGTCGAGTTGCCCGGTGACGAATCGACTGAGCGCATGACTGTCCTCGGCCAGGACCGACACCGAGGGTCGCACGCCCTCGGCCTCCGCGATCAGGTCCAGGCCGAGCGCATGAAACGTCTTGATCGTCAGCCGCTCGACATCGGCAACGCCCCCGAGCCGCCGCGTAGCCCGCTCCCGCAGTTCCTGCGCCGCGTCCCGGTTGTAGGCGACCATCAGCATCGATTCCGTGCGAGCGACCCCGGCGGCCAACAGGTAGCCCGCACGCCCGATCATGACGCTGGTCTTGCCGGTGCCGGCGCCCGCCAGTACCAGGTTGTGGTCGTCGTCGATGACGCAGGCGCGCCGCTGCGCGGCGGTCAACGGCTTCGATTCGATGGCGTCGAACAGGCGTGAATGCCGCGTGAGCTCTTCGCTGACAAAGCGCTCGTTCGCTTGCGCAACCTCGCCACTCAACGA
>JBAVLA010000209.1:0-4199 GCA_049688595.1 Candidatus Nanopelagicales bacterium | reverse complement strand
CGCCTTCTCCGGCTCGGGCTCCTCGTCTGGTACCGGGGTCAGGGCGCCGCCCACGGGCACATCAGGCGGATCCTGTGGCGGCTGCGTCATTCCTGGGCTCCCTCCGCTCGCGGCTTCTCGCCGGTTGGGGTCAGGTTAGCGACATTGGTGTCCGGATTGGCAGTTCTGGCAGGACACACCGGTCGGACGATTGCTCCTTCCCGGAACGTCACGCGGTCACCAGGTCGATGGCCTCCTCGACGCGGGCCAGGAACGTCGGCTCCAGATCGGCGTACGTGTCCACCGCGGCCAGGATTCGTCGCCAGGCTGAGGCCTCGTCGTCCGGCCAGCCCAGCGCCGCGCACACGCCCGCCTTCCAGGGCGTGCCGCGGGGAACCACCGGCCAGGCCCGGATCCCCAGGGCCGCCGGTCTCACCGCCTGCCAGACGTCGACGTAGGGATGTCCGAGCACCGTGGCGTGTGGGGCCCACACGCGCATGACCTCCTCGGCGATCCGGGACTCCTTGGATCCGACGACCAGGTGGTCGACGAGCACGGCGAGGCGTCGCTCGGGCCCGGGGCTGAAATGGCCGACCGCTGCGACCAGGTCGTCTATGCCGCCGAGCGGCTCGACCACGACGCCGACGTCGCGCAGGTCGTCGCCCCACACCTTCTCGACCAGTTCGGCGTCGTGGCGACCCTCGACCCAGATGCGGGAGGCACGGGCGACGCGGGCCCGGCTGGGTGGCGCAGCGATGGAGCCCGAGGCAGTGCGCCGCACGCCCGGAGCCGCTGCCTCCGACGGGCCGGGCGCGCCCCTCGGCCGAACCAGCGTGACGGGCTCACCGTCGAGGAGGAAGGCGGCCGGTTCCGGCGGGAACAGGCGTCTCGCGCCGCGCCGGTCCTCGAGGACGACGGCCCAGCCCAACGAGGACTTCTCCCACCCGACTATCGCGCCGCACCAGGCGGTCGTCGCGCACTCGACGACCAGCCCCATCTCACCTGGAACCTCCGGGACGCTGGGGGCACGGGGATGGCGTCCAGCGGCCAGGACGTCGTAGCCGTATCGATCGAACACCACCCGACCCTATCCGCCTGGGTGGCGATGCAGCCCGGGCCTGGGTGCGGACCCGTCCGCTCAGTGCAGGATCAGGAGCTCCCCGAGCAGGAAGGCGCCCAGGACCAGGCCGAGGGCCAGCGAGCCCAGGACCAGTGGGGACCGCTCCTTGTCCCGGATGACCGACCACGCAGCTGCGAACGTGCCGCCCAGTGCCCCGATCCACGGCCACATCCCGAGCGGGTCCAAGCCGTCCGACCAGCCGAGCAGGTTCTTCCCGATCATCGTGAAGGCCAGTCCGCCGAGGAATCCGGTCATCCCAATCAGCCCGAGCCAGCCGCTGACGCTGTGGGGCAGCCCGCTGCGATAGGACGGGCCGTTGGGTCGGCGCGACGACCCGCTGGGAGCGGTGCTCCCGGGCGTCAACGCAGTCATGACAACCTCCGAAGGGACGTCTGGTATGTCCAATAACACGGTACTCGGGGATTGCGATACCCGGAAGTGGCCAAGGTCCCCGGATGGGCCCGGAGGGCCGACCCGACGCGGTGCGTCTGCCGCATGGCCGTCGCGCTGCGGCGGACGCGGTGCTGGCTGAAGCCCCTCGCCGACGGCCCGGACGGCGTAGAATGGCACTCCGTGGTGTCGAGTGCTAACGGCGAGGAGGTGCACGTGCTGGACGACCGCAAGCTCGCCGTGCTGCGCGCCATCGTCGAGGACTACGTGCGCAGCCACGAACCCGTCGGCTCCAAGACCCTGGTCGACAGGCACTCCCTGGGTGTATCGCCGGCCACCATCCGCAACGACATGTCCGTGCTCGAGGAGGAGGGGTACATCGCCCAACCCCACACGAGTGCCGGGCGCATCCCCACCGACAAGGGATACCGCCTCTTCGTCGACCGGCTCTCGCAGGTCAAGCCGCTGAGCCGACCCGAGCGGCGGGCGATCGAGAGCTTCCTGGCCGGCGCGGTCGACCTGGACGACGTGATGGGCCGGTCCGTCCGCCTGCTGGCGCAGCTGACCCGGCAGGTCGCGCTGGTCCAGTACCCCTCGCTGATCACCTCCGCGGTTCGCCATGTCGAGCTGGTGAGCCTGAGCGAGCACAGGCTCCTGATGGTCCTGATCGCTGACACGGGCCGCGTGGAGCAGCGTGTCGTCGAGGTCCCCCGGTCGCTGGACGAGGAGGTCCTCGTGCGGCTGCGGGCCCAGTTGAACGAGGCAGCGTCGGGCCAGAGGTTCACGGCGGTTGCCGAGCGGGTCGCCGACCTGCCCGACCGGTTCGACGTGGAGAATCGTCCGACGGTCTCGGTGGTCCTGGCGACCCTCCTGGAGACTGTGGTTGCCCGCCATGAGGAACGCATCGTGCTGGGTGGCACCTCGAACCTGGCCCGGTACGCCGACGGATTCCCCGCGCTGCAACCGGTTCTCGAGGCGCTCGAGGAGCAGATGGTCCTGCTCCGGCTGCTGGGCGAGACCCGGGCCGACGCGATCACGGTGACCATCGGCCACGAGAACCCCGTGGTCGGAATGAGCGGGACCTCAGTGGTCAGTGCTGGCTACGGTCCGCACCGCGGGACGGTGGCCCGGCTCGGGGTGGTCGGACCCACGCACATGGACTACCCCAGCACAATCGCCTCGGTGCGTGCCGTCGCCCGCTACTTGGGCCAGCTGCTGCGAAACGAATAGGAACACGGTGGCCAACGACTACTACGCCACGCTCGGCGTTGCGCGCGATGCGACCCCGGACGAGATCAAGCGCGCCTACCGCCGGCTCGCCCGCGAGCTGCATCCGGACGTGAACCCGGATCCGGAGACCCAGGAGCGGTTCAAGGAGGTCACGGCCGCCTACGAGGTGCTCTCCGACGCGGAGAAGCGCCAGATGTACGACCTCGGCGCTGACCCGCGCAGTCCCGGCGGTGCAGGCCCATTCGGGCCGGGCGCCCAAGCGTTCGGCTTCGGCGACATCATGGACGCCTTCTTCGGCGGCGGGCAGGCCCGTGGGCCCAAGCCGCGCGTCCGGCGCGGCCAGGACGCGCTGATCAAGGTGGGGATCGACCTGGCTGAAGCTGCCTTCGGTGCCGTCAAGGAGATCCAGGTCGACACGGCAGTGGTCTGCCCGACGTGCACCGGCCGCGGAACCGCGGCGGGCTACCAGCCCACCGAGTGCTCGATGTGCCGTGGCCGCGGGGAGATCCAGTCGGTCCAGAGATCATTCCTCGGCCAGGTCATGACGTCACGGCCGTGCCCGCAGTGCCAGGGGTTCGGAACGGTCATCGCCCATCCCTGTCCGGAGTGCAACACGGAGGGCCGCGTGCGCACGCGCCGCACGCTCAAGGTCAAGATCCCGGCCGGGATCGACGACGGGACCCGGATCCAGCTCTCCGGTGAGGGCGAGGTCGGGCCAGGTGGCGGCCCGGCGGGCGACCTGTACGTCGAGGTGACCACGCGGCCACATCCAGTGTTCGAGCGCCGCGGCGACGACCTGCACTGCTCAGTCGCGCTGCCGATGACCGGAGCGGCCCTCGGCACCGTGCTCAAGCTGGAGACGCTCGACGGGGTGGAGGACGTCGTGATCGTCCCGGGCACGCAGCCGGGACATGTCGTGACGTTGCGCGCCCGGGGCGTCCCGCACCTGCGAGCCAGCGGCAGGGGTGACCTGATCATCCACGTCGACGTCCGGACGCCGACCAGGCTCGACGCGCGCCAGGAGGAGCTGCTGCGCCAACTGGCCGCCCTGCGGGACGAGGAGCGCGTCGAGACCTCCTTCGAGCGACCGGAGGCGCCAGGCCTGTTCTCCCGCATCAAGGATGCGTTCACCGGGCGATGACCGCGCCGCTGTTCCTGGCCGACGCGGGCCAGGTGGCTGCCGCCGCAGTGGGCGGGCTCTTCGATCTCGCCGGGCCTGAGGGCCGGCATGCGGTCGGCGTCCGCCGGCTGGTCGTCGGCGAGGCGATCGACATCGGTGACGGCCAGGGGACGGTCCTGCAGGCGCGGGTCGCAGCCCTCACGGGTCGGGAGGCGCTTCGTGCCGAGGTGCTCGCGCGTTGGATCACGCCGGCGCCGCAGCCGCGCGTCGTGGTCGTCCAGGCGCTGCCCAAGGGCGACCGCGCTGAGCAGGCCGTGGAGACGCTCACCGAGGTCGGCGTGGACGTCATCGTGCCGTGGC
>JBAVLA010000208.1:0-6741 GCA_049688595.1 Candidatus Nanopelagicales bacterium | reverse complement strand
GGGCAACCCTTCCCGAGCGAGGTCGCAACTGGGCCGCGTGGTCGGACGTCCGGCCAGCGGGCCGTGTCCCTGCCCGAGGGGTGGCTCGATTCCTGCGACCTCCAGCCGGGTGCCGACTTGTCAGCGGCCGAGGTAGCAGTCAGCGGTGGCTGAGGCGCGCTCCTGCCCGGGCAGGTGACCGGGCCGTGAGAATCGCAGCGCCGTCGCGTCACCTGTTCTTCACCTGCCGTTCAGCCGATTCAGCGGAATTCAACGCCCGGGTGTCCGTACGGTGTCGCAATCGACGTCGTGAGGAGCATCGATGGCCCGGCCCAACAAGAAGATCATGGCGATGCTGGAGGAGGGGTCCGGGCACCTGCCGAACGCCGCCCGAACGCTGGAGGCGATCGCGGGGGCCACGCCCGAGGAGCGGCCCGATCACCTGGCCCGGATCGAGGCGAGGGAAGTCGAGCTCGAGGCGGCGTTCTTCGAGTTCCTCCGCAGGGTGAGCGGGACATTCATCACGCCCTTCGATCGCCAGGACCTCGTGGCCGTGGCCAAGGAGCTCGACGACGTCCTCGGCGGGGTGCACCAGACCGCCGACCTGATGGTCCGCCTCCAGGTGGGGCCACTGCCCCCGGCGGTGCAGGAACTGGTCGCTGACATCGCGAAGATGGTCGAGATCGCCGGCCAGTGCGTGCCGCTGCTGAAGAAGCCCGACAAGCTGTCGGCGATCTGGCAGGACGTTGCGACGGTCTCCAACCGGGCCATCGGCAACTACAACCGCGCACTTGCCGAGATCTTCGACATGGATGAGGACGTCCGGCTGCTCATGAAGCACAAGCTGGTGGCCGATCAGGCGTTCCAGGTGCACAGTGCGGTGCAGCGGTACGTGACCGTGTGCGGCATCACCGCCATCAAGGAGACGTGAGGGTCGCGGGCGAACATGGACGCAGAGCTCGTCCTGACGGTCATCGTGATCATGGTGGCCCTCGGCTTCGACTTCACAAACGGATTCCACGACGCAGCCAACGCGATCGCCACTTCGGTGGGGACCCGCGCGCTCACGCCCCGGACCGCCCTGCTCATGGCAGCGGTGTGCAACTTCATCGGCGCGTTCCTGGGCCAGGAGGTCGCCAAGACGGTGCAGAGCATAACGTCGCCTGCGCCGGGCTATGCCGGCTTGGCGCTGATTGCCTCCGCGCTGCTCGGCGCCATCGCGTGGAACCTGACGACCTGGCGATTCGGCATGCCCAGCTCGTCGTCGCATGCCCTCATCGGCGGGCTGGTGGGTGCATCCCTGGCCGCCGGCACGATCGTGAAGTGGAGCACCGTCTGGGACAAGGTCATCATTCCCATGGTCACCTCGCCGGTGGTCGGCCTGATCGGGGCATTCCTGGTCATGCGGCTCATCGCCACGCTCTTCGCCGACGCGAACCCGAAGAGCGTCGCGGGTGGCTTCCGGCACGCGCAGGTCGGCTCGGCGGCCGCCATGGCGCTGGGCCATGGCCTACAGGACGCCCAGAAGACGATGGGCGTCATAGTGCTCATCCTGGTCACCATGGGATACCTCCCCGTGGACACCGACACGATCCCGACCTGGGTGGTGGCCGCATCGGCCGGGGCGATCAGCCTGGGCACGGCCGCCGGCGGGAAGCGCATCATGCGCACGCTCGGACGAAGGGTCATCGACCTGGACCCCGCACGAGGCTTCGCTGCGGAGTCGGTGGCTTCCGGGATCCTCTACACCACCGCGTTCGCGTTGGCGGCACCGGTCTCCACCACCCAGGTCATCACCGGGGCGATCCTGGGCGCTGGCGCGGAGAAGCGGCGGACTGCAGTGCGGTGGAACGTCGGGGTCCGGATCCTGTACGCGTGGCTGCTCACGCTGCCGGCTGCGGCACTGGTGGCCTGGCTGCTCGGGCAACTGCTCCACCTGGCGCCCGGGGTCCAGTGATCGGCCGCTTGGCCGACAGCCGACTCGAGGCTCCTGTCATGCAGTTCGACTTCCACCCATTGGGTCGGTTGCTGATCCTCCCTCCGCTGTTCGGCACCGCCGGTCTAATCGTTGGAGCGGTGGCCAAGTCCCGGAACGAGCCGATGGCCGTCGTGGGCATGGCCGTTTCCGGAGTGGGACTGGTCGTCGGCATGATGCTCGGCGTGATGGCGATGTTCGCGATGTTGTAGGCGGTCCGGCCGCGCAGGGCCCTCGTGTCGGGAGCCGGCGCGCGTCGCCCGCGCGGATCCGGGCGTCGCGACTACTGCCTCGGCAGCACGACCCAGGCTGCGGCGTCCGGCGGCAGCTGCCTGGACTCCAGTGGGACGCAGGCCAGCAGGACCTCGCCGTCCGGCAGGTCCGCTGCCGCCCGCGACAGGTTGGCGACGACGCGCACCGTCTGCCCCGCGCCGACCAGGTCGAACACGAGGCGCTCCTGGGATTCGTCCCGGGTGGACACCCACTCCAGGGCGCCCCGGCCGAGCGCGGAGCTCACCCGCCGGATGGCCAGCGCCCTCCGATAGAGGCTGAGCATCGATCCGGCGTCCTGCTCCTGTGCCGCCACCGACAAGGCGGCCCAATCGCGGGGGATCGGCAGCCATGGCCGGATCCCCTCGCCGGTGAAGCCGAGGTTCGCCCCGGTCGCCTCCCACGGCATCGGGATCCGGCAGCCGTCGCGACCGCGGACCGAGTGCTCCGACCGCGCCCAGACCGGGTCCTGCAGCGCCTCCTCCGGCAGGTCGTCGACGTCGGGCAGCCCGAGCTCCTGGCCGTTGTAGATGAACGCCGCCCCCGGCAGGGCGAGCAGGATCAGCGCCAGCGCGCGTGACCGGCGGGTGCCCAGCTCCAAGTTCACCTCCGGGGAGACGCCCGGCGCCTTCGGGCCGGACGCCTCCGTCCCGGCGACGACGACGTCGCGTCCAAGCCGGGACACCGAGCGCGGCGTGTCATGGTTGTCGGTGACCCAGGCCGTCGACGCCCCGACGGCCGCGTTGGCAGCCAGCGACGATTCGATCGCCGCGCGCAGCGCGGGCCCGTCCAACCCGGCGCGCAGGAACTGGAAGTCGAACGCCAGGTGCATCTCGTCAGGCCTGAGGAACAGTGCGACGACATCCGCCTGCGCACCAGTCTCGAGCACGGCCACCCGATCACCCGGATACGCGTCCATGACCCGGCGGAACTCCCGGTAGAGGTCGTGGACGCCGCAGGCGTCGTCCTTGGGGATGTTCGGCGCTCCTGACCAGGAGTCCCCCGTGGAGAAGTCCTTGATCAGGGCGTCGGAGACGTCGATGCGGAACCCGTCGATGTCGCGATCCAGCCAGAAGCGCAGAACGTCGGTGAACTCGGCCAGGACCTCCGGGTTGCGCCAGTTGAGGTCCGGCTGCTCGGCGGCGAACAGGTGGTAGTACCACTGCCCTGCCGTCCCGTCGGGCTCGGCGATCCGGGTCCACGAGGGGCCGCCGAAAGCGGACCTCCAGTTGTTGGGCGGTTCGGAGCCGTTCGGGCCGCGACCGTCGCGGAACAGGTAGCGCTCCCGCTGAGCGGAGCCCCGCCCGGCTGTCAGCGCGGCCTGGAACCAGGCGTGCTGTTCGGAGGTGTGGTTGGGGACCAGGTCCAACGTCAACCGGACTCCGTGCGCGTGCGCTGCATCGATCAGGTCGTCCATGTCGGCCAGCGTCCCGAACAGCGGGTCGATGGCACGGTAGTCGCTGATGTCGTAGCCGTGGTCGACCTGGGGACTGGCGAAGCACGGGCCGAGCCAGAGGGCGTCCACGCCGAGCCGGGCGAGATAGGGCATGCGTTGGGCGATTCCGCGCAGGTCCCCGACGCCGTCGTCATCCGAGTCGGAGAACGAGCGGGGGTAGACCTGGTAGAAGACAGCGTGTCGCCACCACTGGTGCATCGGTGAGATGTTAGGCGCCCCGGCCGGTTCGAGTCCCGGGTGCTGGGGCCCCCAGGCCCTCCTGAGCGGTCGAGTCCCCAGCCCCGAGTGCGAGCGGTAAAGTGGCCGGCGTTCTACCACGACTTCCCAGGAGGGCAAACAGACACATGGTTCGTTACGTCTACGACTTCGCTGAGGGCGACAAGGATCAGAAGGACCTGCTCGGCGGCAAGGGGGCGAACCTCGCGGAGATGATCAAGCTCGGCTTGAGCGTCCCGCCCGGGTTCACGGTGACGACGGAAGCCTGCCGTGCGTACCTGCACGGTGGTGCAGTGCCGGCGGAGATGGCTGATCAGGTCACTGAGCAGGTGAGCATCCTCGAGGGGAAGATCGGACGCAAGCTCGGTGACCCGCAGGCACCACTGCTCGTCTCGGTCCGCTCAGGCGCCAAGTTCTCGATGCCCGGCATGATGGAGACGGTGCTGAACATCGGAACGAACGACGAGTCGGTGAACGGCCTGGCCGAGTTCTCCAAGGACGAGCGGTTTGCCTGGGACTCCTACCGCCGCCTCATCGCGATGTTCGGCAAGACCGTGCTCGGCATCGACGGCCACCACTTCGAGGCCGCCATCGATGCGGCGAAGGCTGCCGCGGGCGCCAAGTCCGACGTCGAGCTGGGCGTCGAGGACCTCAAGAACCTGGTTGGGGCCTACAAGGCGATCGTCAAGGAGAACGCGGGCATCGACTTCCCGCAGGACACGCGCGAGCAGCTCGACATGGCGATCAAGGCCGTCTTCGACTCGTGGAACACCGACCGGGCCGTGCTCTACCGCCGCCAGGAGCGGATCCCCGCCGACCTCGGCACCGCCGTGAACGTGCAGGCGATGGTGTTCGGCAACGTGGGCGACGACTCCGGCACGGGCGTGGCGTTCACCCGCGACCCCGCGACCGGGCACGCCGGGCACTACGGCGACTACCTGCCCGACGCGCAGGGCGAGGATGTCGTCGCCGGCATCCGCAACACGCTCACCTTGGACGACATGGGCCAGATCGACCCGGCTGCCCACGCCGAGCTGCTGGCCAACATGGGCCTGCTCGAGAGGCACTACAAGGACCTGTGCGACATCGAGTTCACGGTCGAGAACGGCAAGCTCTACATGCTGCAGACGCGCGTGGGCAAGCGCACCGCCGGCGCCGCCTTCCGGATCGCCACCCAGCTGGTCGACGAGGGCGTCATCGACATGGATGAGGCCGTGCGCCGGGTGTCCGGGGCCCAGCTGGTCCAGCTGATGTTCCCGCACTTCGACCACTCCGGGGAGCGCGCCCTCGTGACCAAGGGCATCGCGGCCTCGCCCGGTGCGGCGGTCGGTGGGGCGGTGTTCGATTCCGAGACCGCGGTCGCCAGGGCAGCTCAGGGCGTCAAGACGATCCTCATCCGGCGCGAGACCACTCCCGAGGACCTGGCGGGCATGGTGGCCGCGGCAGGCATCCTCACCTCGCGCGGCGGCAAGACGTCGCACGCCGCTGTGGTCGCCCGCGGCATGGGCAAGACCGCAGTCTGCGGCACGGAGGAGCTCACGGTCGACACGACGGCCAAGCTCGCCACGGCGCCGGGCGGGGTCGTCATTCGCGAGGGTGACCCGGTGTCCATCGACGGGGCGACCGGTGAGGTGTTCCTGGGCGAGGTGCCCGTCGTGCCCTCCCCGGTCGTGGAGTACTTCGAGGGCCGGCTGACCCCGGAGGGCGGCGACGAGCTGATCAAGGCCGTGCACCGCATCATCACCCACGCCGACGAGGTGCGCCGGCTGAAGGTGCGGGCCAACGCCGACAACCCCGAGGACTCCGCGCGCGCCCGCCGGATGGGCGCCCAGGGCGTGGGGCTGTGCCGCACTGAGCACATGTTCCTCGGCGAGCGCAAGCAGTACGTCGAGCGGCTCATCCTGGCCGAGAGCGACGAGGATCGGGAGCGCGCGCTCACGGCCCTGCTGCCGTTCCAGCGCGGCGACTTCGAGGAGATCCTCGAGGCGATGGACGGGCTTCCGGTGACGATCCGGCTGCTCGACCCCCCGCTGCACGAGTTCCTTCCCGACCTGACCACGCTGGCAGTCGCGGTCGCCCGGGCCGAGGAGCGCGGCGATGTCAACGAGGGCGACCTGCGCATGCTGGCCGCGGTCGAGCGCCTGCACGAGTCCAACCCGATGCTGGGCCTGCGCGGCGTGCGCCTCGGCCTTGCCATCCCCGGGCTGTTCGCCCTTCAGGTCCGTGCGATAGCTGAGGCCGCCGCGGCCCGCAAGGCGGCCGGTGGCGACCCTCAGGCCGAGATCATGATCCCGCTGGTCGGCGCCGTGCAGGAGCTGGAGCTGATCAAGGACGAGTCGCTGAAGGTCCTGGCCCAGGTGGCAGAGGAGACCGGGAGCTCACTGGAGTTCCCCATCGGGACGATGATCGAACTGCCCCGGGCGGCGATGACAGCCGACCAGATCGCCGAGGCAGCGGAGTTCTTCTCCTTCGGCACGAACGACCTGACCCAGACGACGTGGGGCTTCAGCCGCGATGACGTGGAGGGCGCGTTCTTCGCCACGTACCTGGAGAAGGGTGTCTTCGGCGTCTCGCCGTTCGAGTCGATCGACCGCGACGGCGTCGGGGCGCTCGTGCGCGTGGCTGCCGAGAAGGGCCGGGCCACGCGTCCGGACATCAAGCTCGGCGTCTGCGGTGAGCACGGCGGCGACCCGGAGAGCGTGCACTTCTTCGACGAGGTCGGCCTGGACTACGTGTCCTGCTCGCCGTTCCGCGTCCCGATCGCCCGGCTCGAGGCCGGTCGCGCCACGCTGTTCCGCAGCGGTGGTGGCAGCGACAGCCGCTGACCGCCCCGACAGGCGAAGCC
>JBAVLA010000207.1:0-4092 GCA_049688595.1 Candidatus Nanopelagicales bacterium | reverse complement strand
GGCCAGTGCACGGGATCGACGCCGGGCCACCCACTGCAGCGGCGGACCCACCGGGCGCACGGTGCCCAGGTCCGGGCACGTGCCGACGACGACCTCCACCCCGGCGGCCCGCAGTGCTGAGGCGGCTTCGTGGAGGCGCCGCGCGGCCGCGGTCCTGGGGACCATGTGGGTCACGTCGTTGGCGCCGATGATGATGATGGCCACGTCTGGTGGAACGGAGAGGCACCGCGCCACCTGGCGGGCGAGGTCCGCCGACTTGGCCCCGACGACTGCGTGGTTGGTCAGCACCACTGGCCGGCCGGTCGCGGCACCGACCCAGCGCACCAGCACGCCGGCGACCGTCTCGGCGGCGTGACCAGCGCCGAGACCGGCTGCGACGGAGTCGCCGATGATCGCAAGCCGGATCGAGATCCCCGTGGCCGGGCCGAACCGGCCGTCCTGGTAGGGCGGCACCCACCGCTGCGGACCGATCGCGCGCCGCGCGGATGAGGCCTGGGCGAGCAGGACTCCAAGTCCAGCAGCAGCGATACCAGCCAGGCCCCCTCCGCCCCAGGCAGCGGTCCGCCGGCCTGCCCCCGGCTTCATTCGAGGTCTGGCAGGAGGATGCCCGTGTGGGCGTGGCACTCGTACCCGTGCGGGTTCTTGTGCAGGTACTGCTGGTGGTAGGGCTCGGCGAAGTAGAACGGGCGGACCAGGCGGCCCCCCTCGACGGCCGGTGCGAGCTCGGTCGTGATCGGGTCGAAGCCCTCGGCGCGCAGCACCTCGTCGTAGGCGAGCGCCGTTCGCTCGACCAGCTCCTGCTGCTCATGCGTGGTCCAGAAGACGGCGCTGCGGTACTGGGTCCCGATGTCGTTGCCCTGCCGGAACCCCTGGGTCGGGTCGTGGTTCTCCCAGAACACGCGCAGCACGTCAAGGGTGCCGACCACGCCGGGGTCGTACGCCACGAGCACTGCCTCGGCGTGGCCGGTCCGCCCGGTGCAGACCTCGGCGTAGGTGGGGTGGGGCGTGAACCCACCCTGATAGCCCACCGCGGTGGTGTGCACGCCCGGCAGCTGCCAGTACCTCTTCTCCGCGCCCCAGAAGCAGCCCATCCCCAAGTAGAGGGTGACCACGCCCTCGGGGTACGGCTCATGCATGGTTGTGCCGAGCACGGCGTGGGCCACGGCGGGCTCGAAGTCGTACCCGGGCCGGCCGGGGAGGGCCTCGGATTCGGAGACCAGCCAGTCGGACCGGGGCGACTGCAGCCACATGCCCCAAGCCTCGCGCCGACGGCGGATCGGCGCAAGTCCCCGCGGACGGTGAGCGCGACGCACCATCAGGCTCTTCGACAACGCACCGCGGTGGGGTTCAATGGGGGTCGGGGATGGGTGTCCACGGGTTGGCGGCGGTTTGCCGCCAGAAGGCGAGGAGTCCACGATGAACCGCACTTCGATCTCGGCGCTCGCCGCCGGATGCCTGGCCCTGGCGGCCTGCACTGGCCAGGGCAACGATGGCCAGGCCACCGTCGCGGCCCCCTCGAGCGCGCCGAGCGCGAAGTCGACGGGAGACCTGAGGGTCTGGCTCATGAAGGGCAGCCAGCCGGACTCGGTCATCAAGAGCATCAACGCGGCCTTCAACAAGGCGTTCCCGGATGTCAAGGTCACGGTCGAGCTCCAGGAGGCCGTCGGGATCCAGGATCGGCTGGCCGACGCGCTTGACTCCGAGGACCCCCCCGATGTCGCGGAGGTCTACAACGGGCTGACCGCTCGTTTCGGCGACGAGGGGGTCCTGGCCGATCTGACCCCGGTCGCGAAGGACTTCAAGGTCGGTTCGATGCTTCCCGGGCTGGTCGCCTACGGGAACCTCGACGGGGTGACGTTCGGCGTGCCGTACTACGGATGGGACCACATCGTCGTCTACAACAAGGCCCAGTTCAAGAAGGCCGAAGTCAAGGTTCCCAAGACGGTCAAGGAGTTCGCGGCCGTCGCCAAGGAGCTGGCCAAGACCTACAAGTCCGACGAGGAGTACTCCGCCTTCTACTTCCCCGGGCGGTTCTGGGAGGGAGCCCTGCCGTTCGTGTGGGACAATGGCGGCGAGGTTGCCGTCCAGGCGGACGGCAAGTGGACCGGGACGCTCGACTCGGCACAGGCCCGGGCCGGGCTGGCCGAGCTCAAGGGGCTGGTCGACGCGTACTCGAATGCACCCACCGATGCCGACGAGGCCGACAACCTGGCCGCGTTCAAGAAGGGTGACATCGGGATGATGATCGACGCCTGGTGGGTGCCCGGAACGCTGGATGCTGGTGACCTGAAGGGCAAGATCGGCGCGTTCGCCCTCCCGGGCCGCAGTTCGAAGGAGTCCGCCCCCGTCTACGTCAGCGGCTCGGACCTGACGGCGCCGGCTCACGGGTCCCAGCTCGGCCTGGCCGTCGAGTGGATGAAGATCGCGACCGGCCAGTCCATTCAGACGAGGTTGGCCAAGGCGCAGGGCGTCATCCCCAACAGCGAGGCGGCCTTCGGCGGGCTCGACGACAACAAGTTCGTGAAGGTGGCCGCACAGGCGGCGACCAATGGCCGGCCCACGCCGGTCACGCCGCGGTGGGGCAGCGTGGAGAGCGCGGAGGTCCTGCCCGACATGGTCTCCGAGATCCTCTCCGGACAGCGGACCATCGAGGAGGCGTCCGCTGAGGCGTCCCAGGAGATCACCGACCTCCTGGCCGAGTGAGGCGGCATCGCCGGCCGTCTGAGCCTGCGTGGATCCGCAAGGCGTGCCGTGCGGGGTCGGCTACCTGACTACGGCAGTGTCCAGTCGATCGGCTGCGCGCCCTGCGCGACCAGCTCAGCGTTGGCGCGGCTGAACGGCCGTGAGCCGAAGAACCCCCGTTCCGCGGACATCGGGCTCGGGTGCGCCGAGCAGATGCAGGGGACCTGGCTGAGGATGGGGGCCAGTGTCTGGGCGTCGCGCCCCCAGAGCACGGCCACGAGCGGGCCACCCCGGCCCGCAAGTGCGCGGATGGCCGCCTCGGTGACCTCCTCCCAGCCCTTGCCGCGGTGGGATCCGGGCTGTCCGGGTCGGACGGTCAGCACCCTGTTGAGCAGCAGCACGCCGCGGCTCGACCATGGCGAGAGGTCCCCGGAGGTGGGCGTCGGGCATCCGACGTCCTGGCCGAGCTCCCGGAAGATGTTGGCCAGGCTGCGCGGCATCGGCCGGACGTCGGCGGCCACCGAGAACGACAGTCCCACGGCGTGCCCCGGCGTCGGGTAGGGGTCCTGACCGACGACGAGGACGCGGACGTCGGCCATCGGCAGGCGGAAGGCCCGCAGCACGTTGGGCCCGGCCGGCAGGTAGGAGCGACCTGCGGCGATCTCATCGCGGAGGAAGTCCCCCATCGCGGTGATCCGGCCGGCCACCGGCGCCAGCGCCTCGGCCCAGTCGACAGCCATGAGCTCGGGGAGCCCACGGCGCCCGGCCGAGTTGATGGAGGTTGGTGAACCGGGCGACGTGGGCGTGGCATTCACGGGCAGGAGGCTAGCGTCCGGGCGGAGCGCTGTTGATCGGGCCTGCGATCGCAAGCCGCGGCGAGCGGGGCTCAGCCGGCGTACGGCTCCACGTGGGTGATCCGAACCATCATCTGCTTGCCGGCGGGAGTCGTGTAGCTCACCTCATCGCCTACGCGGGCGCCATCGACCGCAGCCCCGATCGGGGACGACGGCGAGATCACGTCGACGTTGGCGTGGACGGCCTCCTCCCGGGACCCGAGCAGGAACGTCATCGTGCGGGGAGAGCCGACGAACTCGATCCTGACGACCATCCCATGGGCGGCCTGGCCCTCCTCGGTCTCCGGGGAGCCGATCTGGGCGTGCTCGAGCGTGTGCCGAAGGACGCGGATGCGAGCCTCGTTCTTGCCCTGCTCGTCCTTGGCGGCGTGATATCCGCCGTTCTCGCGGAGGTCGCCCTCCTCGCGGGCAGCCGCGATCCGCTTGGTGATCTCGGTGCGCCGGGTCGTCTGGCGCTCGGCCAGTTCGGCGGCCAGGCGGTCGAAGGCCTCCTGGGTGAGCCAGATGGCCTGGGTGCTCTCGGACACGTTGAATCTCCCGGTCTAGGGGCGACGGG
>JBAVLA010000206.1:0-3900 GCA_049688595.1 Candidatus Nanopelagicales bacterium | reverse complement strand
GCCCAGGGCCCCCGCAGCAGCGGCCTGCCGGCCCGCGCCCTTCTGGCCCGACCCTCGGGCGGCGACCCGACGGGCCAGCGCCTGCATCTGTGGATCGCGCTCCATCAGCTGGGCGAGCAGCGGCGTCGCGATGAAGACAGAGGAGTAGGTGCCCACGGCGATCCCCACGAACAGCGCCAGCGAGAGGTCCTTCAGGGTGCCCGCGCCCAGGACGCCCGCCCCCACGATCAGGATCGCCGCGACGGGCAGCAGGGCCACGATGGAGGTGTTGATGCTGCGGACCAGGGTCTGGTTGACGGCCAGGTTCGCAGCGTCGGAGTACGTCCGGCGGCTCTGGCCCAGGATCCCCCGGGTGTTCTCCTTGACCTTGTCGAACACGACGACCGTGTCGTACAGGGAGTAGCCGAGGATCGTGAGCACGCCGATCACGGTGCTCGGCGTCACCTCGAAGTGCAGGATCGAGTACACGCCAATCGTGATCACGATGTCGTGCACGAGCGCGACCATGGCCGCGATCGCCATCCGCCAGTCGAAGTAGAGGGCGAGGAAGATCGAGACCAGGAGGATGAACACCGCCAGGGCGGTGAGCGCCTTCTTGGTGATCTCCCCGCCCCACGTCGGGCCGACGAGCTGGACCGAGACGTCGTCCGGGGCCACTGAGCAGCTCTGGGCCAGCGCAGCCCGGACCTCCAGGCTCTTCGCGTTGTCCACGGCCTCGGTGGTGACCCGGATGAGGTCGTTGCCGATCTCGGTGACCGTGCTCGGCTCGACGCCGGCCCCCTCCACCGCAGCGCGGGCATCCTCGATGCTGCACGAGGCCGACGGCACCTGGAACTCCGCCCCGCCCTTGAACTCGATCCCGAGGTTCACGCCGCGGATGAGGAGGGAGGCCACCGCGATGAGCAGGATCGCCGCCGAGATCATGTACCACCGCCGGCGCAGGCCGACGATGTTGTAGGACACCTCGCCCGCGTACAACTTGTGCCCGAGCTGACCCAAGCGGGACATGGCTACCTCCTCCCTGCGGCTGCCACGTGGGTGGGCGCCGGCCGATCGGGGATGCCAAGCCGCTCCGGGGCGACGCCGCTGAGGGGGTGGCCGGACTGGAAGAACCGGGTGCCCGCGAGGATGGCGACGACGGGTCGGCTGAAGGTGAAGGCCACGAGCACGTCGACGATGGTCGTCAGGCCCAGGGCGAACGCGAAGCCGCGGACGCTGCCGATGCTCAGCACGTAGAGCACGATCGCGCCGAGGAGCGATACGAAGTCCGCCGCGAGGAGGGTGCGCCGCGCCCGGAGCCATCCCGTGTCCGCCGCGACCCGCAGGGTCCGGCCCTCGCGGATCTCGTCCCGGATCCGCTCGAAGTAGACGATGAACGAGTCCGCCGTGATGCCGATGGCGACGATCGCGCCAGCCACGCCGGCCAGCGTCAGGGTGAACCCCACGTACCGGCCGAACAGGACGAAGGCGCAATAGCTGATCACGGCCGCCACGACGAGGCTGGCGACCGCGACCAGGCCGAGCGCCCGGTAGTACCCCAGCAGGTACAGCGCGACCAGGATCAGCCCGATGGCCCCGGCCAGGAGCCCGGCCCTGAGGTAGTCGCTGCCCACAGTCGGCGTGATCGAGTTGACCTGCCCCACCTCCAGCGCGACTGGCAGCGATCCGAACTTCAAGACGTTGGCCAGGTCGGCGGCCTCCTGGGTCGTGAAGGTGCCGGTGATCTGGGCCTGCCCGCCGGTGATGGGCTCCTCGAAGGTTGGGGCGCTGTAGACGACCGCATCCAGGACGATGCCGAACTGGTTCTGCGGCTCGACATTGTCGTAGAGGTCGGTCGAGATCTCGGCGAGCTTCTTCGAGCCCTCGGCGTCGAACTTCAGGGACACCGACCAGGAGTTCGTCTGCGGGTCCAGCTGGGCGCTGGCGTCGGTCACCTGGGTGCCGCTGATGAAGGCGGGCTGGAGCAGGAACTTGGCTGCCCCGTCCTGGTCGCAGGTGGCCAGCCAGAGGGCCTGGTCGTCCGTGGTCCCGGCGCGGTTCGCCGGCAGCGTGCAATCAAGCCGCAGGGCCCGTTCCTGGAACTCGAGGTCGTTGGCCTCGGCCTGCACGGGGATCGCCGGCTGCTTGACCGCCGGGGTCGGCGTGGGCGAGGCTGACTCGTCAGCGGCTGCCGAATCGCCGTCCTCATCCTCGATCGGGGCGTTGGGATCCACCCCCTCCGGCGTGGTGACCGCCTCGACCGCTCGGAACGAGAGCTGGGCCGTCCTGCCGACGAGCTCCACCAGGCGATCCTGGGAGACCGATCCCGGGACCGAGACGATGATCGCCGCGTTGTCGCCGCTGCCCTGCACCGACACCTCGGACTCGGCCACGCCCAAGCCGTCCACCCGCTGCCGGATGATCGCGACGGTCTGGTTGAGCTGGTCAGCTGTGATCGCCCCCTCCTGGCCCGCCGCGGGCTTGGGCAGGAGGGTCACCTGGGTCCCGCCCTGGAGGTCCAGCCCGAGCTTGGGCGTGTGCTCCAGACCGGGCCAGAACGTCGCGACAACGAGCCCGGCGACAAGGGCCAAGTGGGCGATCAGAACCCGCCACGGCCGGTATCGCGACGCGCTGCTAGCCACGGGGAACCCCCCGAGCCGACTGGCACTGCCTCGGCACCGATGGGCGAGCAGCGCGTGCCCGCAGGTCGACGACCGTCATGGACTCCCCTATCAGGACAATGCGCTGGATTCTAGTCGTCGCGGGGCACCGTGCCCCCGACCCCGTCCCTGTCGGACAGGTCGAGGTCGAGCGTCGCCTGGCCGACGCCGATAGGCGGGGCGATCCCCAGGTGCCGCCAGGCAGCCTCCGTGGCCATCCGGCCCCGGGGCGTCCGGAACAGCAGACCGGCCCGCACCAGGAACGGCTCAGCGACCGTCTCGACGGTCTCCGGCTCCTCGCCCACGGCCACGGCCAGCGTGGACAGGCCGACCGGGCCGCCCCGGAACGTGCGCAGCAGCGCGTCGAGCACGGACCGGTCCAGCCGGTCGAGCCCAAGGGCGTCAACCTCGTACAGGTCAAGCGCCGAATGCGCCACCTCCGGGCCGATCACGTCGGCCCCGTGCACCAGGGCGAAGTCGCGCACGCGCCGGAGCAGCCGGTTGGCGACCCTTGGCGTGCCACGAGACCGGCCGGCGATCTCGGCTGCCCCGGCCGGGTCCAGGGGCACCCCGAGCAGCCGTGCGGAGCGCTCGACGATGGTCATCAGGTCGGCGTCGGCGTAGAAGTCCATGTGCGCGGTGAACCCGAACCGGTCGCGCAGCGGACCGGGCAGCAGACCGGCCCGCGTGGTCGCCCCAACGAGCGTGAACGGGGCGAGGTCCAGCGGGATCGCCGTGGCGCCAGCGCCCTTGCCGACGATGATGTCGACGCGGAAGTCCTCCATCGCCACGTAGAGCATCTCCTCGGCCGGCCGGGCCATGCGGTGGATCTCGTCGAGGAACAGGACCTCCCCGGGGACGAGGCTGCTGAGCACCGCGGCCAGGTCCCCGGCGTGCTGGATGGCCGGACCTGAGGTGATCCGCAGCGGGGCAGCCATCTCCTGGGCGATGATCACGGCCAAGGTCGTCTTCCCCAGCCCAGGCGGGCCCGACAGCAGGACGTGGTCGGCGGTGGCCCCGCGCTGGCGGGCGGCCTGCAGGACCAGCCCGAGCTGGGACCGGACCCGGTCCTGGCCGATGAACTCCGCAAGGCTGCGCGGGCGCAGTGCGCCCTCTGCGGCGACGTCCTCGGAGTCCGCCGAGCCAGTGAGCAGGTCGTCGGTCATGCGCGATCCAGGTGACGCAGGGCGGAGCGCAGCAGCGCTGGCACGGAGGGCTGCCCGCCATCACGAAGCACGGCCTCGGCCTCGGGGGCGACGGC
>JBAVLA010000205.1:0-11249 GCA_049688595.1 Candidatus Nanopelagicales bacterium | reverse complement strand
ACGTCGGCTACAGGACGTCCTTGATCTCGTTCTTCATGGCCTCGGCCTGGGTGCCGAAGACCGCTTGGACGTTGTTGCCGACCTCGATGACGCCGGCGGCGCCGAGGGCCCTCAGCCGCGCCTTGTCGACCCTGGCCTTGTCGACGACCTCCATCCGCAACCGGGTGATGCAGGCATCGACGTTGACCAGGTTCTCCCGCCCGCCGAAGGCTGCGATGAGTTGCTCGGCCTTGCTGTCCTGGGCTACCACGGTGCCGGTCGCGGTAGCCACAGCCGCAGCCGCAGCCGCCGAGGCGGGCCCGCCGACGGGTCCGGCCAGGACGCTGACGGCCTCGTCGGAGAGGTTCGCCGCCTGCTCGGCCTCGAACTCCTCCTCGGGCTCACGGCCCGGGGTGCGCATGTTCCACTTGACGATGACCCAGCGGAACATCAGGTAGTACACGGCGAAGAAGGCGACGCCCATGACGATCAGGAGCGGGATGTTCTTCGCCGCAGGGGCAGTGCCGTAGAGCAGCAGGTCGATCAGCCCCGCGGAGAACGAGAAGCCGAGGTGGATGTCGAGCAGGAACGCGATCGCCAGCGACAGCCCGGTCAACAGGGCGTGGACGACGTAGAGTGGGAACGCGACGAACATGAACGAGAACTCCAGCGGCTCGGTGACACCGGTGAGGAACGCTGTCAGCCCGGCGGCCGAGAGGATGCCGACCGCCACCTTCTTCTGGCTCGGCTTGGCCACGTGGATCATCGCCAGCGCCGCGGCAGGCAGGCCGAACATGAGGATCGGGTAGAAACCTGAGGTCAGCAGGCCCGCGGTCACGTCGCCTGCGGCGAACCGGGTGAGCTCACCAGTGACGACGTCGCCGCCCGGCACCTGGTAGGAGCCGTAGAGGAACCACACGTACGAGTTGAGGATGTGGTGCAGGCCGATCGGGATAAGCATCCGGTTGGCCACACCGTAGGTGAACGCCCCGAACGCCCCGGTTCCGCCGATGAACTCACCCAGGCTGGTCAGGCCGGAGTTGAAGATCGGGTAGAAGTAACTCATCCCGAACGCGATGAACAGCGAGGCCATGGAGACCGCGATCGGGACGAACCGTCGCCCGCCGAAGAATCCCAGGTAGGGCGGCAGCTGGATGGTGTGGTAGCGGTCGAACAGCCCCGCGCTCACCAGGCCGGCGATGATGCCGGCGAAGACGCTGTAGTTGATCTGGGCCGGGTTCCCGGCGGCGTCGACCTGCCCGGCGAGCACGATCGGTGACATCGCCTTGAACACAGCCGCCATGACGCTGTAGCCGACGACTGCGGCCAGCGCGGTCGACCCGTCCGCCTTCTTGGCGAACCCGATCGCGACACCTACGGCGAACAGCAGCGGCAGGTTGGCGAACACCGCGCCGCCGGCTGCGCTCATCGCGTCGAAGAACGGGCCGATCACCGGGGCGTCGATCTTGCCCAGCAGGTCTTCCTGACCCAGCCGAAGCAGGATGCCCGCGGCAGGCAGGACGGCAATGGGCAGCATCAGGCTCTTGCCCAGGCGCTGAAGCTGGGCGAAGCCGGGGATTTGAAGCCCCGACTTCCCGGGCTTCGTGGTGGTCTGACTCATGGATTGCTCCTTCTAGGAGTCCCTCGCGAGGGACGTACTCTTGGTCTTGCGTGGGTGGTCGTCACTGGTACGGACCGCGAACGGTCCGGGGCCTTCCTCGTGAGACCGGTGTTCCCCGTATGATGGAGTCATCGAGCTTGGAGACTGGTCCGTACTGGTACGAACCAGTAGGCCTATACTGCAGGTTCAGGACTATCGTTGTCAAGCCCAACCGAAGACGGGAGCCATGGCTGAGTTCACACGTACCGGGACGGCGATCCGCGCCGGAAGTTCGATCCTCGCCGAGGGACCCATCTCGAAGCACGCCCAACTGCGGTCGATCCTCCTCAAGCAGATCGAGAGCACCTGGGCGCCGCACACGGCGATCCCCTCCGAGCGAGAGCTCATGGCTGAGTACGCGGTCAGCCGCGCCACCGTGCGCGAGGCGATCCGACAGCTGGTCGAGGAGGGCAAGCTCTACCGGGTCCACGGCAAGGGCACGTTCGTCGCCGGCGAGCGTATCCAGGCCACCCTTCATCTGGCCTCCTTCACCGACGACATGCGTCGACGCGGGCTCGTCGCGGCGACCATCGTGCGACGCGTAGCGCTCGTCGAGGCTCCGGTCGAGGCCCGTGCGGCCCTCGGGCTCGCCGCGGCGGCCCGCGTCTGGGACGTGGAACGGCTGCGCATGGCCGGCGGCATCCCGATGGCTCTCGAGCGGGGGTTCTACCCCGAGGCGCTCCTGCCCGGCCTGGACCGCCACGACCTGACCCGCTCGCTGTACACGACCCTGTCGACGGCCTATCGCCTGCCCATCGACCGCGCCGAGCAGACGGTCTGGGCCGAGCTCGCGGACGCCCCCGTCGGCGAGGCACTCGGCGTAGCCCAGGGCGCACCGCTGCTGGTCTTCCGACGCTCGTCTGCGGCGGGTGCGCAGCCGGTGGAGTACGTCACGTCGTGGTACCGGGGCGACCGGTACCAGATCCACATGTTCCTCGAGGGTGGGTCCTGAGATCGAGCGCCCAGAAGTCACCTACGGCATCGGTCGGGGCTCTGACTCAGGCCACTCGGAGGCCCGGTCGGCGTCGCACGACGAAGCCGTGCGGATCCATCCAGGTTTGCGGGGCCCAGCCCCCCGCAAACCTGGATCAACCGCCCAGGACGGCAGGAGACTTGGATCGATCGTGTGGTCGACTACTTGTCTGGAGACCCCGGGCCCGCCCTCGACACGACGGCTGCCATCCGCTCCACCGCCTCGGTGAGCACGGCAGCGGAGCAGGCCAGGTTCAGCCGGGCGTGCCCGAGGCCCCCGGGGCCGAACGGGGACCCGGCGGTCAGGGCCACCCGCGCCCGGACCAGGAACTCGCTGGCCGGGTCGTCGCCCAGTTGCAGTCCGCGGCAGTCCAGCCACGCCAGGTAGGTCGCCTGCGGGACGCGGTAGCCGGCGTCAGGCAGCAGATGGGACACAAGCGATGCCAGGAGGTCCCGGTTCACGGCGATGTTGGCGTTGACCGAGTCCAGCCAGGACGGATCGGCCTGCAGGGCCGCGACGTGCCCGAGGATGCCCAGGTGGCTGGCCCCGTCCGCCACCGACTCAGGAAGGTCGCGGAGAAGCCTGCGCGACTCGGCGCCGGCGATGATCAGGCCGGCCTTCAGGCCGGCGAGGTTGAACGACTTCGCGGCGGAGGTGACCACGAACCCGGCTCCGCCCACCCGCAGCCAGGGGACGAACGTCGTGCCCGCAGGAACGAGGGGCGCGTGGACCTCATCGACGACCACTGTCGCCCCGCAGCGATCCGCCGCGTCCGCGATCGCGCGCAGCTCCGCGGCCGTGTGCACGACACCGGTCGGGTTCTGCGGGCTGCACAGGAGCAGCACCGAAGCCGGGCGCCCGTCTGGACCCCCCGCCGCGAGGGCAGCGGCGATGGCAGCGACATCCAGCCGACCCGTCGCGGTCAGCGGCACGGCGACCACCGCACGGCCAAGCTCACGGCTCAGGGCCGAGAATGGCGGGTAGACCGGCGTCGGGATGACGACCGCCTCCCCGGGCCGGGACAGGAGCTCGACCAGGGCGCGGATTCCAGTCATCACATCCGCGCACGTCTGCGTGTGCCCAGGCTCGACCGGCCAGGCCCACCGCAGCTCGGCGAACGAGGCGAACGCCTCGGCGTAGGCACGGCGGTTGCCGGGGTAACCGGTGTCACCCAGCCGGACGGCCTCGGTGATCGCCTCGACGACCTCCATCGCGGGCAGCACGTCCATCTCCGCCACCCACAGGGGCAGCACGTCCGGCCCGTGGCGCCGCCACTTCAGCGACGTCCTGCGGCGCAGGTCGGCTGGGGTGAGGACCTCGAAGGGCTTCGTGCGCATGGCCCAATACTGGCCCAGCCGCGGTGGGACCCAAGCCCCGCCCAGGTCCGATCCCAACGGCTCACCGGATGATCGACGCTGGCTCCTCGGGCGACGTGAACTTCATGACCTCCGACCGCTTCCCGTCGGCCAGTGCGATCCGCTCAAGGGACTGGGGGCCATCCTCCGGGACCATCGAGAAGTAGATGTTCTTGCCGTCCGCCGAGCACCCGAGCGGGATGCCCACGTCCGCACCGACCAGGGAGTCCGCGATCGGCGCCGGCCCGACGGCGTGGAGCTGCCATTCATCGCCATCCTTCGACACGCCAAGGGCCGTGTCCTGCGTGATGGCGCAGTAGGCCCACCACTGGGCCGGGGACTTGCCGATCTCGACCGTCTTCGAAGTGGCCAGGTCGAGGCCGAGCACAGTCGCCGGACCCGGCTTGGCCAGGTCCCCCTTCCCAGCCATCTCCCCCGCCAGGACCAGGATCAGGTGGTCCGGCGAATCCGTGCCGAGCAGCTGGATGAGGTTCTCGTACGGGCCGAACTCGGCGATCGGCTTGCCCGTCTCGAGCGAGCTGATCGTCACGGTGGCAACGCCGGACCCGAACCACAGCGGGGGCGTGTGGGCCAGGCGCTTGTCGTCGAGCAGGACGCAGGAGCGGCCCTCGCCGCCCTCGCCACCGCACCACTTGTCCACGTCCAGGGTGCGCTGCACCTTCCCGGTTGCGGCTTCGCGCACCTCCAGCCGAGTCGTGTAGTAGTCCTCGTAGAGCCCGGTCAGCAACCACGGGTCCCGGCCGTCCACGACTCCGGTCAGCTTCGAGTCGTCGGTGACCTTCTCGACGAACAGCTCATTCGAGTCGCCGGGCACCCCCGCGGAATCGATCGGGTAGCGCCGCCAGGTGTTGACCACGTCGCCGGAGGCTTTCGCCGATGACCCGGTGATCAGGGCACCGTTCCCGACCGGACCCGGCGTGGTGTCCGTCCCCCCGGTCCCACCGGAGCACCCGGCGAGGAGCAGGGACGCCCCCACCATCAACTTCCAGCTGCTGCGCATGGCAGCCACCCCTTCCGCGACGTCCGTCGCGCGATGCACGGGCGCGCCTGAGTGCGCGCCCTGGTCTACTGCTCGACCTCATCCTCGTCGCGAGCCAGCCAGATGGCGAGGCGATCCACTGCCACCTCGAACTGCGGATTCAGGTCGACGAAGGTGACCAGCTGCTCGGCGAGCCACTCCAGGGTGACCTCCTCGGTGCCCCGACGGGCGATCAGCTCCTCGATGCCGCGGTCCGTGTCGTACATCCTCCGCCCCTACCCGAATGCCCGCTCCAGCAGCGCGCGCTGCTCCTCGTCATGCCGGTGCAGCGATCCAACGGACGGGGCCGAGCTCGCCGTCCGCGTGACTGCCCGCAACGTGCGCATGATGGCAGCCGGCAGCTGCTGGTTCATGAACGGCCAGGCGCCCATGTTCTCCGGCTCGTCCTGGACCCACACGACTTCGGCGTCGCCGAACCGGTCGAGGGACTCCGACAGCGTGCGATGCGGGACCGGGTAGAGCCGCTCCATGCGGATGATGGCGACGTCCCCGCGCCCCCGCCGGTCCCGCTCGGCCATGAGGTCGAACGCGATCCGACCCGAGCACACCAGGACCCGCCGGATGTCACCCGGCTGGATCCGTCCCGCCGAGATCCCCCGGTCATCGAGCACGGCGCGGAAGTACCCCTCGGTGAAGTCCTTGGCCAAGGACGTGGACACCTTGGCCCGCAGCAGGGACTTGGGCGTGAACACGACCATCGGTCGAGTCAGCCGGGACAGGACCTGCCAGCGCAGCAGGTGGAAGTAGGTGGCTGGGGTGGTCGGCTGGGCGACCGTCATGTTGTCCTGGGCGCACAGGGCCAGGAACCTCTCGATCCGGGCGGATGAGTGGTCGGGGCCCTGGCCCTCGTAGCCATGGGGCAGGAGCAGCACGACCGAGGATCGCTGGGCCCACTTCTGCTCGGCTGAGCACATGAACTCGTCGATGATGGCCTGCGCGCCGTTGGCGAAGTCGCCGAACTGCGCCTCCCACATGACCAGCGCGTCGGGCCGGGCGACGCCGTACCCGTACTCGAAGCCCATCGCGGCGAACTCGCTGAGCAGGGAGTCGTAGACGTACATCTTCCCGCCGTTGGCGTAGCACCGCTTGAGCGGCTTGTACTGCCAGCCGGTCCGGGCATCGACGATGACCGCGTGCCGGTGTCCGAACGTGCCCCGCCGGGAGTCCTGTCCGGCCAGCCTGACCAGGCGCCCCTCGTGGACCAGGGACCCCATGGCCAGGGCCTCGGCCATTCCCCAGTCGATCGTGTCGGTGGCGACCATCTCGGCCCGCCGGCGCAGCTGCGGGATGAGCCGGGGGTGGGCCGTGAAGCCCTCCGGCAGCTCGAGCTGGCTGCGCACGACCAGGTCCACGACCTCGCGGCTGATCGAGGTGTCCACGTCCATCGCAGGGGTCTGCGGGGCGAGCTCCTTGCGACCCGTGCTGATGACCTCGGCGGAATAGGCGCTGAACTCCTCGGCGCCCACTCCACTGGCCCGGGTCTCCTGGAACACCTGCTCGAGGCGCTCCTGGAAGTCGCGCAGCGCCTCCTCGGCCTCCTGGACCGTGATGTCGCCGCGTCCGATGAGCGCCTCCGTGTACAGCTTGCGGACCGACCGCTTCGAGTCGATCACCGCATACATCGTCGGCTGGGTCAGCGACGGGTCGTCAGCTTCGTTGTGGCCGCGCCGGCGGTAGCAGATCATGTCGATGACGACATCCTTGGCGAACTTCTGGCGGAACTGGAAGGCCATCCTGGCCACTCGCACGACCGCCTCGGGGTCGTCGCCGTTAACGTGGAAGATCGGCGCCTGGACCATCCGGGCGACATCGGTGCAGTAGACCGAGGAGCGGCTGTACTTCGGCGAGGTGGTGAACCCGACCTGGTTGTTCACGATCACGTGGACGGTGCCGCCGGTCCGGTAGCCCTGCAGTTGGCTGAGGTTCAGCGTCTCGGCGACGACGCCCTGGCCGGCGAAGGCTGCATCCCCGTGCATCAGCAGGGGCAGCACGTCGTACTTGTGCCCGGACGGCCGCTGGTCCTGCTTGGCCCGCACGATCCCCTCGAGCACGGGGTTCACGGCTTCCAGGTGACTGGGGTTCGCGGCCAGGTAGACCCCGACCTGCGCGCCGTCGTCGGTGGTGAACCTGCCCTCGGTGCCGAGGTGGTACTTGACGTCGCCGGAGCCCTGGACCGACTCGACGCCGTAGTTGCCCTCGAACTCGCTGAAGATGCGGCCGTACGACTTGCCAGCGATGTTGGCCAGGACGTTGAGCCGGCCACGATGCGGCATCCCGATGCACACCTCAGCAAGGCCCTGCTTGGCCGCCGCCGTGAGGATGGCGTCCAGCAGCGGGATGACAGCCTCGCCGCCCTCGAGGGAGAACCGCTTCTGCCCGACGTACTTGGTCTGCAGGAACGTCTCGAACGCCTCGGCCGAGTTCAGCGTGCGCAGGATCCGCAGCTGCTCCTCCGGTTTGGGCTTATCGGGTGCGCGCTCGATCCGCTCCTGGACCCACCTGCGCTGATCGGGGTCCTGCATGTGCATGTACTCGATGCCGACGGTGCGGCAGTACGCGTCGCGGAGCACCTTGAGTACGTCGCGCAGGGTCATGAACTGCGCGCCGGCGAACCCGGCCACGGCAAACTCCCGGTCGAGGTCCCACAGGGTGAGCCCGTGCGCGGCGATGTCCAGGTCCGGGTGGTGACGCTGCTTGTAGTCCAGCGGGTCGATGTCGGCCATGAGGTGCCCGCGCACGCGGTAGGCGTGGATCAGCTCCTGGACCCGGGCGGTCTTGTTCAGGTCGGAGTCGTGGCTGGTGGCGATGTCGGTCGCCCAACGGATCGGCTCGTAGGGGATCCGCAGCGAGGTGAAGATCTCGTCGTAGAAGTCGTACTCGCCGAGCAGCAACTGGTGGACCCGGCGCAGGAACTCGCCGGACTGCGCGCCCTGGATGATCCGGTGGTCATACGTCGAGGTCAGGGTCAGGATCTTGCTGACCCCGGAGCGGGCCAGGTTCTCCGGCGCGGCGCCCTGCCACTCCGGCGGGTAGTCCAGCGAGCCCACCCCCACGATCAGGCCCTGGCCGGCCATCAGCCGCGGCACGCTGTGCACCGTGCCCAACGTGCCGGGATTGGTCAGGGTGGCGGTCGTACCCTGGAAGTCGTCGATGTTGAGCGAGCCGGAGCGCGCCTTGCGGATCATCTCCTCGTAGGTCGCCCAGAAGACGGAGAACTCCATCTTGTCGGCGCCCTTGATGCAGGGCACGAGCAGCTGGCGCGTGCCGTCCGGCTTCAGGATGTCGATCGCCAGGCCGAGGTTGACCGAGTCGTGCTGGATGAACGCTGGCTTGCCGTCAACCGTGGTGAAGGCGACGTTGAGTTCCGGCATCTCGCCGAGGGCTCGGACCAGCGCGTACCCGATCATGTGGGTGAACGAGACCTTGCCACCACGGGCGCGGGCGAGCTGGTTGTTGATGATGACGCGGTTGTCGATGAGCAGCTTCGCCGGCATTGAGCGCACCGACGTTGCGGTCGGGACCCCGAGGCTGGCCTCCATGTTCGCCACGACCCGGGCGGCGGGACCCCGCAGGACCCGCGCGGGGAGCTCGCCGGCACCCACTGGGGTCGGCGGCAGCGTGGTGCGCTGCGACTGCGGGGCCACGAGCCCGACAGGTGACTCGGGCGCCGCGCCCTCCGCCGCAGGCACCCTCGAGCCCTTCAGCGCGGTGATGCGCGGGACCGCCACGCCCGGCATTCCCGCGCGCATCCCGGGAACGGCGCCACGCATGACGACTGCCGAGGTCGGGGTCACCGCCAGGGCCTCGGGACCACCCTGCTCAACCACACCAGCCTTCGGCGCCGCACCCGGCTCAACCGCGGCACCCGGCTCGTCCCAAGCCTGGACGGGCGCCGGAGCAGGCAGCTCCGCGCCGGCCCTGGCTGGGATCTGGTCCCCCGGGCGGTAGTCGGCGAAGAAGTCCCACCACGCGCGGTCGACGCTCTGCGGATCCTTCAGGTACTGCTCGTAGATCTCATCGACAAGCCACTCGTTGGTGCCGAACTGCACCATCCGGGATCCCGAGTCCTTGGCCACATCAACGCCTCTCGACGCAGGGTCGCCCCACCGGACGACACCCGGCGGAGGTCTGCTCACACACCGACGAGGTTACCCCGGCCGAGCGCTCGGGGTCTGGCAGGATCGAGGCATGTTCGCCGCGAGCGCCACCACCTTCCACCCCGAGGACCCCCTCGCCGGGCTGCGCCTGGGGGAGCATCCGGAGCCCGAGCCGCCACCGGGCTGGGCGGTGGTCGAGGTTCGGGCCGCAAGCGTGAACCACCATGACCTGTGGACCCTGCGGGGCGTCGGCATCAGCGCCGACCGACTGCCCATGATCCTGGGCTGCGACGCCGCCGGACTCGATCCCGACGGCAACGAGGTGATCGTCCACGGCGTGATCTCCGAGGGCGGGTACGCCGACGAGACGACCGATCCGCGGCGCTCACTGCTGTCCGAGCGGCATCAGGGCACGTTCGCCCAGCGGGTGGCCGTCCCGAGGGCGAACCTCGTACCCAAGCCGGCCGCGCTGAGCTGGGCAGAGGCGGCGTGCCTGCCCACCGCCTGGTTGACCGCCTACCGGATGCTGTTCACGCGGTCGGGGCTGCAGCCGGGGCAGACCGTCCTCGTCCAGGGCGCAGGCGGCGGAGTCTCCACCGCAGCGATCATGCTCGCCAGGCAGGCGGGGTTCCGGGTCTGGGTGACCTCCCGGGACGACGGGAAGCGCGAGCGGGCCGTGGCGCTGGGTGCGCACCAGGCCTTCCAGCCAGGTGGGCGGCTGCCGGAGCGGGTCGATGTCGTGCTCGAGACGGTCGGGGCCGCCACGTGGGCGCACTCCCTGCGCTGCCTGAAGCCCGGTGGGCGCGTGGTCGTCGCCGGTGCGACATCCGGCGCCCAGCCCCCGGCTGATCTGGCGAGGATCTTCTTCCTGCAGCTGTCCGTCGTCGGCTCGACCATGGGCACGCGCCGCGAGCTCGCCCAACTGGTCGCGATGTGCGAGGCGACCGGGCTCCGGCCGCTGATCGACCGGGTGATGCCCCT
The DNA here is from genome assembly GCA_049688595.1 of Candidatus Nanopelagicales bacterium. Lineage (GTDB taxonomy): Bacteria > Actinomycetota > Actinomycetes > S36-B12 > CAIYMF01 > Prado023. Next base: position 1,144 of record JBAVLA010000205.1, on the reverse strand, counting down.
GTCCGCGGCTGACGAGGCGCTCCGGGAGATGGCCGCCGGGGAGATGTTCGGCAAGATCGTCCTCACGCCCTGAGCACGCCCGATGGGGGGGCGCCCCAGCAGGGCGCCCCCCCATCTCGCAGGTCAGGCAGCGATCAGCTGGCCGTGCAGGTTCTTCCGGTCGATCTTGCCGTTGGGGTTCAACGGCAGCGAGGTGAGGACGTGGACCTTGCCGGGGACCATGTACTTGGGCAGCCGGGACGCCAGCGCGCGGCGCAGCCCGCCCAGGTCGATCTGCTCGCTGCCGGACACGACCAGGTGGATCACCTGGGCGTCGGCGTCGTACAGCGCGCAGCAGTGGTCGACCTGCGGCAGCGACGCAGCCGCCGACTCGATCTCCCCCAGCTCGATCCGGTACCCCAGGTGCTTGATCTGGTGGTCCTTGCGGCCCAGGTAGTGGATCACCCCGTCGGCGTCCATCCGGACCAGGTCACCAGTGCGGTAGATCAGGTCGTTGTACCGGGTGTTCAGCGGGTTCTGCACGAACACCTTGCCGGTGATCTCCGGGGCGTTCCAGTACCCCATCGCCACCCCCGACCCGCGGATGCACAGCTCGCCCACCTCGTCCACCCCGGCCGCCCGGTCGTCCCCGGTCAGCACCACGACCGCGGTGTTCCGGCACGGCCGCCCGATCGGCACCGTCGAGGCCTCCTCCGGCGACTCGGTCAGCTCGTGGTAGGTGCACACGTCGGTGATCTCCGTCGGCCCGTACATGTTCACGTACCGCGGCCCCGGCAGCTCGCGCATCCAGTGCGCCAGCTGCTTGGCCGGCATCACCTCGCCGCAGAACAGCACGTACTTCAGGTGCTTCGGCTTGGTGTCGGCCAGCACCCCCCGGTTGGCCACGTTGACCAGCACCGAGGGCACCCAGAACAGGAAGGTCACGCCCCACGCGTCCAGCGCCTCGACCAGCCGCTGCGGGAACGAGAACAGCCCCTCCGGCAGCAGGCACAGCGTCGCCCCCGTCGAGAAGCACAGGTACAGGTCCAGCGTCGAGTTGTCGAAGTACAGTGGCGCCTGGCTGGCGATCGCATCCGACTCGTCCAACGGGAACGTCTCGCGGGCCCAGGCGATGTAGTCCAGCACCCCACGGTGGCTGACCGTC
>JBAVLA010000204.1:0-13855 GCA_049688595.1 Candidatus Nanopelagicales bacterium | reverse complement strand
GTCGCGGCCATCGACAGCGTGTCGGCCCGGCCCGCGTACACCCCGCCGAGCAGCGGCTCGACCATCCGATCAACGACCTCCCGGCCGATGCGCCCCCCGACCAGGGCCCCCACTGAGACATCGTCGGGCAGCTCGGCCGCATGGAGCGCGCGATCCAGGGGGACGCGCAGGAGCCCAGGAACAGAGAGGACCTCGCTGGCGGCCAGGGCGCGCAGGTCCGTCGGGATTCCCATGAACAGCCCGCGAGGAAGGGCCCGCGCCCGGCCGCGACCCCACACCCTGCTGCCAGTCTCCCGCGGAGCCACGAGATCCCGATCCATCCCGACCGCGCGTGCCAGGAGCAACGCCTCCGGCCGGGACGCGACGAAGGACTCGGCACCCTCGTCGACGGCGATGCCGGCGACGTCACTGACCGCCAGCTTCCCGCCGAGCACGGGCTCGGACTCCAGGACGGTGACGCTCAACGCTGTCTGCGACTGGATGAGGAACCAGGCCGCGGACAGGCCGGAGATCCCGCCGCCCACGACGATCACGTGCGGGACCGACGGGACTCGGGATCCACTGCCCGGACCGCCCGCGCCATGGGACGCGCTTGGGACGGGGAGCGCGGTCACGGTCCCACTGTGCCACCGCACCCGGCCGGAACGTCGACGGGGTGCCGGAATCGGTCGACGGATGGGCTGGCAGGTCAGCCTGCTGCCACTGCCGGGACCCCGCCCTGGGATCTCGGGGCGCCGCTCCACAACAGGGTGACGAGCGTGATTGGCCGGAATCGGCCCCGTCAGGGCGTAGCCTGCGCCCATGGACGCCATCCAGGGAGATGACGCCGCCGAGTTCCGCATCGCGCTCTCCTCGCTGCGCAGCGTGCGGTACCGGCCTGAGGTCACCGTCGAGGAGTCCCCCGCGCCCCAGCGCCTGGCGCCCCACGCCGTCGCCCTCAGCGCGGACGTCGCCCAGGACGGCGAGGAGCTCGGCTCGGGGCGACTGGTCGTGCTTCACGACCCGTCCGGGCAGGCGTCCTGGGCGGGCACGTTCCGGGTCGTCGCGTTCGTGCGAGCCACCCTGGAGGCGGAGATGGCGGCCGATCCCCTCCTGGCTGAGGTCGGCTGGTCCTGGCTCGTGGAAGCACTCGACACCAACGCCGCCTCGTACACCAACATCTCCGGGACCGTCACGCGGGTCACGTCCGAGTCGTTCGGCGGGCTGGCCCAGCGCCCGCTCGAGGGCCAGATCGAGCTGCGGGCGTCGTGGACCCCCGTTGACCCCGACCTTGCCCCGCATGCCCGCGCCTGGGCAGAGGTCCTTGGCCAAGCTGCCGGGCTGGTCCCGCTGCCACCCGGAGTCGCCCAACTGCCGCGCCCGAGGTAGGGGTGCATCGCTGAGACGACGGCATCATCCGGGCGTCACGGGTACGGTGGAACGGTGGTCGTGTCCGCTGGTCCTGTTCTGGGCAACGAGGCATCCGGCGATGGCCCGGGGGGCGAACCTCCGCAGGCGCCGCCCCTCCCGCTGTTGGAGCTTCGCGACGGACTCCCGTCGCTCACGCAGACCCAGGCCGACCTGGACCTGGCCACTGCGTCGATCGCTGCCGGAAGCGGCCCGATCGCCCTGGACACTGAGCGCGCCTCCGGGTACCGCTACGGGCAGCGCGCGTACTTGATCCAGATGCGCAGGGAAGGCGCCGGCACGATCCTCGTGGACCCGATCGCCATGACGGACTTCTCCGGCCTGGCCCGCGCGCTGCATGAGCCCGAGTCGCAGGGGCCCGAGTCGCACGGGCCCGAATGGATCCTGCACTCCGCAACCCAGGATCTGCCCTGCCTGGCCGAGCTCGGCCTGCGACCTCCGCTGCTCTTCGACACCGAGCTAGCGGCCCGTCTGCTGGGCATGCAGCGGCATGGGCTGGCCCCGCTGGTGGAGCAGATCCTTGGTCGGGGACTGGCCAAGGTCCACGGCGCCGCGGACTGGTCAAGGCGGCCGTTGCCTGCGGACTGGCTCGAGTACGCCGCACTCGACGTGGAGGTCCTCATCGAGCTGCGTGCTCACCTCCGCGAGCAGCTCCAGCGATCGGGCAAGTGGGACTGGGCGCAGCAGGAGTTCGCGGCCCTCCGGGACGCGCCGCCCCCCGCGCCGCGCTCGGATCCCTGGCGCCGGACGTCGGGCATCCACCGGGTCCGCTCGCGCCGTGGCCTGGCCATCGTGGAGCAGTTGTGGCGGGCCCGCGACGATGTCGCCCGGGCCACCGACCTGGCCCCTGGCCGCCTGCTCCCGGACTCGGCGATCGTCGCGGCGGCGCAGGCACTTCCGCCCGACCTGCCGGCGATGCGCGCGGTGCCCGGGTTCCATGGTCGTGGCGTAGCCCGGTACGCCAACGAGTGGGGTGACGCCCTGCGGCATGCATGGGCGATCCCCGACGCCGGGCTCCCACCCGCCGCCGCTCGCGGCGCTGGGCCACCACCCGCGCGGTCCTGGCTGCAGCGCGACCCGGCCGCGGCCGCGCGTCTGGCCAGGGCGCGGGCAGAGCTGTCGACCAGGGCCGAGGAGCTCAGCCTGCCGACCGAGAACCTGTTGAGCCCCGACGTGCTCCGTCGGCTGATGTGGCAGCCACCGGCGGGTGACCACGAAGCGATCCGTGACCACCTGCGCCACCTCGGGGCGCGGCCGTGGCAGGTTGGCCTGACCGCAGAGATCCTCGGGCGGGCCATCACGGCCACAGCCGGCTGAGCGTCCCCGCCTCCCAACGGAGGTTCGGCAGGTCCAGCGCGTCGGCGGGCCCGGTCTGGCAGATGAAGAACCCCTGCGCCTCGTCGCAACCCAGTCGCGCCAGCTCTGCCACCTGCTCCGGGCGCTCGACGCCCTCTGCCACGACTCGGATGCCCAGCGCATGGCAGACGTCCACGACCGCGCCGACGATCGCCCGATCCGCGGTTGAATGGGTCATCCGGCCCACCAGCAGGCGATCGACCTTGACCCGGTCGACAGGCAGGTTCCGCAGGACACCGAGCAGGGACCCCCCGGCACCGAAATGGTCCAGCGCCGTGCCGATGCCGGCAGCCCGGAGCAGCCCGAAGCCCTGCACAGCAGCCTCCGGTTCTGCCCCCACGATCGCCTCGCCGACCTCGACTATGACTGCACCGGGCTCATGCCCCTCCCGGGCCACGATCCGCGCCACACCTTCGGCCATCGCCGGGCTGGGGAGCAGCCCGGAGGTGAGGTTGAGCGCCACGGGGACGACGAGGCCCGCCGAAACCCACCGGGCGCGCTGCGCGAGGGCCAGTTGGAGGGCCTTGCCACCGAGGCGGTCCAGCAACCCTCGGCGCGCAGCAACGGGCATGAATGTCCCCGGATGCAGCAGGAAGCCCGAGCGGGACCGGATCCGGACCAGGGCCTCCACGTACTGCACGCGGCCAGTCGCTATCTCGACGATCGGGTGGAAGTGCAGCACCAGGCCCTCGTCGTCCAATGCGTACCTGAGCTCCTCGCCGGTCCGCTCCGCTGCCAGCGCGTCGGCATCCATCTGCGGGGCATGGAAGCGGATCGCGTTGCGTCCTGCCTCCTTGGCCCGGTACATGGCCATGTCCGCCTGGCGCAGGAGCTGGGGCCCGTCGATCGACTCCGCCGGTGATTCGGCGATCCCCACGCTCATGCTGATCCGCAGTTCCAGGCCCTCGATGCTCACCGGCTCGTCGAGCGTGGCCCGCACCCGCTCGGCCAGGGCACGAGCCACCGCCGGATCCTCCAGGTGCGGGCACACGATGATGAATTCATCCCCGCCGATCCGCCCCACGAAGTCCCCCGGGCGGATGGCTCGGCGGATCCGGCGGGACACGGCGACGAGGAGCTCATCACCGACGTGGTGCCCGTGGACGTCGTTGACGGCCTTGAACCCGTCGAGGTCCACGAACATCAGGGCGACATGCTCCGTGGACGTCTCCGGCTGCAGGGCCGCCAACCTGCGCAGCAGCTCATCCCGGTTCATCAGCCCGGTCAGAACGTCATGGTGGGCAGCCCGGCTCAGCTGCTCATCGACGGAGCGGCGCTGCGTGACGTCCACCAGCACGACGAGTGCGACATCGTCCCCGGCTGCCGCAGAGAGCGCCGACACGGTCGCGGACAGCCAGCGGTTGCTCCCCTTGACCCGGACGTCAACGGCGCGGGGCTCATCGCAGACGGTGAGCCGCTCATGCCCAGCCAGGAGCCGATGCAGCTGGGAGCCCACCAGCCGACGCGGTGAGCGACCCAGGAGACGACCTGCCGCCGGGTTCGCGTCGAGGATCCTGCCGACCCGGTCACCCTCACGACGCGCTCGGAGGGTGGCGACGGGAGACTCGACGAACGTGGCCACCAGCAACTGGTCGTTCCGGCTCTCGGTGGCTTCAACCCGCCCAGGCCGGGTGCGCGTGAATGGCAGGCGCCCGGCCCACCGGACTCCCCTCGTCACGGCCACGCTCCATGCTAGCCGGATCAGCTGGGGACAGCACCGCCCACGAGGCGGCGGGCAGCGGCAGCGCAGCCCTCTGCGGTGAGGCCGAACTCCTCGAGGAGCGCGGGGCGCGTGGCATGGTCGAGGTAGCGCTGCGGGATGCCCAGCCGTGCTGAAGGGATCGCAAGCCCCGCGTCAGCCAGGGCGACTGCCAGGTCGGCTCCCACGCCCCCGGCCAGTCCGTTGTCCTCGATGGTCAGGACCCGGCCGACCCGGCCGGCGAGGTCCACGAGTGCCTGCGGCAGCGGGAGCACCCACAGGGGGGCGGCGACGACGGAGGCGATCCCCTCGGCGGCCAGCTTCGCAGCGGCGTCGCGCGCGACGCCGGCCATGCTGCCGACGCCCACGAGCAGGACCTCGGGGTCAGGGCCCACGTGGAGGAGTTCGACCCCGTCCTGCTGCGCGACAGCGGGCAGCGGGTCAGCCAGACGACCCTTGGGGAAGCGTACGACGGTGGGACCGTCGTCCACCGCGATCGCGTCGCGCAGCGCCCTGCGGAGCGTCTCCTCGTCTCGGGGCGCGGCCAGCCGCAGGCCCGGCACCAGGCCGAGCATCGACATGTCCCACATGCCGTTGTGGGATGCTCCGTCGTCACCGGTCACACCGGCCCGGTCGAGGACGATCGTGACGCCGGAGCGATGCATCCCGACGTCGAGCAGGACCTGGTCGAAGGCTCGGTTGAGGAAGGTCGCATAGACGGCGAACACGGGGTGCAACCCCGCGAAGGCCATCCCCGCCGACGACGCGACGGCGTGCTGCTCGGCGATCCCGACGTCGAAGGTCCGGTCGGGGAACTCCGCAGCGAATCGGTCGAGCCCCGTGGGGCAGAGCATCGCGGCGGTCACCGCGACCACGTCCCGGCGCTCCCGGCCGATCCGAACGATCTCGTCGGCGAAGACGCCGGTCCACGTGGGGCCGCACTCGACCACGGGGGTGCCCGTCTCCGGGTCGATCACGCCCACGCCGTGCAGGCGGTCGGCCTCGTTGTTCTCCGCGGGTGCGTAGCCATGACCCTTCTGGGTGATCGCGTGCACGATCACGGGCCCCGGGTAGCCCTTCGCCGCCCGCAGCGCCGCCTCAGTGGCGGCCAGGTCATGGCCGTCGACCGGACCCAGGTACTTGATCCCGAGGTCCTCGAACAGCCCCTGCGGGGCCAAGATGTCCTTCATCCCCTTCTTGACCCCGTGGAGGGTCTCGAGCATGGCCCCGCCGACCCACCTGGTCCGGCCGAGAACCTGCTTGCCCCAGTCGAGGACCCGCTCGTAGCCGCGCGCGGTGCGCAGGGTGTCCAAGCGCCGGGCGAGTCCCCCGATCGTCGGGGCGTAGGAGCGCTCGTTGTCGTTGACGACGATGATGACCTGGCGATTGGAGTCGGCGATGTTGTTGACCGCCTCCCAGGCCATGCCGCCAGTCAGCGCCCCGTCCCCGATCACGGCCACGACGTGCCGCTGCCCAAGCGTGCCGGCCTGCTCGAGGCCCTTGGCGATGCCGTCGGCATAGCACAGCGCGGTCGACGCATGGGAGTTCTCGATCACGTCGTGGACGCTCTCAGCGCGCGACGGGTAGCCCGACAGGCCGCCCTGCTGGCGCAAGTGGTCGAAGCCCTCGCGGCGGCCGGTCAGGATCTTGTGCACGTAGGCCTGGTGCCCGGTGTCCCACAGCAGCACGTCGCTCGGGGAGTCGAACACGCGGTGCAGGGCGATCGTGAGCTCGACGACGCCCAAGTTGGGACCCAGGTGGCCGCCTGTTCGGCTGACCCGGTCGACGAGGAAGCCCCGGATCTCCCGTGCCAACTCGGCGAGCTCGGCGGGATCGAGGGCGCGCAGGTCTGCCGGGGAGTCGATGCGCTCCAGCACGGCCACGGTGCCCTCCCTGCCCAGATCGGGTGTCCAGACCCAACAGTCTAGGAGGCGACGCCGTTCCCGGTGGGGATGACCCGGGCACGGGTCTGGTCGAATGGGCATCTGGCGAGGGACGCGGGCGGGCCGGGCAGCGAGGGACGTCCCGCCCGAGTGCGCTCGAGTCCTCGTCAGCCGGTGCGGAAGGCGCGACGCAAGTGGTTCCCGGACGCGCCCGATTCCACGCGTGCGCCCACGCGACCGGCCCTACGCTGCGCACGTGACCATGCCGCCCGGATGGCCGCGCGCCGTCCCCGACCCGGAATCAGCGGAGTTCCCCGCGCGTGCCGTGGCCTGGCTGCTGGACCTGTGCCCTCCCGACTACCGGAGCCAGGGCGTGCTCCGGAGGCACCCGGTGATCCTGGCTCGGCTGGCGAACCTGCACGCGCAGGCGTCATTGCAGGCTGCCCGTACCGCCTACGCCGGGGCTCGCCGGGATCTAGCGGGGCTCGTCCCGCCGGAGGCGGTCGAGGAGGCGCTCGTGGCCCTGTCCAAGGAGGGCGCCAGGTTGGCGGCGAAGGTCCGCGAGGCCGGCCTGGTGGAGGAGGCGCTCCAGGGCCGGAGATGGCGTCCTCGGCTGTGAGGCGCGCGGGCGCTCCGGGTGCCCGACGCGTCCGTCGCGGCGACTGGCCCCGCTGCCGGCCGAGGTGTTCGACGCACGACCGGCGCGGCGCCTACCCACCTTTCCGACTTCACGGATCCATCCAAGGACGCGGAGCCCCACGGCCCGGGAAGTTGGATCGATCCCCCGGGAGGCAACGGGACTTGGATCGATCGGGCGGCACGCCGCTCCGGCGCCGAGTCGATGTGACGGGCGGTGTGGTGGTCGATCCGGCAGGCCGCTTCGTCCGTAGACTCCGAGCATGGCCGGCCCCCGGAAGAGTGCCACTGCACCCTCCCTGCGGGAAGCCCCGGAGCCAGCCCAAGCGGCCCAACCGGGGGCCACCGCAGCGCACGCGCAGGCCGCCGCAGCGCACGCGCAGGCCGCCGCAGCCCAGGAGCCACCGCCCACGCGTCATCCCCGGGCGTGGGCCCATCGAGAGGCCTTGGCGTACCGCCGGGAGCGCAGGCACTACCAGTCCGCGACGACGGCCCTGGTCGAATGGCTGCGCAGCCGGCTGGACGACATCGACCAGATCGACGCCCAGGTCACGGGTCGCACGAAGGAGGTTCGCTCCGTAGAGGTCAAGCTGCGTGCTCGGGACCGCGCCCAGCCCGGCCGGGACGCCTCGTTCCGAGCCCTCCCCGACCTCATCGGCGTGCGTGTCGTGGTGCGCCTGGAGAGCGAGATAGCAATCGTCGCCCAGGAGCTGCACCGGCTGCTCCTCGTCGACAAGGACGTGGACGTGCGCGAAGAGCGTGGCCGGGAGGAGACGCCCGGGTACCGGGGCCGCCATTTCGACGTGCGTGCCCGTCCGGATGGAGTGCTGCCGGAACTCCTCACGAAGCAGCCCGCCGAGATCCAGGTCCGAACCCGGGCAGCCGACCTGTGGGCCGCGCTGGAGCACGAGTTGCGGTACAAGGCAGCCAGCGACCTCCCCGCCGCGCGCAGCCGGCAGTTCGTGCTGGCCGCGAGCCTGCTCGAGCTGGCCGAGCGCGAGCTCGAGGATCTGCGTGCCTGGCACGTGCAGACGCAGGACCGCGCGGGGACCCGCCGCGCCGTGGAGTCTGCCGAGCCGATGGGTCAGGCAGCGCTGGCGACTTTCCTGGCCAGTCGCTACCCCGCCGCCACGCCGAGCATGCCCAGACGGCTCGGGTGGATGCTCGACCTCCTGGGGGAGATGGGGATCGCCACCACAAGGGCGCTGGCCGAGGCGCTGCCCCAGCAGCCTGATCCCCGGATCCGGGCGCTGTCCGAGGGTCGGGCGACCGTGGACACGGTTCGGATGCTCGACGACGAGCTGCTGCTGACGCGCCCTGAGGCGTACCTGCGGGCCAATCGCGCGATCCCCGACGAGCGGAACCCGCACCGCATCCGCACGCTCCAGCGCCGGGCGCGCAGATTCAGCTCGGGCTCCCCCGTCGGGTGAACAAAGTAGGCGTGCAATCGCGCCAACGGCAGGGAGGGCCGTTGCCGCCGGAGCGACAACGACCCTCCACGTCCACGAGCCAGCCGCCCAGCGCCAGGGCCGGAGCGGTTGGCGTCGCAGCACCTACCAGTTCGACAGGGTGCGACCCTGGACGTCCTTGAAGTTGCCGATGACGATCAGGATGAAGTCGATCAGCGGCCAGAGGCCGAAGAAGCCGAAGAAGGTGACGATCGTCAGGACGCCGGTCCCGACCTTGCCCACGTAGAACCGGTGGATGCCCAGCCCGCCGAGGAAGAAGGCCAGGATGGCCGCGGCAAGGCGGCTCTTCGGGCTGGCCGGACGCCCAGCGGCGTCGAACATCGGCTTGCCGTCTGCGAAGGCCGCCACCGGGGCTGCCGGAGCGTAGGCGGGGGTCGCCGGAGCGTAGGCGGGGGTCGCGGCGGTCGGATCCTCGACGGGGTTGGCGTTCACGCTATCGGTGCTCATACATGTCCCATTCGCTAATGGATGGTCCGCACCGGATGGCGCGTACCGTGTCGTGCGATTCGTGCATACCCGGCAATGGGCCAGCCCAACCCCTGCCCACCGTGAGCTGCGTCACACCGCGAACGCGCTGCCGCACGCCGGAAGCGCCTTCACATCGTCCCTGTCAGACCCCCGTGCGAGAGTGTCGCTCGCCCCGCACAAGGGCACATGACCAGGTGCCCGCCCCATGGCAGCGCGCGTCGGCAGCACCCGCTGCCGCGCCGCCCGCGGGCTGCACCATCAAGAACACGTCAGGCCAGACGACGCCACAACGATCCGACAGGAGGCCTCCGGGTGAAGATCCTCGCCTTCTCCGACCTGCACCTGGACACGCCCTTCGCCTGGGCCCCCCCGGGACTTGCCCGCGCCCGCCGCCAGGCCCTCCGCGACACGCTGCAGCGGATCTGCCACCTGGCCGCGACCGAGCAGGTGGATGCCGTCGCGTGCGCCGGGGACCTCTACGAGCATGACCGGTTCACCCCGGACACGGTGCGGTTCGTCGCCGACCAACTCGGTGGCCTGGGCCGTCCAGTCTTCCTGGCGCCCGGGAACCATGACTGGTACGGCCCAGCATCGCTGTACCGGCAGGCCCACTGGTCATCGACGGTACACGTCTTCACTCAGGACCGGCTCGAGCCCTTCGAACTCGCCGATGGGGTGACCCTCTGGGGCGCCGCCCACCGGGCGCCGGCGAACACCGAAGGGTTCCTCGACGGCTTCACCGTCGACCGGGGCGGGATCAACCTCGCCCTGTTCCACGGCTCGGAGCAGGGAGCACTGCCCTGGCAGGACGCCGGCAAGCGCCCGCACGCGCCGTTCACCGAATCGCAGATCGAGGCGGCCGGCCTGGACCACGCCTTCTGCGGCCACTTCCACTCCCCCAAGCTCGCCACCCGCCACACTTACCCGGGCAACCCTGATCCGCTCACCTTCGGTGAAACCGGCCAGCGGGGCGCGGTCATTGCCACGGTCGCCGCCGATGGCTCGGTCGACCGCACGGTCCACCCGGTGGCCACCACCACGGTTCAAGACGTCACGGTGCACCTGCGCGACGCATCGCACGCCGATCACGTCCGGCAACAGGTCGAGGCCGGAATCGCCGACCTCACCGGGATCGTCCGAGTGACCGTCAGCGGCGAGGTGGGCCCAGACGTGGACATCGACCTCGCCGACCTCAGGGGCCTCGGCCGGCACCTGGACGGCCTGGTCACGCGGTTGGGCTCCATATCGGTCGCCTACGACCTGGACCGGCTCGCCGAGGAGCCCACCGTGCGCGGCCAGTTCGTCCGGGACGTCCGCGCGGCCCCCGGCCTGGACGAGGACACGCGCCGCAGAGTGCTGATCACCGGCCTGCGGGCCCTTTCCGGTCGCGCTGATCTGGAGGTCCACTGACATGCACATCAACAAGGTGACCGCGACGGCGTTCGGGGCACTGTCCGATCGGACGCTTGAGCTTGCGCCCGGGCTCACGGTCGTGTCGGGCCGCAACGAGTCGGCGAAGTCCACTTGGCATGCCGCCACGTACGCAGCCCTGTGCGGTCGTCGCCGCGGGCCGGGGGCGAGCAAGCAGATGCGGGCCTTCCGCGACCGGCATCGACCGTGGGCCGGAGGCCGGTGGGCCGTGGGCGCCGAGCTGACGCTGGCAGACGGCCGACGCATGCGGCTGACCCACGACCTCGACGGCAGGGTGGACTGCCGCGCCACGGACCTCGGGCTGGCCCGTGACGTCTCCGCGGAGATCATGTTCCAGAACTCCCCCGACGGATCTGGCTGGCTCGGGCTCGACCGCGACAGCTTCGCCGCCACGGCATGCGTGAAACAGGCCGACCTGCTCGGTGTGCTCGAGCGAGCCGACGGGCTGCAGGACCACCTGCAGAAGGCCGCGGCAAGCGCCGGCGCTGACGATCCGACGGCCGCGCAGGCGCTGGTCGCGATCGACGAATTCCTCCGCGAGCACGTTGGCGTGGATCGCGTGGGGATCCGCAGGCCGCTCCGCGCGGCCAAGGAGCAGCTGGAGCAGTCGCAGAGGGCGCTCAACGTGGCACGCACCGAGCACACTGCGTACCTATCCGCCATCGAGGAGGCCGAGCGCAGGCGGGCAGAAGCTGATGCGGCTCAGGCCGATGTCGGCGAAGGGATGGCTCGCCACAAACGGCTGCTCGACCTGCGCACGGCGGCCGAGGGCGCCGTCCGTGCCCGCGAGGAGGCGCTGCGTCGGGCTCGGGCCAACGCCACGCAGGGCGAGGCGGTGCGGTCCCAGCGCGCCGACCAGGCCAGGGCCCACGAGCTGCATGAGCTGCTGGGCGGCCAGGAACCCCGCGGCGTCGCCGACAACGAGCACCTTGCCACCACTGTGGCCTCGGCAGTCGATCGCTGGACCTCACTGCCTGCACCGATCGCCCTCGAGGGTCAGTCGGCGGACGAGTTGCAGCGGTGCCTCGATGAGCTGCCGGCGGCACCCGAGGGAGACCTCGAGCCGCATCACAGCGTGGAACGCGCGGCCGGAGACCTGCGAGAGGCCCAAGCCGTGGCCGATCATCATGCCGCGGAGGGGCCCCGTCAGCCAGACCCCCTCCCGCCGGAGGTGGAGCGCGCCATCCGGGTCGGTCCCGCCACGCTGCGCGACCTGGCCAGCCGGGTTGAGGCGGCGCCCGATCTGGTGGCCGCTCGGGCTGCCCAAGAACGGGCAGTCGAGGGGCTGGAGTCCGCGAAGTCCGCCCACGACGCGGCGAAGGTCGCGCATGCCGAGGCGCAGTCGGCGGCTGAGTCCGCGGAGGGCAACCGCCGCCGGGCTCAGGAGCAGGTCAGCGCCGCGGCGGTGCAGGCGGCGGCTGTCGGCGGCGCGGCCCGTCCCATCAACGTTCCGCTGGCCGTCCTGGCCGTGGTCCTGGGCATCATCGGTGCGGCGCTGCTGACGACGCAGACCGGGCTGGGTGTGGCCCTGCTCGCAGCCGGAGCCGCCCTGGCGGTCGCAGCGCTGGTTGGCAGCACCCCGCCCGGGGCGGCAACGGGTGAGACAGGTTCGGGCTCGGATGCGCTGCACCTGACCCGAGCCGGCCTGGCTGAGGCCGAGAGCCTGCTGGCGGCTGCACGGGAGCGCGAGCGGCGGGCCACTGCGTCGCTCAACGGTGCCGACCGGGCTGTGGCCGTGGCGCAGGAGCGGCAGGCCGCGGCGGACGGCGCGCGGCGGACAGCTGAGGTCGCGTGGTCGGACCTGGAGCTCCGGTGCGCCGACGTGGGGATCTCCGCTGATCCGGGACAGTTGAGGTCCCTGGCCCTGCGGGCCGAGTCCGCCGAGGCTGCGGCCCGCCGGTGGCAGGACGCGCTGCGGCTGGAAGCCCGCGATCGCACAGACGTGGACAGGGCGAAGGCCGAGCTGCTCCGCGCCCTGGCTGAGCGTGGCATCCGAGGTCCGGGTGAATCCGACGACCCGACGGCGCTCCTGATCCGCTACACCGGCGAGTGCCGGGAGCGGGCCGACCAGGCACGTCAGGCCGGCGCACGCGGCGCACTCGAGACGGCCCTGCGCGAGCGACGTGCTGCCGAGGCTGCGGCGGGCGACGCGGCCCGGGCCCGGGCCGACGCGCTGCGGGGCCTGATCGAGGCTGCCTCTGCGGTCGGTCTTCGCCCGTCGACGGACGCTGCGGGCCAGGACGAGGCTGCCGAACTGGTCGAGTCGCTCACGACGTGGCAGGCCCAGCGGCACCAGGACCTCGAGAGGGCCGAGTCCGACCAGCGCGCGTGGGCAGGACTGCAGGCAGTCCTGAAGGGGGGCACGATCGAGGAGTTGGACTGCCTGGCCACCGCCGCCGAGGAGGAGCTCCTCAGCCTGGGCGAGGCCGCCCAGGCGGCGGCTGTCGCGGCGGCAAGTGCGGATGCGGAGGTCGCGGTGCTTGCCGCTGCTGTTGGTGTCGAGGAGTTGGCGGGCGGCGGGCTCCGCGGCGCGCCGGTCGACCTCCCTGTGGTGGAGGCAGCGATCCAGGCCTCGTCGGCAGCTGTCGACTCATTGATCGAGCGGGCCTCGGCACTGACCTCGGCGGCCGACCAGGCGGAGGGAGCACTTGCCGAGCGGGCGCGGACCCTCCCGTCGGTGCCGGAGGCGGAGGAGGCCCTCGCCGCGGCTGAGGCCGAGAATGCCCGCGTCCTTGAGCTGTCTGAGACGCTCTCGACTACGAGGCGCTACCTCGCGCAGGCGCAGGACCGCGTCCACCGTGACATCGCGCCCCTGCTTGCGGCAACGCTCACGACTTGGCTGCCCCGGGTCACCGAGGGTCGCTACGTCGAGGCGATGATCGATCCGGCCAGCCTCAAGGTGCACGTCCGCCCGACCAGTGGCGACTGGATCGAGGCGACCCGGCTGAGCCTCGGGACCGCCGAGCAGGTCTACCTGCTGCTGCACGTCGCGCTTGCCGAGCACCTCGGCGACCACGGGGAGCCCTGCCCGCTGCTGCTCGACGACGTGACGGTCCAGGCCGACGGCGTACGCACCGTGGAGATCCTCGAGACGCTGCTCGCGCTGTCCCAGGATCGGCAGGTCGTGCTGTTCGCGCAGGAGGCCGAGGTGCTGCGGTGGGCGCAGGTACGGCTGGCCGGTGACGATCGGCACTCCGTCGTGGAACTGGACCAGTTGCCTGTGGGCTGAGTCCAGAGGTCCGGACGTGGTGAGTTCATTCAGGTGTGACTGGGGTCCTCTTTGACGCTGTAGACGAGGGTCAGGTCGGTGCCCGGGTAGCGTGTTTGGGTGTCGTTGAGTTCGGTGCAGAGCGCGTTGAGGGCTTTGCTGCGTCGTGGTGCGGAGGCGGGGTCGAGGCGGACGTGCAGTTCGGTGCCGATGATCTGCAGGTCGCCGGGGAGGGTGAACGCTTCGCGGAGCAGGGCGCGGCCTTCGTGTTCGCTGCGGGGGTAGTGGGATCGGAGCA
>JBAVLA010000203.1:0-3881 GCA_049688595.1 Candidatus Nanopelagicales bacterium | reverse complement strand
CGGTTGGACATTCGAACAGCCCTGGCCCGCGTCAGGCCGCCCGGCGCGTCTCACCGACGACGCGCTGCGGTGCCCCTAGATCGGGCAGGCTGGCCCGGCCACGCACGGTCACGCCTGACCCGAACGTCCAGTCACCCCGGACGGTGAGGGCCCGGGCGGCCAGCAACGACGGGACCCCGGCCGGGAAGCGGGCATCGAACTCCGCCACCGTGCGGTAGTGCCGCGGGTCGAGGCTCACCAACGGCGCCTCTGCTGCGGCGAGCCGCAACGTACCGTCCTCGGCCAGATCGTAGGCGTCCGAACGCAGCAGGAGCAGGTCATCGGTGGTCTTGACCGGGAGGAAGCGGCTGCGCTCGACCGCGATCGCCCGCGCGCCCTCGAACACCTCGATCGCCGCACCCATCGCCGTCTCGATCTGATACACCTGCGGCGAGCTCGGGTCGGTGGGGTCCACCGGCTTGGTGTTCCGGATCAGCGGCAGCCCGAGGACTCCCCCACGCTTGGTCAGCACCTCGCGCAGGCGCGCCAGATCGAACCACAGGTTGTTGGTGTGGAAGTACGGATGGCGTTCCTCGTCGGTGAAGTACTCCATCTCCTCGGCCGAGGTCTGCGCGGCCTCCCTCAGGATCAGTCGACCGTCCGACCTCCGGATCGCCAAGTGGCCGCCCTTGCGGTCGGCCGGCGTGCGCCGGCACAGCTCCGCCGAGTACGGCGCACCCGACTCGGCGAACCACCCCGCGAGCATGGGATCGGGAGCCGCCCCGAGGTTGTCGGAGTTCGACACGCTGGCGTAGCGGAATCCCTGGTCGAGCAGCGCATCGAGCACGCCCGACGTGAGGATCGCGGTGTAGATGTCACCGTGCCCGGGCGGGCACCACTCGAGGCTGGGGTCCGCCGGCCAATCGACAGGCGTGAGTCCGTCAACCAGGAGCTTGGGTTCCTGGTTCTGCAGGAAGTCCAGCGGGATGCCGTCGAAGGCGACATCGGGGTGTCGGGCGAGGGCCGCCAAGGAGTCGTCCCGGGTGCGGAACGAATCCATCAGGATCAACGGAAGCAGAACGCCGTACTGGGCGCGGGCATGACGCACCTGCTCGACGATGATGTCCAAGAACGAGCGTCCGTCGCGCACCGGAAGGAGCGACTTGGCCCGGTCCATCCCCATCGACGTGCCGAGCCCGCCGTTCAGCTTGATGAGAACCGTCCGGCTCAACGCCTCCCGGGCTGCCTCCTCCGTCACGGCGACATCGGCGAGCACATCCGGCTCGAGCAGCGGGTAGATGTCGTCCTCACGGATGAGTCCGGTCGCACCGGTCTCCAACTGCCGGTAGTAGTGGGAGAACACGTCGATCGCGATCGCGTGGACCCCCGCCCGGCGCATCCGTTCCCTCGCCAGTTCCAAGCCCTGTCCAGTCATCTCTATCTCCTTGGGTATTCGCTGAGCATTTGACAGCTATTCGTAGGTGTTCGTAGGCGGGTTCGTGCGGTGCCGGGGCAAGCCCCGGCACCGTGGGGCCCGGCGGCGTGGTTGGGAAGGCAGCCGGGCCCCACGGGTCCCTGCTAGCGGCAGACCTGCACGTCGTTGCCGTAGCGCAGCCACTCCGGCAGGTCCGCAGTGAACGCAGCGCTGACCGCGGTCGAGCCGCTGGCGCGCCAGTCGACCTCTTCGTTGATCTCGATCTCGTACTTCTTCCACTC
Organism: Candidatus Nanopelagicales bacterium; assembly: GCA_049688595.1. Taxonomy (GTDB): domain Bacteria; phylum Actinomycetota; class Actinomycetes; order S36-B12; family CAIYMF01; genus Prado023. The sequence continues at coordinate 2,186 of JBAVLA010000203.1, read as the reverse complement.
GAACCAGTCGACCATCTTCAGCTGGGGGAACTCCTTGTGCGTCTCCTCGGAGAACACCTGGCGCCACCAGGCCCTCTTGACGGCCAGCTCGGACTTACCGCCCCGGGAGGGGGTGTAGATCGCAGACGTCTCGGGGATCGCCACTGGCAGGCCGTGTTCGACGCCGTACACCTGGTAGAAGTTGGGGATGGCCGAGTCGTTCCCCGCCGTCCCGGAGTACGTCCCGGTGAGCATCGCCTGGAACTTGCCCGCCTCGGTGATCTCGTTGTTCCCCCAAGGGCGCTGGTTGCCCCAGTGGTACAGGGAGATCCCCACCCAGTCGACCGCGTCGTCGCCAGGGAAGTAGGGGGCGTAGGTGTCGTCGGACATGGTCAACGCGCCGTCACCGTCGGTGTCCAGGGCCGTGAAGTCCTTGGTCCCGGGCCTCGCCACGAACTGCCCGCCGGTTAACGGGTAGCCGCCGCCGTAGTTCGGCGCCCACATCATCGAGCTGCCGGGGGCCTTGGCGTGCACGGCTGCCGCCACCTTCCGGAAGACGTCGATGTATTGGGAGGGCTGCTGGCCCCACGCGTACCAGGAACCGTTCATCTCGTGGGCGAACCGGACGATGACTGGAGTCCCCGCGTCGTTGACTGCCCGCAGGTCGTCGGCGAGCCGATTGATCGCCTCATCGCTGATCGCGTCGAGCCCAGCGTGCGGCTCGAGGGTCAGCAGCAGGATCCCTCCCTCGGCCCTCACCTGTGCGACGGCGTCGGTCGTGTGCTTCCACGTCTCGTCGTCGTAGGGGAAGTCCGTGAACTGGACAGCAACGGCCGGGGTATGACCCATTTTCGAGGCGTGCTCCGCAAGGGTCTCGGAAGCCCAGTCAAGGTTGACGCCGAACAGGGCGGTGCCGTCCGCGGGGACGATCAAGTCGGCATTCGTTGCGCTGCACTGGGTCGTGCTCGTCGGGAGGACTCGCGCGGCTGAAGTCCCCACAGCCGTGGCGGCCAGCGCCATGACCAGGACTGGGACGATGAGGCGGGCGCGCCGGCGGCCCTTGCGCTGGACGGGGTGCCCGGCGTACCCAGGGGCCTCGTAGTCGTCGGCTTGCTGGGCCGGCTTGGTGATCAAGAACTTCATCGCTTGGAACCTCCGTCGAAGATGAAGATGACTTCCTTGGGCGGCGCAACGGCCGGTGGGCCGGCCACGATCCCATCGAACGCGGGGAACAGGATCCCCCGGCGGGCGTCGGCGGCGAGCCGGACCTGGAGCTTGGCAGCGCGCTCATGGACCGAGGAGCGTCGCTTCCGTAGGCGGACATGCCGCGTCGGCCGGCGGCGACCGGCCTCGACCGCTGCCTGCCGCCCGCCGTAGACCCGGCTGATCTCGGTCAGGCGTGCGACGTGCTGGGCGTTGATGACGGCCATCGAGCTGCCGTACATCCGCAGGTCACCTCCGCGTGAGCGGACCAGGCGCAGCAGCTCGAGAGCCCCCGCCAGCCCCGACGGCGTGACCTCGGTGACGCGCGTGACATCGAGGAGCACGAGCGCCGGACCGTCCTGGACGGCCTGGGTGACGAGTGCCCGCAGGTCGATCCCTGCTGCAGCGTCGAAACGACCATGGACGGCGAGGTCTCGCTGGGCGAGCTGCGTCCCCTGGCGCAAGGCGGGCATGGATGTATCCATGTTGATAGTTGACATCGGGTAACTCCTTGTTCCTCAGGACCGGGCCGTGATCGCACCGTCGGTGCGCGCGACGTCGGCTTGGGCGAACGCCACGGCCACGTCCAGCTCGGTGCTGGGTGGGGTTGGGTCGACGACGCTGTCGCCGGGCCCCTCGTACCGGGCGATGCCGATGACGACGCTCAGCAGGGCAAGGTCCATCCCCACCCAGGCGAGCGTGAGCAGCGTCGGGAACACTCCCGCCAAGCCCATGACGGCCCTGGTCACCCCGATGATCGAGGCGGTCACGAGCAACGCCATCGTGACCAGCTGCGGCCGCACGAAGCGGTACCCAGGCCCGTTGGACTGCTTGGTCTTCGCCGTCACCGAGAAGGTCAGGTGCCGGCCGAGGAAGGTCGCCGCCGCCCCGGACAGCGTCGCGGCGATCCACGTCGGGAACAGCGCGAACGAGATCTGCTGGCCCCGCCACAGCCCGCTCGACCCGTGACCGGCCACCTGGAACAGCAGCTGGCAGGCCAGGAA
>JBAVLA010000202.1:0-2282 GCA_049688595.1 Candidatus Nanopelagicales bacterium | reverse complement strand
GGTGGGAGGTCCCGGAATCGCGCCCACGGCCGTAGCCCAGTCTGTAGCCCAATTCGTTGCCCAGTTCAAGTGCGGCCTGGGTCGGGTCGACGTGCTCTCATCGGGGCGATCGGCCGGGTCTGCCCCGATTGGGGGATCCGCCACGTCGGTCCAAGGTCCTGTCGAAATCCGGGCATCCCGCGTGCCAGAACTGACGTTCCGCACATCCGCCCAGTGATATCTCGGTGATTTCCGGTCTCAGTCTTCGGCGTCGGTGAATGCTTGCAGGGATCTGGCCTCCAGTTCGGCTAGGAGCGCGCGGAGGCGGCGGGCGTTGTCGAACCAGGGCTGGTAGCGCGCGGCCTGCTCCGGTGTGAGGGTGCGGGTCACGGTCTTGCCGGCGATGGTGCGGGTCCAGTGCAGGTAGGGGCCGTGCAGGACGGGCGGCTCGGCCTTGCAGCGGCAGTTCGCCTTACCGCAGCGCATGTACCGGGTGGCCAGGCTTCCCGGCAGCGCGGGCTGCGATCCGATCAGGTCCGCGGCCTTGTCCATCTGCAGGACCTCCTCCCGCGTGTCGCATCCTTCGGTTATCAACCGAAGGATAGCGTGATCGGTGCTGGGCGCAACCGAGGGCGAGGTGTGTCGAGATGGGCGATCGCGACGATCAGGGCGACATGGGCGGCCAGTTCGGGCTGCGCTCGCAGACGATCGGCGGGCTGCCGATCATCAACCGGGTGCTGGACCGCCTCGGGCTGCCAGCCCTGCTGGCTGGCGCCCTACCTAACGACGACGCCCGGCTGAAGCTGGCCCCCGCGGACGCGATCAGGCTGGTGGTCGCGAACCTGGTGCTGGGCCGGGAACCGCTCTACATCCTGGGCGAGTGGGCCGCCCGCCACGACCCGGCGCTGCTCGGGCTGACCGCAGGAGACGTGGCGGTGGTCAACGACGACCGGGTGGGCCGGGCGTTGGAGGCGCTGTTCGACTCCGACCGGGCCAGCCTGCTGACCGCGGTCGTGCTCCGCGCGATCAGCGAGTTCGACATCGACACGAGCCGACTTCACAACGACTCCACATCCGTGTCGCTGCACGGCGACTACCGCGACGCGGACGGCACGCAGCGTTCCGGAAAGCCCACCGTCGCGATCACCCACGGGCACTCCAAGGACCACAGGCCCGACCTGAAGCAGTTGGTGTGGATCCTCACGGTCAGCGCCGACGGAGCGGTGCCGCTGGCCCACCGCCTCGCCGACGGCAACACCAGCGACGACCCTACCCACGTGCCCACCTGGGACGGCCTAGCCGCGATGCTGGGCCGCACCGACTTCCTCTACGTCGCCGACTCCAAGCTGTGCTCCCGCGCCGCGATGGGCCACATCGCCGGGCGCGGCGGCCGGTTCATCACCATCCTGCCCCGCTCCCGCGCCGAGGACCGCACCTTCCGGACCCACCTGCACACCCATACCCCGGTCTGGACCGAGGCGGCCCGCCGCCCCAGCGCACGGCCAGGCGATCCCGACGACGTCTGGTCCACCACCCCCGCCCCAATGTCCCTCAGCGGAGGGCTACCGAATCGTGTGGGTGCACTCCACCGCCAAAGCGGCCCACGACGCCGCAACCCGACAGGCCCGCATCGAGGCCGGCACCGCCGCCATCGAGGCCCTCGACACCAGGCTCACCGGCCCGCGCGCCAGGTTCAAGACCCGCGCCGCCGTCGAACAGGCCGCCGCCGCCGCGCTCACCGACACCCACGCCGACCGGTGGGTCACCTTCACCGTCGAAGAGACCGTCACCAAGTCCTACAAGCAGGCCCGCGCCGGGCGCCCCGGACCGGCGACCAACTACCGGGAGATCACCACCAGCCGGTTCACCGTCCACGCAGGCATCGCGCTGGACGTCGTCGCCGGCGACGCCGCAAGCGACGGCTGCTTCCCGCTGATCAGCAACGACCGCGACCTCACCGACGCCCAGGTGCTCGCCGCCTACCGCTACCAGCCGAACCTCGAGCGCCGCCACCACCTTCTCAAGAGCGTCCAGGACGCCGCCCCGGTGCTGCTGCACAACCCGGCCCGGATCGAAGCCCTGTTCTGCTGCCAGTTCCTGGCCCTGCTCGTCAGCGCCCTGATCGAGCGCGAGGTCCGCACCGGCATGCGCCGAGCAGACCTGGCCGACATCCCGCTCTAGACCGAAAATGGACCCAGCCCGACGTGCGACAGCTGCCGGCGGAGCCGGGATTGGTTGGGGAGTGCGTGTGAGTCAGGCGGCTGGTTCGAGGGTGACGTTGTAGCCCAGTGCGTGGAGTGCGC
>JBAVLA010000201.1:0-2539 GCA_049688595.1 Candidatus Nanopelagicales bacterium | reverse complement strand
GCCGTGTCCCGGTCACGGCGGCCCGGCCGGCCCTGCTCCTCGGCTGACTGGGGCGGTGTCGAAGGTTCGGGCTGGACGGCGGGGGAAAGGCCCCTGTGCTCCGCCTCGACATCCTTCGCCGGCCTGGGCTGGTCGGTGCCGAGATGGGCGTCGCCTCGCTGCTGGATGCCCGGTTGGGTGTCCGAGTCCTGCTTCAGTGCCGGGTCCGCCTCCGCGACCTGGGCGGGGGGTGACCCTCCCTGCCGGGGATGCCGCAGGTCAGCCGGGGTGGGTATGGCGAACCGCCGGGGCTCGCGCCGGGGAGGCGGCACGGCATTCGTCGGCTGGGCCATGCTCGTCAGGATACTGGCCACGTAGGCTATCGGCCCGTGCCTGACGTTCCACCACGCGCGGCGTTGGCGGCTGCCAGTCGCATGGCGATCGATGATCTGCTCAACCGGACAGCGGAGCTGGGCGAGCTCGCCGACCGCATGGCGGCAGCCGGTCATGAAGTTGCCCTCGTCGGCGGATCGGTGCGTGACGCCGTGCGCCTGGGTCGGGCCGCCGACCTTGATCTGGCCACCTCCGCCCGGCCTGAGCAGGTCCTCGCGGTGCTGTCCGGCTGGGCGGAGGCCATCTGGGACATCGGAATCGAGTTCGGAACGGTGGGCGCCCGCCGCGGTGCCCACCACTTCGAGATCACGACTTACCGGAGCGACTCGTACGACCGGGCAAGTCGCAAGCCGGCAGTGACATATGGCGAATCGCTGGTCGAGGACCTGCGCCGTCGGGACTTCACGATCAACGCAATGGCCGTGACGCTGCCCGACCGCACGTTCGTCGATCCCTTCGACGGCTTGGCGGACCTGGCTGCCAGGGTGCTGCGCACCCCAGCGACGCCGGAGGAGTCCTTTGCGGACGACCCCCTGCGGATGATGCGGGCCGCCCGATTCGCCGCCCAGCTGGGAGTGTCGGTGGCGCCCGACGTGAAGGCCGCGATGGTGGCGATGGCGGCGCGGATCAACATGGTCTCGGCGGAGCGCGTGCGGGACGAGTTGTCCAAGCTGCTGATCGCTGCCGTGCCACGGCCCGGGCTGGAGCTCATGGTCGAAAGCGGGCTGGCCAGCCTCGTCCTGCCGGAACTCCCGGCCCTGCGGCTGGAGATCGACGAGCACCACCGGCACAAGGATGTCTATGAGCACTCGCTGATCGTGCTGGAGCAGGCGATCGACCTGGAGACCTCGCACGTGCCGCGGTCGGCTCCGGATCTCGTGCTGCGGCTGGCTGCGCTGCTCCATGACATCGGCAAGCCCCGGACCCGGCGCTTCGAGCGTGGCGGGCGGGTCAGCTTCCACCATCACGAGGTCGTCGGCGCCAAGATGGTGCGCAAGCGGCTGACGGCGCTTCGCTACCCCCGCCACGTCGTCGACGACGTGGCGGCGCTCGTCGAGCTCCACCTGAGGTTCCACGGTTATGGCTCCGGCGAGTGGACCGACGCTGCCGTGCGCCGCTATGTCCGCGACGCGGACGAGCTTCTCGTCCGGCTGCACAAGCTGACGCGCGCCGACTGCACGACGCGGAACCCCCGGAAGGCGCAGGCCCTGCGACGCACCTACGACCACCTTGAAAGTCGGATCGGCGAACTTGCTCAGGCAGAGGAGTTGGCAGCGATCCGTCCGGACCTGGACGGCAACCAGATCATGGCGGTGCTGGGGATCGGACCGGGGCCACACGTCGGTCAGGCGTACCGATGGCTGCTTGAGCGTCGGCTCGACGAGGGGCCGCTGGGGACCGACCGTGCGGAGCGTGAGCTGCTCGCCTGGTGGAAGCTGCGGACATCTGGGTGAGGTCCCACGGTGTGGGCGTTCGTGGCCGAGGCTGCCAGGGCGCGGCGGCACTCCTCAGGGGAACGCGCGGTTCCACGCTCTGACCACTGCCGGAAACGAGCAATCCCGCCCCTTGTCACCAAGGGACGGGATTGCTTGAGGGGGGATCGAAGGGACCTGCGTGCGCGAGGGGGGAGTTGAACCCCCACGCCCTTACGGGCACACGGACCTGAACCGTGCGCGTCTGCCTATTCCGCCACTCGCGCTCACTTGGTCGGCACATCCGCCACGTACTGGGCGCTCACGCTGACCGCGTGGCAGAAGTCTAGCACGGTGGAAACCCGCCAATCCCACGTGCAGCTGGGGCGCAATGCCAGGTTCCCTGGCCCAGAAGGACCGATTGTCAGGACTCCGCGGCGGCGGCCTCGATGGCCTTCGAGTATGCCTGTGCGCCCTCCCAAGTCAGGTGCACACCGTCCTTCACGAAGTACTCAGGATGTCCCGTAGCCAGCTTGTCCCAGTCCACCAGACGGACATTCGGATAGCGGGGCACGACGCTGGCGAACAGTCGATTGTTCGGTCCGGACCAGGGGCGGGGAACCTTGTTGTTCACCATTACAACGCGTGGGATTCCCGAGAGCGCGTTGAGGATCTTGGTCAACTGCTCCTCGGTTATGATGCCGTTGTTGCCTGTGTGCACGATCACCAAGCTCCGCAGGGCCTTGGCCTTGGCC
>JBAVLA010000200.1:0-11967 GCA_049688595.1 Candidatus Nanopelagicales bacterium | reverse complement strand
GGGGGGCCGGTCCCGAGCCGGCGGCCGCCGCGGGGCCGGCGGAAGCGGCGCCGATGCCCGCCCTCCACAGGTGCGGGACGGCCGACCGGCGGCCGAGCTGGCGACGCTGATCCAGGACCTCACCGAGCAGATGCATGCTGCGGCTGCGAACCTGCAGTTCGAGGTGGCAGCCCGCTACCGCGACGAGGTGTCGGAGCTGAAGCGGGAGCTCAGGGGGATGGTCGCCGCGGGTTGAGCGGCCAGCCGGGGGGGGTCCTCCGGTGCTTGGATGGGGCTTCGCTGGGCGAACGCTGGGAGCCTGAGCCTTGGCGTGAGAGAATGGATTGGTCCTCGCTTGATGAGGGACGCTGCCTGACGGGCAGTTGAGGTGACCCCTGAGGAGGCCATTGGTGGACGTGTCGCCCGCGGTCTGGGCGCTGACCATCGCAGTGCTGATCGCGATCATCGCAGCCGATCTGGTCATCGTCGATCGTCGACCCCACACCTACACCGCACAGGAAGCCACGCGTTGGGTGGCCTTCTACGTCCTGCTGGCCCTGCTGTTCGCCGTCGTGGTGGGGACCACCTTCGGCGCTGAGTACGGCGGCCAGTTCCTCGCCGGGTACATAACCGAGTACTCGCTCAGCGTCGACAACCTGTTCGTCTTCATGATCATCATCTCGTCGTTCGCGGTGCCCGTGGAGCACCGCCACCGGGTGCTCACAGTGGGCATCATGATCGCGCTGATCCTGCGGGGCATCCTCATCGTGCTCGGCGCGGCGGCCATCGAACGCTTCGCGGCCACGTTCTTCCTGTTCGGGGCGTTCCTGCTCTACACGGCGGTCCATGTCTGGCGAAGCGGGGAGGAGGAGGCCGATCCGGAGGGCAACCGCCTGATCCACTTCGTCGAGCGGCATGTCCCCACGACCCGGCAGTACCACGGGACCAGGCTGACCGTCGTTGCCCAGGGGCAGCGCATGGTCACCCCCATGGCGCTCGTGATGCTGGCCATCGGCACCACGGACCTCCTCTTCGCGCTGGACTCCATCCCGGCCGTTTTCGGGCTCACCGAGGAGGCCTATCTGGTGTTCACGGCAAACGCCTTCGCGCTCATGGGCCTGCGGCAGCTGTACTTCATGCTCAACGGCCTCCTCGATCGCTTGATCTACCTGTCCAAGGGCCTGGCGATCATCTTGGGCTTCATCGCCGTGAAGCTGTTCCTCCACGCCCTGCACGAGTCGACCAGTCTGGACGTCCCTGAGGTTTCCATCGCCCTGTCGCTGGCCGTCATCGTCGGGGTGCTCGCCGTCACCGCGGCGGCCAGCCTCGTCGCCGTCAGGCGGAACCCGGCGCTGGCTGCGAGCAGCGCCGAGGCGCAGGTCGAGGAGGAGGCCGAGGAGGTTGTGGGTGAGGAGCTCGAGCGCCTTGCCCATGAGCAGGATCGGTGATCACGGGCTGGACTCTGGCCTGACCGTGCGGACGAGGGGCTGGCCCGCCGGTGCTCAGCCGACCTGCGGTGCGCAGCGCGTGGAGCAACGGCCCGGGGCCGTTGTCGGACAGCGGTCGTAGGATCGGCGCGTGTCCCAGACCCTCCCGCTGCACCACGACCGCGACCGGATCACGGTCCGCGGTGCCCGGGAGCACAACCTGAAGGACGTGTCCCTGACGATCCCGCGCGACGCCCTGGTCGTGTTCACGGGGCTGTCCGGATCGGGCAAGTCCAGCCTCGCCTTCGACACGATCTTCGCCGAGGGGCAGCGCCGTTACGTCGAGTCGCTGAGCGCCTACGCCCGGCAGTTCCTCGGGCAGATGGACAAGCCCGACGTCGACTTCATCGACGGCCTCAGCCCAGCTGTGTCGATCGACCAGAAGTCGACCTCGCGCAACCCCAGGTCGACGGTGGGCACCATCACCGAGGTCTACGACTACCTGCGCCTGCTCTTCGCCCGGATCGGGAAGCCGCACTGCCCCTCCTGCGGACGCCCGGTCGGACGACAGACCCCCCAGCAGATCGTCGACCGCGTGCTGGACCTGTCCGAGGGCACCCGCTTCCAGGTGCTCGCCCCCGTGGTCCGGGAGCGGAAGGGCGAGTACTCCGACCTCTTCCGACAGATGCAGACCCAGGGTTTCAGCCGCGTCCGCGTCGACGGGACCATTCACCCGCTGACCGATCCGCCGACGCTGAAGAAGCAGGAGAAGCACACCATCGAGGTCGTGGTCGACCGACTGGCGGTGAAGGCATCGGCCCGGCGCCGCCTGACCGACTCAGTCGAGACCGCGCTGCGGCTGGCCGGCGGGGTGGTCAGCCTGGAGTTCGTGGACGCCGCCGCCGATGACCCCGATCGGGAGCGGCTCTTCAGCGAGCACCTGGTCTGCCTCTACGACGGGCAGTCGTTCGAGGAGCTCGAGCCCAGGTCCTTCTCGTTCAACTCCCCATTCGGTGCCTGCGCGCAGTGCACCGGCCTGGGTACGCGCATGGAGGTCGATCCCGACCTCGTGGTGCCCGATCCCGACCTCAGCCTGGCCGACGGCGCCGTCGCCCCGTGGGGCAGCGGGCACATCTCCGAGTACTACGCACGGCTGGTCACCGCCCTGGCCGAGGAGCTCGGGTCTTCCGTGGACACACCCTGGCGCGAGCTCCCGGACGAGCTCCGCGACGCGGTCCTGCACGGCTACAACCACCAGGTCCACGTGCGCTACCGGAATCGATACGGCCGCGAGCGCTCCTACTCGACGGGCTTCGAGGGGGCGATCCCGTTCGTGCAGCGCCGGCACGCCGAGTCCGAGAGCGACTCCGCCCGCGAGCGCTACGAGGGGTTCATGCGGGAAGTGCCCTGTCCGGCGTGCAACGGCGCCCGGCTGAAGCCGGCATCGCTGGCGGTGACAGTCGGCGGAGTGAACATCTCCGCCATCGCAGACATGCCCATCGGTGAGGCGTCCGCGTTCCTGGCCCACCTCGACGTGTCCCAGCGCGATGCGCAGATCGCCGCCCGCGTGCTCAAGGAGGTCAACGAGCGCCTCTCCTTCCTCATCGACGTCGGGTTGCACTACCTCTCGCTCTCCCGCCCGGCGGGAACGCTGGCCGGTGGTGAGGCGCAGCGGATCCGACTTGCCACCCAGATCGGATCGGGACTGGTCGGCGTGCTGTACGTCCTCGACGAGCCCAGCATCGGGCTCCACCAGCGCGACAACCACCGGCTGATCGACACTCTGGTCAGGCTGCGTGACCTGGGCAACACCCTCATCGTCGTCGAGCACGACGAGGACACGATAAGGACCGCCGACTGGGTCGTCGACATCGGCCCGGGGGCGGGCGAGCACGGAGGGCGGATCGTCGTGTCCGGCACCGTGGAGCAGCTGATGGGTCACCCGGAGTCCCTGACCGGGCAGTACCTGTCAGGCCAGCGGCGCATCCAGGTGCCGGCGACGCGGCGCCGCGTAGATACCGGTCGCCTGCTGGCGGTCGAGGGTGCTCGCGAGCACAACCTGCGCAACGTGACCGCCCAGTTCCCGCTGGGCTGCTTCGTGGCCGTGACCGGCGTGTCCGGTTCGGGGAAGTCCACGCTGGTCAACGACGTCCTCTACCGGGCACTGGCACGCGACCTCAACGGTGCCCGCTCGGTGCCCGGTCGGCACCGTCGGGTCAGCGGACTGGAGCACCTGGACAAGGTCGTGCACGTCGACCAGAGCCCGATCGGGCGAACCCCACGGTCCAACCCGGCCACGTACACGGGCGTGTTCGACCACGTTCGCAAGCTGTTCGCGTCCACGCAGGAGGCCAAGGTCCGGGGCTACCTCCCCGGTCGGTTCTCGTTCAACGTCAAGGGCGGTCGCTGCGAGGCCTGCGCCGGCGACGGGACCATCAAGATCGAGATGAACTTCCTTCCCGACGTCTACGTGCCGTGCGAGGTCTGCCATGGCGCCCGGTACAACCGGGAGACCCTGGAGGTCCACTACAAGGGGCGCACGATCACGCAGGTGCTCGACATGCCGATCGAGGAGGCGCTCGAGTTCTTCGCGGCGGTGCCGCCGATCGCCCGGCACATGCAGACCCTGGCCGACGTGGGCCTGGGCTACGTGCGCCTGGGGCAACCGGCCCCGACCCTGTCCGGCGGCGAGGCGCAGCGCGTCAAGCTCGCCAGCGAGCTGCAGCGCCGCTCGTCCGGCCGGACGGCATACGTCCTGGACGAGCCGACGACCGGGCTGCACTTCGAGGACGTGCGCAAGCTGCTCGGCGTCCTGCACTCCCTGGTCGACAAGGGCAACACGGTCATCGTCATCGAGCACAACCTCGATGTCATCAAGACCGCCGACTGGGTGGTTGACCTCGGTCCCGAGGGCGGCTCGGGGGGCGGCACCGTCGTGGTCGCCGGGACACCCGAGCAGGTGTCCGATCATGAGGCGAGCCACACTGGGCGGTTCCTGCGCCAGCTGCTGGCCCGGGGCCGGGCCAGTGCATAGGGTGCCTTGAGTGGGATTGACGAGGAGGTTCGGCACATGGATGGACGCGGGTGCGGCTGCGGTGCTTCGGGTGCTGGTGGCGGATCCGGCGCGGTGACCAGGCGGGGGGTCCTCGTGGGTTCGGCAGGGGTCGCGGCGACGCTGGCCCTGGCGGCCTGCGCCTCGAGCACCGACGTGGACGCAGCGGGAAGCCCCACGTCTGCGCCCAGCGACACGGCCGGCTCCCAGCCCACGGCTGGCACCCCGACGGCCGCCACGTCCGGTGCCGGGGAGGCAGTTCGACTGGCCGGCACGCGTGACTTCCCAGTGGGTGGCGGCGCGGTCGTCACCACCGGTGCGGGTCCAGTCGTTGTGACCCACCCCGACGATGAGGAGTTCCTGGCCTTCAGCGGCAGGTGCACCCACAGGGGCTGCACCGTCAAGGAGGTTACCGAGAACGTGATCCTGTGCGACTGCCATGGCAGCACGTTCGACGGCAGCACAGGAGGCCGGCTCGACGGTCCGGCGACCACCGGACTGGCGCCAGTGGCGATCAGGGTCGAGGGCGAGGGCGTCTACCTCGCGTGATGTGAGCGTCGACTTCCGCCCCGCACCCGGTCAGATCCCCACCGACCCGGGGGTCTACCGCTTCCGCGACCCGGACGGCAGGGTGATCTACGTCGGCAAGGCGAAGAACCTGCGCGCCAGGCTCACCTCGTACTTCCAGGACCCCTCCGCCCTGCACCCCCGAACGCAGTCCATGCTGGCCAGCGCCCGGTCGGTGGACTGGACCGTGGTCGCCACGGAGGTGGAGGCCCTGAACCTGGAGTACGCGCTCATCAAGGAGTTCGATCCCAGGTTCAACGTCCGCTATCGCGACGACAAGTCCTATCCCTTCCTGGCGGTCACGGTGGGGGAGGAGATCCCGCGGGCGCTGGTGATGCGCGGGGAGAAGCGGCCCGGCGTGCGGTACTTCGGCCCGTATGCGCACGCCTGGGCCATCCGGGAGACCGTGGACCAGCTGCTCCGCGTGTTCCCGATGCGGACCTGCAGCCAGGGCGTGTTCCGCCGCGCGCGCACCTCCGGACGGCCCTGCCTGCTGGGGTACATCGACAAGTGCAGCGCGCCGTGCGTGGGCGCGATCTCCCCGGAGTCCCACCGGGTCATCGTGGCCGACTTCTGCTCATTCATGGCCGGTGACTCGGCCGGCTTCGTGCGCGACCGTAGGGAGCAGATGTCGGCCGCAGCGCAGGCGCAGGACTATGAGCGGGCCGCCCGGCTGCGCGACGACGTGTTCGCACTCGAGCGCGTGCTCGAGCGCAACGCCGTGGTGCTGCCCGACGGGACGGACGTCGACGTCGTCGGGCTGGCCGGAGACGAGTTGGAGGCCTCCGTCCGGGTGTTCCACGTACGCGACGGGAGGGTTCGCGGGGAGCGGGGCTTCATCGTCGAACGAGTCGACGACGCCGACGAGGGCCGACTCGTTGCCGCGCTGCTGACCCAGATGTACGGCGGCATCCAAACCGATGTCCCACGCCGCATCCTCGTGCCCGCAACCCCGCCGGAGGCCGAGCGCCTGGTGCTCGAGGAGTGGCTGCGCCAGCGGCGCGGGGGCCCGGTTCGGGTCACCGTCCCCCGCCGCGGTGACCCGCGGGCGCTGCTGCAGACGGTCACCCGCAATGCCGAGCAGTCACTGGCGTCCCACAAGCTGCGCCGATCCGGGGACCTCACCACGCGCAGCCAGGCACTCACCGAGATCGCGGAGGCGCTGGACCTGCCCACCGCGCCGCTGCGGATCGAGTGCTTCGACGTGTCCAACCTCGGTTCGCACGACGTGGTGGCATCGATGGTGGTATTCGAGGACGGGCTGCCCAAGCCGTCGGAGTACCGCAAGTTCGCCATCCGTGGCTTCTCCGGGCAGAACGACGTGGCCGCCATCGCTGAAGTCCTGGGCCGCAGGTTCCGGCGGATGGCTGGCCAGGGTGATCCGGCGGACGACCCCGCCGGGACGCGGAAGGGCCGGTTCGCCTACGCACCCTCCTTGGTCGTGATCGACGGCGGGCCGCCGCAGGTGGCGGCCGCCTTCGCAGAGCTGCAGGCACTCGGGATCTCCGACATCGCCGTATGCGGGCTGGCCAAGCGACTCGAGGAGGTCTGGCTGCCCGACGACGAGGACCCGATCATCCTGCCGCGCACCAGCCAGGGGCTGTACCTCCTGCAGCGCATCCGCGACGAGGCCCACCGCACCGCTGTGCGCTACCAGCGGCAGAAGCGCTCGACCCGGATGACGGCCAGCGCCCTGGACACGGTCCCGGGCCTGGGCCCGGTGCGTCGCAAGGCCCTGCTGAGGCGGTTCGGCTCGGTTCGGCGCATCCGCCAGGCCACGCCCGCCGAGCTCGCCGAGGTTCCCGGGATCGGGCCGAGCCTGGCTGCGAACGTGCTCGCCGCACTCGCGGGGTCCACTGAGCGTTCCGTCAACCTGACGACGGGCGAGATCGTGGGGGACGATGGACCCGTGCGGGAGGTCGTGGCCGACGACGGACCCGTGCCGGGCACGGCCGGGGACGATCGGCCAGTGGATGAGGAGGCGCAGGGCTGATGCCGCGAACAACGCAGGGCCAGATCTCCGGGATGGAAGTCCTGCTGGTATCCGGGATGTCCGGTGCCGGCCGAACGAGCGCCGCCCGGGCGCTGGAGGACCTGGGCTGGTTCGTCATCGACAACCTGCCGCCCAAGATGCTCGCCGCGACACTGGACCTGCTGGCTGCCCGGTCCGACAGCGATCGGGTCGCCGTCGTCGTCGATGTCCGGGGCGGCCGGCTCTTCGATGAGCTGGAGGCAGCGATCACGGAGGTGGCCGCCCACGGCGCGGACCTGAAGATCCTGTTCCTCGAGTGCAGCAACGACGTCCTCATCCGGCGGTTCGAGTCCAGCCGGCGGCCGCACCCGTTGCAGGCCAAGGGCCGGATCCTGGACGGGATCCGCCGCGAGCGCGAGCTGCTGGGGAACCTGCGAGCAACGGCGGACCTCGTCGTCGACACCTCGCATCGCACGATCCATGACCTCCGCCGCGCGGTCGACGCGGCGTTCTCGTCCGGGGAGCCGGTCCGGCTGCGCGCGACGATCATGTCCTTCGGGTTCAAGTACGGGATCCCCATGGACGCCGACTTCGTCGCGGACGTTCGCTTCCTGCCCAACCCGTTCTGGGTGCCCGACCTGCGGGACCTGCGGGGCCTCGACGCGCCGGTCAACGACTACGTCGTGGCGCAGCAGGGCGCTGCCGACTTCCTGGACATGTACGCCGGGATCATCGACCTTGCGACCGAGGGCTACCTCCGGGAGGGCAAGCGGTTCGCGACCATCGCCGTCGGGTGCACGGGGGGCAAGCACCGCAGCGTCGCCATGGCGGAGAACCTGGGGGCACGGCTCGTGCGCGTGGGGCTCGAGGTCTCCGTCGTCCATCGCGACTTGGGACGTGAGTGATGCCCACGGCCCGCCTGGTGCTCGGGCCCACTCCGGCAACGCGTGGATCCGGCCCACGCGTCGTGGCGCTGGGCGGCGGCCACGGCCTGGCCGTCTCCCTGCGCGCACTTCGCGCGGTCACCGACCAGCTCACCGCAGTGGTGGGCGTGGCCGACGACGGCGGGTCCAGCGGGCGGCTGCGCCAGTGCTTCGCCATCCCCCCGCCGGGCGACCTGCGCATGGCCCTGGCCGCCCTGTGCGGGGACGACTCGTGGGGACGCACCTGGAGCACGGTGATCCAGCACCGCTTCGCCCGGGGCGAGCTGGCCGGGCACGCGGTGGGCAACCTGCTGATCACGGCGCTGTGGGAGGAGACCGGCGACGTCGTGGCTGGGCTGGACTGGGTCGGCGCCCTGCTCGGCGCCAAGGGCCGAGTGCTCCCCGGGTCCACCCATGGCCTGGAGATCGTCGCCCGGGTGCGCGACGTCCCGGGGCATCCCGGCGTCAGCGTCGTGCGCGGGCAGTCCAAGGTCGCGGTGACGACCGGCCAGGTGATCAGCATCGCGGTCGAGCCGGTCGATCCGCCGGCCTGCCCGCAGGCCGTGGAGTCCATCATGCATGCTGAGGCCCTCGTGATGGGTCCCGGCTCCTGGTACACCTCGGTGCTCGCCAGCCTGCTCGTGCCAGGGATCCGAACGGCGTTCACGGCGGCATCCGCCACCCGGATCCTCCTGCTCAACCTGATCGCCCAGCAGGGGGAGACCTCGGGCATAAGCCCCTCGGGCCATGTGGACGTGCTTGCCCAGGCCTTCCCCGACGTGCGGTTCGACGCGGTGCTGGCAGATCCAGACCATGTGTCCGACGAGGCGGAGCTGCGCCGGGCGTGCGGATCGGTGGGCGCCGAGCTCGTCCTTCGGCCGATCGCCAACCTGAGGGCCGGTCCCGGTCATCACGATCCGCTCCTGCTGGGCAGGGCGTTCGGCGACCTGATCGGCCATGGCAGTATTCCGGCATGGCGTTGACCGCGGGCGTGAAGGATGAACTGAGCCGGCTGGCGACAACGCGGACCTGCTGCCGGAAGGCGGAGGCGTCCGCGCTCCTGCGCTTCGCTGGGGGGCTTCACCTGGTCGCCGGGCGCGTGGTCGTGGAGGCGGAGCTGGACACCGGGGCGGCCGCCAGGCGCACCAAGACCGCCATCGCTGAGGTCTTCGGCCACCCGAGCACCGTGACGGTGATCCAGCCGTCCGGGATCCGCCGCGGCAACCGGTACGTGGTCACAGTGGCCAAGGAGGGCCAACGGCTTGCCAAGCAGGCCGGGCTGCTCGACTCCTCCGGCCGGCCGGTTCGCGGACTGCCGGCCGTGATCGTCAACGGTGGGGTCTGCGACGCCGAGGCCGCCTGGCGCGGCGCCTTCCTGGCGCATGGATCGCTGACCGAGCCTGGCCGCTCGGCCGCCCTGGAGATCACCTGCCCAGGGCCCGAGGCGGCACTGGCACTTGTGGGCGCTGCCCGGCGGCTGGGCATCGCCGCAAAGGCCCGGGAGGTCCGGGGCATCGACCGGGTGGTGATCCGGGACGGCGATGCGATCAGTGCGATGCTCACGCGCATGGGGGCCCACGAGTCGGTCCTTGCCTGGGAGGAGCGACGGATGCGTCGCGAGGTCCGGGCCACCGCGAACCGGCTGGCCAACTTCGACGACGCGAACCTGCGCAGGTCGGCGCGCGCAGCGGTCGCCGCTGGGGCACGGGTCGAACGGGCCCTGGAGATCCTCGGCGACTCGGTGCCCGAGCACCTTGCCTCAGCTGGCCACCTGCGCCTGGAGCACAAGCAGGCCAGCCTGGAGGAGCTCGGTGGCCTTGCCGACCCGCCCATGACCAAGGATGCGATCGCCGGGCGGATCCGCCGGCTGCTCGCGCTGGCGGACAAGCGGGCCGCAGAGCTCGGGATCCCCAGCACCGACGAGGGCCTGCACCACACCGGGTGACCACGCGAGGACGGATCCCCGCCCGACCGGCGCTCAACGGGCGATCCGGGCAGCGCGTCAATAGGCTCGGGGGCGCAAGGTGGTCTCTCGTTCACCCACAAAGGGGAGTTCCCTGTGAAGAAGATCAGTGATCTCGAAATCGCTGGCAAGACAGTACTGCTGAGGGCGGACTTCAACGTCCCGCTGGCGAAGGACGGCTCCGGTGCGATCACCGATGACGGCCGCATCGTCGCCAGCCTGCCCACCATCAAGGCACTCATCGGCGCCGGGGCCAAGGTCGTGGCCGTGGCCCACCTCGGTCGGCCCAAGGGGGTCGGCTTCGAGGCATCAGGGTCGCTGGCACCCGTCGCGAAGCGCCTCGGCGAGTTGCTCGGCCAGGACGTGAAGCTCGCATCTGACGTCACTGGCGATTCGGCGAAGGCCACCGTCGCCGCTCTGCAGCCCGGCGAGGTCGCGCTGCTGGAGAACGTCCGGTTCGATGCGCGCGAGGCCAGCAAGGACGCTGCCAAGCGCAAGGAGCTCGCCGTCGAGCTCGCGGCCCTGGCTGACGTCTACATCTCCGATGGCTTCGGCGTCGTGCACCGCAAGCAGGCCTCGGTCACCGACGTGGCTGAACTGCTGCCCAATGCGGCCGGCCTGCTCGTCGAGAAGGAGGTCAACTCGTTCTCGAAGGTCCTTGCCGATCCGGATCGTCCCTATGTCGTGATCCTGGGCGGGTCCAAGGTCTCCGACAAGCTCGGCGTCATCAACAACCTGATCGACAGCGTCGACCGGTTGCTCATCGGCGGCGGAATGGCATACACGTTCCTCGCCGCGAACGGGTACAACGTGGGCAACTCGCTGCTCGAGGCCGACCAGATCGAGATTGTCAAGGGCTACGTCGCCAAGGCCGCCGCGAAGGGCATCGAGCTGGTGATCCCGGTCGACACGATGGTCGCCGACGCCTTCCCGACCAAGGACAACCCAACTCCGGAGCGCAAGGTCGTCGCCAGCAGCGAGATCCCCGACGGCTGGATGGGCCTGGACATCGGCCCGGAGACCATCGAGCTGTTCAAGGGCAAGGTCGCCGATGCCAAGACGGTGGTCTGGAACGGCCCCATGGGCGTCTTCGAGGTTCCCGAGTTCGCCACTGGCACCCTCGAGGTCGCCAAGGCGATCGCGTCGTCCGGCGCCTTCTCCGTGATCGGCGGCGGTGACTCCGCCGCTGCTGTCCGCCAGCTGGGCCTGGAGGACGGCTTCTCCCACATCTCCACCGGCGGCGGTGCCTCCCTCGAGCTCCTCGAGGGCAAGGTCCTGCCCGGTCTCGCAGTCCTGGAGGGCTGACACATGGCACGCAAGCCGTTCATGGCAGGTAACTGGAAGATGAACCTCGACCACCTCGAGGCCATCGCGCACGTCCAGAAGATCGCCTTCGCACTCACCGACGAGGACTTCGCGGCGGTCGAGGCCGGCGTGATGGTCCCGTTCACCGACATCCGCTCGGTGCAGACCCTGGTGGACGCCGACAACCTCAAGATCGTCTACGGCAGCCAGGACATCTCCGCGCAGGACTCCGGTGCCTACACCGGCGAGATCTCCGGCAGCATGCTGGCCAAGCTCGGCTGCACCTACGCGGTCATCGGGCACAGCGAGCGGCGCCAGTACCACGGTGAGGACGACGCCCTGGTCAACGCCAAGGTGAAGGCCGCCTACAAGCACGGGCTCGTCCCGATCATGTGCATCGGCGAGGTCAAGGAGGAGCGCGAGGCCGGGATCCAGGAGCAGGTCACCCTCGGCCAGCTCGACGGCGGCCTTGCCGACATCCCGGCCGACCAGGCCGCGACGATCGTGATCGCCTATGAGCCCGTGTGGGCCATCGGCACCGGCCTGACGGCCACCCCGCAGGACGCCCAGGAAATGTGCGGGGCGATCCGCCGCCGCCTGGCCGAGCTGTACAGCCAGGAGGTCGCCGACGCGATCCGCATCCAGTACGGCGGATCGGTCAAGGCCGCGAACGCGGCCGAGATCATGGCCGGCCCGGATGTCGACGGCGCGCTGATCGGCGGGGCGTCGCTGGATGCCGACGAGTTCGTCGCGATCTGCAAGTACCGCCTGGCCTGAGG
>JBAVLA010000199.1:0-11597 GCA_049688595.1 Candidatus Nanopelagicales bacterium | reverse complement strand
CGGCAACGACCGACTCATCACTGTGCCCCTGATGCGCGACGGGGTCCGGGTCGACTCCGGTTCGCTGGAGGAGGCCCGGGCCCGACACGCCGCCGGCGTCGCCGAGCTGCCTGAGGCCGCGCGGGCGCTTCACGCGCAGGGTCCAGCGATCCCGACGGTTCTGGCGTAGTTGATCAACTCGAGCGGGAGCGCTAGTCGTCGCCTCCTCCAGCGGCCCCCGCGGGACGGCCGCAACGCTCGCCGGAGGCCTCAACGCAGGTGGCCCGCCCAGCCGATGACCCGTCGTCCCTCCAGGCGAAGCCACTCGACGCGGGCGCCGGCCAGGATCAGCAGCACCCCAGCCAGTCCCAGGCCCATCCATCGGGGCATGCTCGCAAGCCCGCTCCACACCTGCGCGGACGCTGCGATGACCAGGGCGACCGAACCTGGGATCAACAGCCCGCCCAGGCGACGCTGGGCACCGACGACCACGGCGGCCACCCCTGCGATGAGCACGGCACCCAAACGGACCAGTGCGGCACCCACGGAAGCGTCTTGACTGCCCAGTGCCCAGGGTGCCAACCAGGTCCCGATCGCCGACGGGACGAGCAGCATCCCCACGGCCGGACCCATCCACTCCAGCGATGAGCAGGCCACCTTCCGTCGCCACAGGATCCCGGCCAGCAGCAGCACGGCGGCGATCGGCAGGCTGTAGCACTCGATCCGCTCGGGCACATCGATGGGAGCCAGGACCATCGCCGCTGCGGCCAGCAGAGCGCCGACCCACGCCGCCGACGGCATCCACCAGGCGAGCACGAACGCCATGACTGCGACGAGCGCCGCGAGCAGCGACAGCTGGGCTTGGACGCCGTGTCCGGGCTGGGCATCGGCGACGACGGAGATCCGCTGGATCGCCCAGCTCAGCCACACGGCCGACGCGCCAACCAAGGCCGCCGGCCGGTCAGCCAGGACGCGCAAGGCGGCCAGCCCCACAGCCAGGCCGGCGACAGCCACGACCGCGGCCAACCCCAGGGGTTGCGGATCAGCCGGAAGGGCCAGGAAGAGCCCGGCCGTGACGCCGGGCAGCACGGCTGCCCCCAACGTCAGCAGCCGCCCCCGCTGCCGACCAGCCGCGGAAGCCCAGATCCCGAGCGCCAGGGCCGTGACGGCAGTCGTGTACAACGCCCCGGGCAGCGTCGTGGGCTCCAACGCGGCACTGGCCGTGCCCAGGGCGGTCAGTGACAGCCCGGCGCAACCCGCGAAATGCATGGCGTGGCGCTGGTCGTGCAGCTTCGGCACGAAGCCGGGCCCCGCCAGAAGCGCCAGGCTCACCAGCGCAGGCACCGTCGCCGCAGCGGCCGCCCACCCGCCGGACCCGGTGGCGCTGGCGACGGCAGCCACCACGCAGCCAGCAGCGACAGGCATCGCTGCCCAGCCCAGCCAGCTCCAGGCCCGCAACCCGAAGCGCCGGTGCAGGAGGAGGAGCACGCACCCGAGCGCGCCCAGGGCCACCGCGGGGTAGAGGCTGGGATCGGTGATCCACTCCTGGGGCATCAATCCCAGCAACGGTGCCGCGATGACGTCGATCGCCGCCAGCCCGGTCGCGACGACCGCAAGCGCCTCCGCCGTTCCGACCAGCCGGTGGCGCAGCCGGACGGCCAGCGCGCCTACCCCCAGCGTGGCCCCCACCATCAGGATGACCTGGCCCACGGCACCGAGACGATCCCAGACGACCGCCGCGAAGACCGCCCCCGCCACGACCAGCATAAGGGCGCCGATGCTGAGCAGGACGGTCTGCGAGCTGGGCGCCGGGCGACGCGTGCGGGCGGCGACCGGGGCCCAACCTGCCGGCGGGTGCGCACCCGGCCAGGCACCAGCACCTGGCTGCGGGCCGGCGAGCCCGACCTGTTGGCCGGGTTGCCCAGGTTGCGGCCCCGCCGGCCCCGGGGGCGCCCAGATCCCGTAACGATGGGCGAGCTCGGGCTCGGGGGCAGCATCGCCCGCCTCGATCCGATCCGTCAGCCAGGCCAGCCTGGCGGCCAGGGCATCTGCCTCAGCGACGAATCCCGCGTACGCCCGGTGCCCGCACCGGCAGGTGGTCAAGCCCACCGAATCGTGGATCGTCGCATCGATGTCGCGACCGCACCGAGGACACCTCATCCCCCGCAACCCCCAACCGTGCAGCGCCCGGAGGGTCCGGACGCCCGCGAGGCTACCATCGCACCCGCTTTCCGCGGACCGCCCGCCCGGTCAGGGATCTGGCCCAGCACGAGGGGGCGCGACGCGCCAAGCCGAGCCATCCGACGCCCGACCCGGATCCTCGGAGGCCTTGCGCGCCACGCTCCCGTGGGTTCATGATCGAAGCGACCGAAGCTCGCCGGACCCAACGCACGCAACCGGGGACGGCGGACAGGAGGAGGATCACGTGGTCGAGATCGAGACCTACGGGGTGCTCACGAAGGTGGACGACGGATCCACGATCACCCTGCTCGTTCCCAGCGCCATCGAGGAAGTGCCTGAGGTGGACTGGGAGTCCGCGACGTGCGACCTCCCGGAGGGGCCCGACTTCTGGTTGATCGACGGATCGGGCGGCTTCGTCGTCTGGCGTGTCGACCGATCCCCAGCACGCGCGGCTGAGGCGTGAAGTCGCCGGCCGCCCGCACGCTCCCGCCGAACGCCGGCCAGCACGCGCAGGGCGGTGCTCAGTCGAACGCACGCAGCCTGCGCGCTGCCTCGGCGAGGGACCCCGACAGAGCGATGGGTACACGGCATACGTGGCGGCCACCTCGTCGACCGTGAGCCGCTGCGCGACAGCCAGCGTCAAGCCGAACACCAACTCCGAGGCGTGTGGCGCCACGGATCCTGGCGTTGACCGCTACGAGATCCACTCCGACCCGCTCGGCACCGGTTATCCCCGGCCCCTCGTAGCCGCCGGGCCCACCGCCCACGATCGCCACGCGCGTCATGGTTGACTCCCCGCGCTTCGGGCGGCCCGGCCCCGAGCATGACCCGAGGCGCTCACGATCGGGGCTCCCACGGGGCCCGGAACGGGAAGGTCTCGTTCAGGAAGCGGGCCGCCGCCACCCCGACCCGTTCGTTGATGGCCTCCCGTGGCTGATTCAGGCACAGGAAGTCCAACTGCTCGGGGAGGATCGACTCCAGGTCGTCGAGAGCGCGCTGCGCGGCCAGGTCCACGTACCGCAAGCGCGTGTCGGCCAGCACAGCGCGACCCGTTCGGAAGGCGTACCAGCTCTGCAGCGTGATCGGCGAGACATCCGTCGGGCTGCGGAACGGCGCGGCCGCTGTGGCCGCGTAGGCCTCGGGGAACCGGGCCTCGAGCTCCTCGGCAACGCTGCGCCGCTGGGCCTGGCAGGTGTGCCGGAGCCGGTGCGTCTGCACCGATCCGGTGGCGGCCAGCAGGATGGCCCGGTCGTTCTTCCCGGCAGTGGTCACCGCCCCCTCGTGGATGTTCCGGCTGCCCAGGCCGACCTGCACGGGCGAGGGGTAGGTCCGCATCACTCCTCCCGGCGAGAAGAAGGCCGTCGGCCGCAACGTGGAGCTGAGGAACACGTCGTCGTTCATGTAGACGTAGTGCTCGGTCAGACCCGGGATCCGGTGCAGCGCCGCCTCGATGGCGTGGGAGTTGAACACGGGCAGGACCTCGGGATCGGCCCAGATGTCCCGGTGGTCGACCACGGTGATCCGGTCGTCGACCTGCAGCCATTCGGGGCGCTGCTGATCGGTGACCAGCCAGATGTGGTGGACCCATGGCGCATGCTGGTGAACCGAGCGCAGCGAGTACCGCAGCTCGTCGATGCTCTGGAACCTGGCCTCGGAGGTGGCGGCTGGCGTCCATGCGTCGTGAGCGGCGTCCAAGCGGGCGAGCATCCGGGCCCGCCACTGCGGGTCGTTGCCGTCGACCCAGGTGTATACCACGTCGATGGGGAAGTCGACGTGCTCGATGTGCGGGACGGCGAGGTCCGCCACGGTACGGGTCGCGACGCCATGGACGTCCATCGTCTGCGCCTCGGCCAGGGACGAGCGCAGCAGGTAGGGCGCCCACGCGTTCGGCTCCGGCGCCCCGCGGACCCCACCGCCCAGGTCCCGCCAGAAGCCCACGCGGACAGCGGCGCCGACCTCGATGGTGTGCCGCCCGGAGCGATCCGCCTGCGGCAGGACCAGCCCGACCACGCTTCCGGTGACGTCCTCGTCGCCGGATGAGCGGGCCGGCGCGAGGACCGACTGGCCCGAGGGGCCGAGTACGAAAAGTGCTGGAGCGCCCTTATCGGCGGCGGCTCGCACCGAAGCGAGGAACTGCGCCCGGCTCTCCGCCGGCAGGCCGATGTCGGCGAACGACTCATCGCGACGGATCGTCCAGTAGTCGAGGCCAGAGGCGTCGAGCAGGTCGACCAGCCAATCGAGCGTGCGCAGGTGGGTTCCGTGGATCGAGGCCCCGTCGTCCACCTCGGCGAGGAACCTCACCAGTCCGCGGTGCACGACCATCTGCGCCGGGCCCTGCTGGAGCCGGGCCCGCCAGGCACCAGTGCGCGCCTGGTGGACCCGCGTGCGCAGGACAAAGGTGGCGTCCCGGGCCAGGCCTGCTGCGACGAACCGGGCCGTGCCCGGCTCACCGACGAGACGCCTCATGACCTTGCCACGATTCGCCCTCCCCCGGCCGGGGTGGAACACCAGCGGATCAGTCGGGGCGGGCTCGTCGGACAGCGGCGCCAACGTGCGCTTGCGGATGTGGCGTGTCATTGCAGGTCACCTCTCGCGCTGGCAAACGCCTGGCCCGCTCCGGTCGCGCGTCGATGCGCGACCGCGTTCGCCCGGCTCCATCCGATGCTTGCAGATGCGGCCACGGGGTCACCTGTTTTCCAGCACCGGGATGGCCAGGCCCGATTCGCATCAGACGGCTCCGTCCGAAACCGATGACCCGGGGGCTCCCTCTTGACGGTCCGATGGGGCGACCATCCCGGTATCGTTCCAGCGTGGTCAAGCCTCGGTGGCGCGCAGGAGAGAACCCAGCTGGAACGGCCTACCGCTCGCTTCCCGCCGGCGCACAGGATGCCCTGAAGCCAGCCGTGCGCCTGGCCCGCAACATGCGCACGAGAGGAGTCCGGCGGGCTGTCCTGCCCACGCTGCCGCTGCCCATGGGCGCGGAGATCACGCGCCGGGAACGGGCAGCGGTGGACGCAGTCCTGGCCGCGCTGCACGCGGCGGGCCTCAAGCACTTCCTGATCCCCCGTCAGGAGCCCGGTAACATCCACATCGGGCTTCCCGCCGAGCAGCGCACTGCCTTCCTGCGGCAACTGCTCATCTCGGGCCGGGACTTGAGCGTCAGTTGGAAGGGAGGGCCCACCTGGCGGACGATTGAGGCCCCGCGCGCGATGGAGAGCCTCGCTGCCCGGCAGGACGTCGTCTGGGTCCACCATCTCCGGGGGGCCACCAACGGGCCGGATGTGCGGGACGCCGCCCGGGCCGTGGCCGTCGAGTTCTGGACCGACATCGGGGATGGCAGGCACCAAGCCGTCGTGCGCAACGCGTACGCATCGCTTGTGAACATGTCGGCCCCGCAGGTGACCCGGCAGATCCGCACCGGGCACTACTTGCCGACTTTCCCGGCCTTCGCCACGCCTGACATCGCCGACGTGGAGTTCCCGGTTGACGCCGTGTACCTGTGGGTCGATGACGCGGACGCAGACTGGCGGGTCCGTCGCGACGCGACGATGCGCGCGCTCGGGGTCGAGCCCTCCCACGAGTCGGTCGATGCTGCCCGGTTCCGGCAGCACGACGAGCTTCGATACTCCTTGCGCTCCTTGAGCATGTTCGCCCCCTGGGTCCGTCATGTGTACCTGGTCACCGACCAGCAGCAGCCGGATTGGCTGGACACCGGCTGCCCGCGGCTCACGGTGGTCGACCACCGTGAGCTCATGGGCGACGCGGGCAGCCTTCCGACGTACAACTCCCACGCCCTGTCCGCCCGGCTGCACCACATCGACGGGCTGGCCGACCACTACCTCTACCTGAACGACGACGTCTTCTTCGGTCGGCGCACAGGCGCCGAGCTGTGGTTCGGGGGCAACGGCCTGCCCAGGTTCCACAACACCAATTCGCTGGTCGACCCGCCGGACCTGCCCGATGCCCTGCCCCACGTCAAGGCCCGCAACCACACCCTGGAGCTGGTCGAGCAGCTCACGGGCCGGACCCGCCGACGCAACATCCAGCATGGGCCCCATCCGATGTCCAAGTCACTGCTCATGGAGCTCGAGGAGCGGCTGCCCGAGGAGTTCGCGCAGACCTGGTCGAGCCAGCTGCGGGGGGATCAGGACATCGTCATCGAATGGCTGCACAACCAGTACGGATACGCGACGGGCAAGGCCCTGGACGGCCGATCCGTGCGCTATCGGTACTTCAACCTCGGAGACGAGGGCATCGAGGGATCGCTCGACGGGGTGTCGCTGAACATGCCGGACACGCTGTGCATCAACGACGGGGAGGGGCCGACTCCGCCGGAGGACCGCGACCGGATCGTCCGGGGCTTCCTCGCCAACGAGTACCCGAGGCCCTCGGAGTTCGAGCGCTGACCCCGGGGCCGGCGCCGCACGACCCAGCACTTCACGGCCCGCCCCCCCAACAACTACCCTGAGCGCCGTGAGCGTCTACGCCGCGTACGGGTCCAACCTGGACCCGCATCAGATGCTCGATCGTGCCCCCCGCTCGCCGGTCCTCGGTCCGGGGTGGCTGCTCGGGTGGCGACTGACGTTCGGCGGCGAAGCCCTCGAGTGGGAGGGCGCCCTGGCTACTGTGGTCGAGGACCCCGAGGGCTCGGTGTTCGTCATGCTCTACGAGATCTCCCCGGAGGACGAGCCCCTGCTGGACCGATGGGAGGGCACCGACCTGGGCCTGCGCAGGAAGGCCCGGGTGCGGATCGAGACCCTCGACGGCGACCAGATGGCGTGGCTGTACGTGCTGGACGACTACGAGGGTGGCCTCCCATCGGCCCGCTACCTGGGGGCCATCGCCGAGGCCGCGCGAGCGGCCGGCGCGCCCGACGACTACGTGAACGACATCATGA
The DNA here is from genome assembly GCA_049688595.1 of Candidatus Nanopelagicales bacterium. GTDB lineage: Bacteria > Actinomycetota > Actinomycetes > S36-B12 > CAIYMF01 > Prado023. The sequence continues at coordinate 4,540 of JBAVLA010000199.1, read as the reverse complement.
GGCGTCCCTGCATGTAGCGTCCCACTGCAGGGACCACCCGGCTCAGCGGGTCAGCCGAGCTCGGACATCGTCGACGATGGCTGCCAGCCGAGACTGCGCCAGGCCACGGGCGGCGGCGACCCCTGCCCCGACCACCGGCGCCCGGACCTCCAAGTACGCCTTGACCTTCGGCTCAGTCCCGCTGGGCCGGACGATCACGCGGGCCCCGGCGACGCCCCCAGCCGCGCCGAGCAGGTACTTCAGCCCATCGGTGGGTGGCAGTTCCGGCGAGCCAGCCGTCAGGTCGATCGCCTCGACCACGGCCAGCCCACCGAAACCGGTCGGCGGGTCCGCACGCAGCGAGGCCATCAGCGCCGGGATCGCCGAGAGGTCCGTGAAGCGCATCGAGACCTGGCTGGTCGAGTGCACGCCGTGCGCCGTCGCCAGCTCATCCAGCACGCCCAGGAAGGTCCTGCCTTCGGACTTCAGCGCTGCAGCCATCTCGGCGATGAAGAGCCCAGCGGAGATCCCGTCCTTGTCCCTGACGCCCGTTGGGTCCACGCAGTAGCCGAGCGCCTCCTCGTAGCCGAACACCAGGTCGTCGGCCGCCCGCGAGATCCACTTGAACCCCGTGAGCGTCTCCCGGAACCCGAGTCCGGCGGTCCTTGCCATCGCGCCGAGCAGCTGCGAGCTGACTATGGAGTTGGCGTAGGTTCCAGTCACGGGTTCGCCCGATCGCCGCCCGCGCTCGAGGATCCACCAGCCCAGGAGGGCGCCGACCTCGTCCCCGGTGAGGACGCGATACCGGCCGGCTCCCATCGGGATGGCCGCCGCGCACCGATCAGCGTCGGGGTCGTTGGCGATGACCACGTCGGCCGCCACCGCGCAGGCCAGGTCGAGGACCAGGTCCATGGCGCCGGGCTCCTCCGGGTTCGGGAACGTGACAGTCGGGAAGTCCGGGTCTGGCTCGTCCTGGGCGGCCACGACGACCGGCTCGGGGAAGCCGGCTCTGACCAGCGCGGACCTCAGCACCGCCCCGCCCACACCATGCAGGGCCGTGTAGGCCACCTTGACGTCGCGCGGGCCACCTGGCAGGGCCAGGCCCACCACGCGATCGAGGTACCGGCGCACGACCTCCTCGTCCAGGGTCTCGTACTCCCCGCTGCGAGGGATCTCCGCCAAGGCGCCCACCGCGGCGATCCGCATGGCTATCTGCGCGTCGGCGGGAGGCACGATCTGCGAGCCGTCGCCCAGGTAGACCTTGTACCCGTTGTCCTGGGAAGGGTTGTGCGAGGCGGTCACCATGACGCCGGCCGACCCCCCGTAGGTCCGGATCGCGGCAGCGAGCACGGGAGTCGGGAGCGGACGCGGGCAGATCCGGGCCTGGAAGCCGCTACCGGCGAGGATCTCTGCGGTGTCCCGGGCGAATGTGCCCGAGCAGTGGCGGGCGTCGTAGCCGATCAGGACCGGTGTCCCCGACTTGCCCGCGTCCAGCAGGTACTGGGCCAAGCCGGCCGCAGCCCGAGCCACGACCACCCGGTTCATCCGGTTCGGGCCGGGGCCCATCGCCCCGCGCAGGCCCGCCGTTCCGAACTGGAGGGTGCCCGAGAAGGCGTCCTCGATCTCAGCTCTCACGGCCGGGTCACCGCCCTCCGCGGCGGCCAGGGCATCCTGCAGGCTGGCGGCCGTGCGCACGTCGGGGTCCTCGGCGATCCACGCCCGGACGGCCCGGGCCAGCTCAGCCGAGATCGCGCTCACAGCCGACCCGCCAAGGTCGCCAGGAGGCCGCCCATTCGCTCCGCCGCAAGCCTCCCGGCGGCCAGGACCTCTGCGTGATCCAGCGGCGCCCCGGACAAGCCCGCGGCGAGGTTGGTCACCAGGGACAGGCCCAGCACCTCCACGCCGGCTTCCCGCGCGGCGATCGCCTCCAGTGCCGTGGACATGCCGACCAGGTCCGCGCCCAGGATCGCGGCCATCCGCACCTCTGCCGGGGTCTCGTACTGTGGGCCGTGGAACTGCAGGTAGACCCCCTCGGCCAGACTCGCATCGATGTCCCGGCAGATAGCCCGCAACCGGGCTGAGTAGAGGTCGGTCAGGTCGATGAACGTGGCGCCGCGCAGGGGGGTCGCGCCGGTCATGTTGATGTGGTCGCTGATGAGGACCGGAGTGCCGGGGGTCCACGAGGGGTTCAGGCCGCCGCAGCCGTTGGTCAGCACGATCGTCCGGCAGCCGGCCGCGGCCGCGGTCCGCACTGCGTGGACCACTGCCGCCACACCACGGCCCTCGTAGAGGTGCGTCCGCCCGAGGAAGACCAGCGCCCGGCGCCCCGTCGGCGTGGCCACGCTGCGGACCATCCCGGCATGGCCCTCGACCGCCGACGGCGCGAACCCGTGGAGGGCTGTCACCGGCAACTCCGCCTGCGTCCGGCCGAGCAGGTCAACCGCCGGACCCCAGCCCGACCCGAGGACCAGCGCGATGTCGTGGGCCGCTGCACCGGACCGTTCCGAAAGGTCGCGGGCGGCCTGCGCGGCTGCTGCGACGGGATCGTCCTGCGGCTGCGGGACCTGCTTGTCGGCCATTGGTAGACGCTATCGCCGAACGCGCCCCGCGACACCCGTGGTGCCGGCGTCCAGCCGCAGCCGTCGCCCAGGGGCAGTCCCACCCGGACTCCGCCCGGGTGGCTGCCCTCGATTGGGGGCGCGAGAATGCACCCATGACCATGACGCGGGCGCAGTTGGCCGGGATGGTGGACCACACCCTGCTCCGACCTGAGGCGACCCCCGCCGACGTGGCCGCCCACTGCGCTGAGGCCTCCGAGCTGGGCACGTACGCCGTATGCGTGTCGCCCTCGTTCCTTCCCCTGGCTGAGGGCCTCCTCGACGGGACGATCAAGGCCTGCACCGTCATCGGGTTCCCCAGCGGCAAGCACCACTCCGGGATCAAGGCCTCCGAGGCCGCGCGGGCCGTCGCCGACGGGGCCGCCGAGATCGACATGGTCATCGATCTCGGGGCGGTCAAGGCCGGGATGTGGCGAGTCTCGCAGCGGGAGGTCGCGGCCGTGCGCCGCGCCACGCAGGGCGTGGTCCTCAAGGTGATCCTGGAGACGGCCGTGCTGACCGACGCCGAGATCGTGCGGGCATGCGTCACCTGTCTGGACGCGGGTGCCGACTTCGTGAAGACCTCGACCGGCTTCCACCCCGCAGGCGGGGCGACCACAAGGGCGGTGTCCCTCATGGCCACCACGGTGGGCGACCGGATGGGGGTCAAGGCAAGCGGTGGGATCCGAACGACGCAGTCAGCCCTGGCCATGGTCGCGGCGGGCGCGACGCGCCTGGGCCTGTCCGGCACGCGGGCCGTCCTCGCCGGACTCGACGCCCCCGCTACAGCGGTGGTCGCCGCCGCAGCGCCTGGCGGCGGATGACGGCTGATGGCGGCGACCGCCGTGGCGCGGTCCAGCTGGCTGGGCCCCGGGACCGACTCAGCTCGCCAAGCCTGCGTACCCGGCCTTGATGACCCCGTCGATGAGGTCGAGCCGCTGGTCGAATGGCAGGAACGCCGACTTCATCGCGTTGATGCTCAGCCACTGAAGGTCAGCCAGCCCGTACCCGAACGCCTGGCTGAGCAGGTGCATCTCCTGGCTCATGGAGGTGTCCGACATGAGCCGGTTGTCGGTGTTGACAGTGACCCGGAACTTCAGCCTGCGCAGCAGCCCGATCGGATGGGTGGCCAGCGAGCGAGCGGCCCCGGTCTGCACATTCGACGTCGGGCACATCTCCAGTGGTACCCGGCGGTCCCGCACGTACGCCGCCAGCCGACCCAGGTGGGCGGAGCCGTCGGGGTCCACGGTGATGTCGTCTACGATCCGCACCCCGTGGCCGAGGCGTTCCGCGCCGCAGTACTGGATCGCCTCCCAGATGCTGGGCAGCCCGAAGGCCTCCCCCGCGTGGATCGTGAAATGCGCGTTCTCCCGCTGCAGGTACTCGAATGCGTCCAGGTGGCGGGTCGGCGGGTAGCCGTCCTCCGCCCCGGCGATGTCGAACCCGACGACGCCTGAGTCCCGGTAGGCCACCACGAGCTGGGCTATCTCCATGCTGCGCGCCGCGGTCCGCATCGCCGTGAGCAGGGCTCGCATGATGATCGGGCGCCCGGCGGCCCGCGCTTGCGCCTCCCCCTCTGCGAGCCCGGCCAGGACCGCCTCGACCACTTGGGGCAGCCGGACGCCGTGCGTGATGTGCAGCTCGGGGGCGAACCGGACCTCGGCGTAGATGACGCCGTCGGATGCGAGGTCGAGGGCGCATTCGCGGGCGACCCGGCGCAGTGACTCCTCGGTCTGCATGACTGCCACGGTGTGGGAGAACGTCCCCAGGTAGTGGATCAGCGACCCCGAGCCGGCGGCCTGCCGGAACCACTCCGACAGCTCCCCGGCGTCCTTCGTGGGCAGGCCGTCGTAGCCGGTCTCCTCCGCCAGCTCGACGATCGTCGCGGGCCGCAGGCCACCATCGAGGTGGTCGTGCAGCAGGACCTTGGGGGCGCGCCGGCAGGTCTGGAGGTCCACGGTCAT
>JBAVLA010000198.1:0-10268 GCA_049688595.1 Candidatus Nanopelagicales bacterium | reverse complement strand
GCCGGTGGCCATCCGGGGCAGGAACCGCGACTTCTGCTCGGGGGTGCCGTGCTGCATGACCATGTACGCGACGATGAAGTGGGTGTTGATGATGCCGCTGACGCTCATCCAGCCCCGCGCGATCTCCTCGACGCACAACGCGTACGTCAGCAGCGACTCGCCCAGCCCCCCGTACTCGTCGGGGATCATCAGGCCGAAGATGCCCATGTCCTTCATGCCCTCGACGATCTCGGTCGGGTACTCGTCGGCGTGCTCGAGCTCCTGGGCGTTGGGGATGATCTCCTTGTCCACGAACTCCCGCACGGCCGCCAGGATCTCCGACTGGACGTCGGTCAAGCCCTCCGTCTGCGCCAACCGGGCCATGGTTGCCTCCCACTCCGCCAGCCTTTGTTACCGGCCAGTATCCCGCTGCGCGTCAGGGATCGGCGACCCGGACGGCGCGCCGCATCCGACCACGAGACGTGCGAACCGTCCGGGAACCGACTGGTGGGAGGATGGCGCCATGCACGGTCAGGAGGATCTGTCCAGGTACGCGTGGCTGTCGATCGCCACCGGCATCGTCGTGTTCACGCTCAAGATGGTCGCCTTCACGCTGACCGACTCCGTAGGCCTGCTCTCCGACGCCCTGGAGTCGACCGTGAACATCGTCGCGGCGGTCGTGGCACTGGTCGCGCTCAAGGCGGCGGCCCGGCCGGGCAACGCGCGGATGCACTACGGCCTGGGCAAGGCTGAGTACTTCTCGGCGTTCTTCGAGGGCCTGATGATCCTCATCGCTGCCGGCCTGATCATGTTCACCGCAGTCGAGCGCTTCCTCAACCCGAAGCCGCTGGAGGACCTCGGCGTCGGCGTGGCGATCTCGATCGCCGCTTCCGTGCTCAACGGCACGGTCGCCATGATCCTGCTCCGCGCTGGTCGCCGGCACCGCTCCATCGTGCTCACGGCGGATGCCAAGCACCTGCTCACCGACGTGTGGACCTCGGTGGGCGTCGTGCTGGCGGTGGTCCTCGTGGGCCTCACCGGATGGCTTCGGTTGGACCCGATCATCGCCGCGGCGGTCGCACTGAACATCGTGCTGGCCGGCCTCAAGCTCATGGGCAGCTCGGCCATGGGCCTGCTCGACGCCGCGCTGCCCCAGGAGGAGAACGACGCGATCGCCGAGGTCCTGCGCAAGCACCAGAACGAGCACCTGCGGTTCCATGCCGTGCAGACCCGCGAGTCGGGCCGGCAGCGGTTCGTCGCCATGCACGTGCTCGTCCCGGGCGACTGGAGCGTCGCGCAGGGACATGACCTGCTCGAGGTCGTCGAGCAGGAGATCCGCGACGCGCTTCCCGGCACGGTGGTGAGCACCCACTTGGAGCCCATCGAGGATCCCCGCTCGTGGACCGACCAGCCGCCGGGGGGCGTCGCGATCCCGGACGAGGAGATCTGGAGCGACAACTGACCGCTCGACTCTCGCCCCCCCTACGTGCTCGGGTCAAGTACGTGCTCGGGTCAAGCCCCCGGAGGCACGAACGCCTTCGTCCGCGGCATCCCAGCCGCCCGACCCTTGGCGGCGATCACCTGGGCCATCTTCCGGGACGCCTCGTCGATCATCTCGTCGCCCAGCATGACCGCACCCTTGGCCCCGCCGGCCGCGGAGGTGGCGTAGTCGTAGGCGTCGAGGATGAGCTCGGCGTGGTCGTAGTCCTCCTGGCGCGGCGAGTACACCTCGTTGGCCGCGTCGACCTGCCCCGGGTGCAGGACCCACTTGCCGTCGAACCCCAGGGCGGCAGAGCGCCCGGCGACCCGGCGGAACCCGTCCACGTCCCTGATCTGCAGGTAGGGGCCGTCGATCGCCAGCTTGTCGTGCGCGCGAGCCGCCATGAGGATGCGCATGAGGATGTAGTGGTAGGCGTCCCCGACGTCGTACCCAGTCGGCTGCTCGCCGACGACCAGGGACTTCATGTTGATGCTGGCCATGAAGTCCGCGGGCCCGAAGATGATCGTCTCGACCCGTGGGGAGGCCGCGGCGATCGCATCGACGTTGATCAAGCCCAGGGCGTTCTCGATCTGGGCCTCGATGCCGATCCGACCCGCCTCGTAGCCCATGGTCGTCTCGATCTGGGTGAGCAGCACGTCGAGCATCACGACCTGCTCGGGGGTCTGGACCTTGGGCAGCATGATGCAGTCCAGGTTCGCCCCCGCTCCCTCGACCACCTCGACGACGTCTCGATAGGTCCAGTGCGTGGTCCAGTCGTTGACCCGGACGGTGCGGACCTTGTCTGCGTAGCCGCCCTCGTTGAGCGCGGCCACGATGTTCCTCCGGGCGTCCGGCTTGGCCAGGGGGGCGACGGCGTCCTCGATGTCCATGAACACCTGGTCGACAGGCAGGCCACGCGCCTTGTCCAGCATCTTCGGGCTGCTGCCCGGGACCGCCAGGTTGGACCGGCGGGAGCGAAGGGTGCGAGATCCAGCCATGAGGGCCTCCAGCGGTCGCGGGATCCCTCCACACTAGCGATCTGCCGAGTGCGTAGTCGATCCCGACGATCGGATCGTCAGCCTCGGCTGCGGGCTCCTGGGCGCCGCCCGAGGCGGGTGCGTCGATCACCGCGTCGCCGATCAGGCGGGCGTAGCCTCACCCTGTGATGGCCGGCAGCAGTGTGCGCGTCTTCGTGTCGCATCTGACCGGCATCGGCGTGTTCGACGCGTCAGGCGATCCGCTGGGCAGGGTGCGCGACCTGGTGGTCGGGCTGCGCCACGACCGGGAGCCCCCCCGCGTGGTCGGCCTGGTCATGGAGGTCCCTCCTCGCCGCAGGATCTTCCTGCCGATGACCCGCGTGCGCTCGATCGACGCCGGTCAGGTCGTGGCCCAGGCCCGCCTCGACCTGCGCAGGTTCGCCCAGCGCCCCGGGGAGAGCCTGGTGATCGGTGAGCTCATCGATCGCCGCATCACGCTGCGCCAGACCGGCGAGGCGGCAACCATCGTCGATGCCGGCCTGGACCTGGACCGCAACCGCGACTGGCGCATCACCAAGCTGCACGTCTCCAAGGCGAGCCGGGGGCTGCGGCGTCGCGGCGAGGCGCTGACCGTCAACTGGTCCGACGTCGACGGGCTCGTGATCGGGGGCGCCGGGGAGGAGCAGGGAACCGACAGCCTGCTGTCCATGATGGACGAGCTGCGACCCGCGGACCTGGCCAACGTCCTCCAGGACCTGCCCGGGAAGCGGCGCATCGAGGTGGCCCGCGCCCTGGACGACCAGCGCCTGGCCGACGTCCTCGAGGAGCTGCCCGAGGACGACCGGGTCGAGATCGTCACGGCACTGGGCATCGAGCGGGCCGCCGACGTTCTCGAGGAGATGGACCCAGACGACGCGGCCGACCTGCTCTCGGAGCTCCCCCCGGAGAAGGCCGAGCAGTTCCTCGACGAGATGGAGCCCGACGACGCCGCGGACCTGCGCAGGCTGCTCTCATACGGCGACTACACCGCCGGCGGCCTGATGAACCCCGAGCCGATCATGCTGCCGCCCGACGCCACCGTGGCCGAGGCGCTGGCACGGGTGCGCAGCCCGGAGATCTCCCCGTCGCTGGCTGCGCAGGTGTACGTCGTGCGGCCCCCCGTGGACACGCCGTCCGGGAAGTTCCTGGGCGTGGCGCACTTCCAGCGCCTCCTCCGCGAGCCGCCGTCGAAGCTCGTGTCCGCGGTCGTGGACGCCTCCCTGGAACCCGTCGGCCCACAGGCACCGCTGTCGACGGTCACCCGCTACTTCGCGACCTACAACCTGGTGGCGCTTCCGGTCGTGGACGAGCGCGACCGCCTGCTGGGCGCAGTCACCGTCGACGACGTCATCGACCACATGCTCCCCGAGGACTGGCGCGAGCTGGACGCCGAGCCGGAGGAGGGCGAATAGCCGATGCGACTGTCGTCCCGCGCCCGCCTGGACCAGCCCATGAGCCGTTCCCGCGTGATCCGGACGTCTCACGACCCCGAGAGGTTCGGCCGGTGGAGCGAACGGGTGGCCAGGCGAATCGGGTCCGCGCAGTTCATCGCGTGGATGACCGTCCTCGTCCTCGCGTGGGTGCTGTGGAACACGGTCGGGCCACAGGGGCTGCGCTTCGACGCGTTCCCGTTCGACATCCTCACCCTCCTCCTGTCGCTGCAGGCCTCCTATGCCGCCGCGCTCATCCTGCTCGCGCAGTACCGCCACGCCGATCGCGACCGCGTGCAGTACCAGGCCGACCGGGACCTCACCAACCGGCTCATGGCCGACACCGAGTACCTGACCCGCGAGATCGCCTCGGTGCGGATCGCCACCGGCGAGCTGGTCACGCGCGACTTCCTGCGCGGAGAGATCCGCGACCTGGCCGAGGAGCTCTCCAGCCACATCGCCGACCTGCGCAGGGAGCAGCCGAGCAGGCCTGAAGGCTCCGGCGCAGACGCGGGGTGACTGAGGGGCTACCGTGTGCCATGACCGTTCCATGTCACAACCGGGAGCCACCATGACCACAACCGCCGACGCGCCCGTCAGCACGCCCGAGCAGTTCGCGCGCGACTTCCTGGAGCACCTCAGGCTCGATCGCGCCGTGGACCTCGAGCGCGCTGGCCGTGAGGACGTGTACGCGGCACTGGCGCACACGGTCCGCGACCGGCTGATGGCCGACTGGCTGCAGACCACGCGGGAGCGCGGCAACGGCAACGGCAAGACAGTCGTGTACCTGTCGGCCGAGTACCTCATGGGCCGCCAGCTGGGCAACGCGCTGCTGGCCACAGGCCTGACGGACGTGGCCCGCGAGGTTCTGGGGGGGATGGGGATCGACCTCGACGAGGTCGCGGAGACCGAGGTCGAGCCCGGTCTGGGCAACGGCGGCCTCGGCCGGCTGGCCGCGTGCTTCGCCGACTCGCTGGCCACGCTTGGGCGGCCCGCGATCGGCTACGGGATCTGCTACGAGTACGGGATCTTCGAGCAGCTCTTCGAGGACGGCCGCCAGGTGGAGAAGCCCGACCAGTGGCTCGACCGGGACAACCCGTGGCTGTTCAGCCAGCGCGAGCACGCCGTCTCGGTCGGCTTCGGCGGCTACGTGGCCGACGACCCGAGCACCGGGGCGCGGGTCTGGCACCCGGCCGAGAAGGTGCTCGGCGTTCCCCACAACCTGCTGGTCCCGGGCTACCAGAACCACGTCGTGAACGCGCTCCGGCTGTGGAAGGCGCGCGGCTCGGCGCAGTTCAACCTGGAGGTCTTCAACGCCGGCGACTACATCGAGGCGGTCCGCCAGCAGTCGCTGAGCGAGAACATCTCGCGAGTCCTGTACCCCGAGGACTCGACCCCCGCGGGCAAGGAGCTGCGCCTGCGCCAGCAGTACTTCTTCACCGCCTGCGCGCTGGCCGACCTGCTGCGGGTGGGCGACCTCGAGGGCATCCCGGCGACCGACCTGCCCAACTGGGCCGTCATCCAGCTCAACGACACGCACCCGGTCATCGCGATCCCAGAGCTGATGCGCATCCTCATCGACGAGCGCGGCCTGGACTTCCAGGCTGCCTGGGACATCACCTCGCGAACGTTCAACTACACCTGCCACACCCTGCTGCCGGAGGCGCTCGAGCGCTGGTCGGTCGGGTTGATGTCGTACCTGCTCCCCCGGCACATGGAGCTGATCTACGCGATCAACAAGCAGTTCCTCGAAGAGGTCCGCCGCACGTTCCCGATGGACGAGTCGCGCGTGGTACGGATGTCCATCATCGAGGAGGGTGCCGAGCGCATGGTCCGGATGGCGCACCTGGCGACCGTGGCCAGCGTGCACGTCAACGGAGTCGCGGCGCTGCACTCGCAGCTGCTGCGCGACACCGTCCTGCGCGACTTCGCCGAGCTGTGGCCGGAGCGGTTCACCAACGTGACCAACGGGGTGACCCCGCGGCGGTTCGTCAAGCTGGCCAACCCGAGGCTGAGCGACCTCATCACCGAGACCGTCGGCGATGGGTGGCTGACCGACCTCGACCGCCTTCGCGACCTCGAGGCGCTGGCTGACGACACCTCGTTCCAGGAGCGCTGGCGGGCGGTGAAGCAGGCCAACAAGGCCGACCTCGCTGCGCTGCTGCAGCAGCGCACCGGCTTGGCGTTCCCGACCGAACCGATGTACGACATCATGATCAAGCGACTCCACGAGTACAAGCGGCAGATGCTCAAGCTCCTCCACGTCGCCACGATGCACCGGCGGATGCGGCTGGACCCCGACGCTGCCGTGACCCCCCGCCTCGTCCTGTTCGGCGCGAAGGCTGCCCCCGGCTACCAGATGGCCAAGCTGATCATCCGGCTGATCAACCAGGTCGGGGCGACGATCGACGCCGACCAGGCCATGGACGGCCGCCTGTCGGTGGTGTTCCCAGCCAACTACAACGTCACCCTGGCCGAGCGGATCATCCCCGCCGCCGACCTGTCCGAGCAGATCTCGATGGCCGGCAAGGAGGCGTCGGGCACCGGCAACATGAAGCTCGCGCTCAACGGCGCGGTGACGATCGGCACCCTCGACGGGGCGAACGTCGAGATCCGCCAGCTCGTGGGCGAGGACAACTTCTTCCTGTTCGGCCTCACCGAGGCCGAGGTGGTGGCGCGCAAGGCTGCCGGCTACGACCCGGGCGCGGTCTACCGTGAGGACGAGGAGCTGCGCGCCGTCATCGACGAGATCGCCTCGGGCTTCTACTCCCCGCCCGGGCAGTCCGACCTGTTCCGGCCTGTCGTCGAGAGCCTGCTCGTGCGCGACGACTACCTGGTGCTGGCCGACTACCGCGCGTACGTCGAGGCCCAGGAGCGTGTCGACGCCTTGTGGAACAACCCGGCGGCGTGGACCGCGACGTCGATCCGGAACACCGCCCGCACTGGGTTCTTCTCCTCGGACCGCGCGATGCGGGACTACTTCGAGCGAATCTGGAGGTAGGCCGCGCCCGGCCTGCGTGTGGCACGGGACCGGCGAATCCGACATAGGGTTCTCCCATGCCCACGCGTGAACAGGTCGAGTCCGCCCTCGCCACAGTCCAGGATCCCGAGATCCGACGTCCGATCACCGAGCTCGGGATGGTCAAGGACGTCCGGATCGAGGGCGGAGCCGTCCACGTCGATGTCTACCTGACCGTCGCCGGCTGCCCGATGCGCGAGGAGATCACCAACCGGGTGCGCTCCGCGGTGGCCGCGCTCGCGGGAGTCACGGACGTCACGGTGGCCCTGGACGTCATGGACGACGAGCAGCGCAAGGCCCTGCGGGCCTCGCTCGGCGCACCCGACCGGGAGATCCCCTTCAACAAGCCCGGCTCGCTGACCAGGGTCTACCTCATCGCCTCCGGAAAGGGTGGCGTGGGCAAGTCCTCAATCACCGCCAACCTGGCCGCGGCCATGGCTGCCGAGGAGCTCTCCGTCGGGGTCGTGGACGCCGATGTCTACGGCCACAGCATCCCGCGGATGCTGGCCGTGTCGAACCCGCCGACGATGGTCGAGGGCCTGATCATGCCGCCGACCGGGCATGGCGTCCGGGTCATCTCGATGCTGCCGTTCAAGCCCGGCGGCGTCACCCAGCCGGTCACCTGGCGCGGGCCGATGCTGCACCGGGCGCTGCAGCAGTTCCTCGCCGACGTGTGGTGGGGCGACCTCGACGTGCTCCTGGTCGACCTGCCCCCCGGCACGGGGGACGTGGCCATCTCCGCGGCGCAACTCCTGCCCGAAGCCGAGGTCATCGTGGTCACCACGCCGCAGGCGGCCGCGGCCGAGGTCGCGGTGCGCGCTGGGATGGTCGCCAAGGAGACACACCAGCGACTCGCCGGCGTCATCGAGAACATGAGCGGCTTCCCGTGCCCGCACTGCGGCGAACCGGTGGACATCTTCGGTGCTGGCGGCGGGCAGCGGGTGGCCTCTGTGCTGTCCAGCGCGCTGGGGACCGACGTGCCGCTGCTCGGCCGGATCCCGTTCGACGTCCGGCTGCGTGAGGGGGGCGACTCGGGTGCGCCGCTCGTCCTGGCTGAGCCCACCGCGCCAGCCGCCGAGGTGCTGCGCGGGATCGCCCAGCGGCTCGGCAGGCGTCCGCGCGGCCTGTCGGGCATGTCACTGGGGCTGACGCCGGCAAGCAGGTTCTGAAGGGCATGGACCTGGTCGGAACGCTGCTGCCCCTGGCCCTCGTCGTGGGCCTGAGCCCGCTGCCGATAACGCCGGCGGTCCTGATCCTGATGACCCCACGCGCGCGGGCCAACTCCGCGGCGTTCCTCGGGGCGTGGGTGGGGGCCCTCACCGGCGTGACAGCCGTGGCACTGCTCCTGGCCGGGTCGCGGGATCCGGGCGAGCCGACCGAAGCGGGCATCGGGTGGATCCAGGTCCTGACCGGCACGGTCTTCCTGGTGATGGCAGCAGCGAAGTGGCTGCGCCGGCCCGCACCCGGGGCCGCCAAGGAGCCGCCGCGGTGGATGGCCGCCCTGGGCTCCTACGGCCCCGGGCAGTCAGCACGCTTGGGGGCCGCGCTGGCCGCGGCCAACCCGAAGAACCTCCTGATGGCCCTGGCCGGCGGGGCGGAGATCGCAGCGCTGGCCGATGGTGCGGCGGCCACGGTCGCCGCCACAGTCGGCTTCGTGGCGGTGGGCTCGATCGGAGTCGGGACGCCGATCCTCACCCATCGGATCCTCGGGGAGCGGGCAGCCCCCGTGCTGGCTCGCTGGAAGACCTGGCTGGAGGGCAACAGCACGGCCCTGGCGGTGGGCGTGCTCCTCGTCCTCGGCGGGGCGCTGCTGGTCAAGGGGCTGGCGGGCGCCCTGTGACTGGCTCGCCCCGGAAGCCGCGGATTTCAGGTCCAGTCCGGGTCAGCCACGGTCGCGGGAGCACCGGAGTCGGGCGTCGATGATCGGGTGACGGGCGCTGACTGACGAGCCGCGGCCGGTGGGACGGCCCTGGTGGCTGCAGCGTCCTGCTCGTCGAGCGCCCGCACCGCACGTCGTGGGTCGAGGTCGCGGACCTCTCGCACGACCGCCCTCAGGTCGCCATCCTCATCGGCGATCCCGGCGGCGTCCACCAGGCTGCTGCGAGCCTGCGCGGACAGCTGGCGGACCTGGCGCAGCATCCTCGCCGCATCTGAGGCAACCTTCGGCAGCCGGTCCGGTCCGAACACGAGAAGGGCGAGCACGGCGATGAGCAGCAGCTCACCCAAGCCGATGTCCAGCACCCGACAATGGTAGGTGCCTCAGCTGGAAGACGTATCCGAGCCGAGAGTGACCTCGATCTCCTTGGTGTCCGAGCCGCGCTTCACGGTCAGGGTCACCTTGTCTCCCGGCTCCTTGGAGCGGATCAGGACGATCAGCTGCGTTCCGTCGTTGACGGTGACGCCGTCGATGGCGACTATCACGTCACCGGACTCGACCCCGGCCTCGTCCGCCGGTCCGCCGCCGGTCACCGAGTCGACCATCGCCCCCTCACCCTCGAACGCGCGGTCGAGCCGCGCCCCGATGATCGGCATGGTCGACTTCCCCGTGCTGATCAGCTCCTCAGCGACGCGCTTGGCCTGGTTGACCGGGATGGCGAACCCCAGGCCGATCGAGCCGCTCTGCGAGACGCCGTTGCCGAGGGTCGCGATCGCGGAGTTCACGCCGATGACCTCCCCGCCTGCGTTCACCAACGGCCCGCCGGAGTTGCCCGGGTTGATGGCGGCATCGGTCTGGATCGCGTTGATGAAGGATTCCTCCCCCTGGCCACCGGCCGTCACGGGGCGGTTGAGGGCGCTCACGATCCCGGACGTGACGGTCCCCTCCAGGCCCAGGGGGGAGCCGATGGCGACCGCCAGGTCGCCAACCGCCACGCCCTCGGAATTGCCCAGCTTGGCCGTCGGGAGGTCGGTGAGGTTGACCTTGACCACAGCCAGGTCGTAGGCAGGATCGCGGCCGACGATCGTTGCGTCGGCGCGCTCGCCGTCGGGGAAGCGCACCGTGACGTCGCCGCCGGTCGCCGCGGCCTCCACCACGTGGTTGTTGGTCAGGACGTAGCCGTCCTGCCGGATCACGAATCCGGACCCGGTACCTGACTCCCGCGTCCCCTCCACCTCGAGCGAGACCACTGCCGGACTCACATTCTCGGCGATCGACGCGACGGAGCCGGAGGCGCGGGGAGACTTGTCGGCCTCGGTCTGCGGCAGCACGACCGCTGTCGGGTTGTCCCCAGCCTGCGCGCCCAAGTACCCGCCGACTCCCCCGGCGAGTAGGCCGATGAGGGCCGCGGCGGCCAATGTCAGGCCGGTGCGAGGCCTCTGCTCGCGCTTGGATGCCGCGGCCTGCG
>JBAVLA010000197.1:0-10541 GCA_049688595.1 Candidatus Nanopelagicales bacterium | reverse complement strand
GGCGGTGGCCGGTCGGCAGTGGCTGTCCGACTGGGTCGCTGCCGTCGCAGCCGATCTCGACCGTTGGTCGCGCACGCCCGAGCTCCGGGCTCTCGCGCTGTTCCCGGACGGGTTCGCCACCCTCCTGCCGCAGTCCCCGGACGAGCCGGTGGACCTGCACGCCGCCACCGGTCCGGCCATCCTCGTGGGCAACCTGCTGACCAACCTGGCCTCGCTGGCCGCCCTCGACGCCGAGGGCCTGTTGCCCGCCACGACCGCCGCGAGCACCTGCAGCGCCGGGCACAGCGCCGGACTGCTCGCAGCCTGGGTGGCCGCCAGTGCGCGCGGCGAGGACGGCCTGGTACCGGTGGAGGCTGCCGCCGGCGCAGCCCGGATAGCCGCCATCATGGGCCTGCATGCGCAGCGCCACGAGTGGTCGGTGTCGGACACGGCCGTTGCCGCGGCCCGCGCCGGGGACCAGCGTGCCGCGACTCCAATGGTCGCGATCTCCGGTCCCCGCACCGCGCGGCTGCGAGCAGTGCTGCACCAGTTCGCCGGGGCCCGTGTCGCCCTGGCGGTCCGGAACAGCCCGACGCGACATGTCCTGTCCGGCGACCCGCGGGCTCTGGCCACGCTGCGCAGCAGCCTCGACGGACTGGCCAGGGCCGAGGCGGACCGTCGGTCCCGGGGACTCCTCGGTGGCACGCCCTTCCAGTTCATCTGGGAACCGCTGCCCAGCTCGGTGCCCTTCCACCACCCCGGCCTCTCCGGAGCGGCTGCCGAAGCCCTGGCGCACATCGAGGGGTGCGGGCTGGCCCTGCTGACGGCCGATGCCGTGCCCGTGATCGACCCGGCCACGCGCCGCCGCCTCTCGGGACCCGACGCGCTGGCGACCATCGTGACGTCGGTGCTGGCCCGACCTCACGACTGGGCGTCCGCCGTGCCCGCAGCCGTGCCCGCAGGCGGGGTCGCCGTGATGGCCAGCGCCCTGGCCTCGTTGGCCGGGGTGAGCAGGTCGATCCTGCAGGGCCGCGGCGCGCTGGTGCTCGACCCAGCCGTCCCCGCCGAGCGCACCCAGCTGTTCACCCCCGGCAGCGCGCCTGCGATTCCCGGGACCTACGAGCGGTTCGCCCCTCGCGTCGTGCGCGGGACGGATGGCGTCCTGCACCTGGACAACCGGCACACCCGGCTCTCCGGTCGCTCGCCGATCATCCTGCCGGGGATGACCCCGTCCACTGCGGAGGCACCCATCGTCGCGGCCGCAGCGAACGGCGGCCACGTGGCGGAGCTGGCCGGGGGTGGGCAGGTCAGCGAGCGCATCTTCACCGAGCGGATCGCCGAGCTCGGCGAGCTCCTCGATCCGGGCCACGAGGTCGTGCTCAACGCCCTCTTCCTCGACCCATACCTGTGGGACCTGCAGCTGGGGCGTGGGCGGCTGGTGCAGCGGGCCCGGGCGGCCGGCGCCCCGATCAACGGGGTGACGATCTCTGCGGGCATCCCGGAGCGGCCGGAGGCGCTGGCCCTCCTGGACGAGCTGGCGGCGGCGGGCATCTGGCTCAACGCGTTCAAGCCGGGAACAGTCGCCCAGGTCAAGGAGGCCCTGGCCATCGCCGAGGAGGCGCCGCACAGCATCTGGCTCCACCTCGAGGGCGGCGCCGCGGGCGGGCATCACTCCTGGGAGGACCTGGACGAGCTGCTCCTGGCCACCTATCACCTCGTGCGCGAGCACGACAACGTCGTGCTCGCGGTCGGCGGCGGGATCGCCGACCCGGGCCGGGCCGCAGCCCTCCTCACCGGTACGTGGGCGCACGCGCATGGCGGCCCCACGATGCCGGTGGACGCTGTGCTGCTGGGCACCGTGACGATGGCGACGCGCGAGTCGGCTGCCTCGCCATCTGTGAAGGCGGCCCTGGTCCAGGCCCCTGGACATCCGGGCTGGATCGGGCGCGGCCAGGTCCGGGGCGGGGCCACGTCAGGCCGCTCGGGGCTGGACGCCGACATCCACTTCCTCGACAACAGCGCGTCCCGGGCCGCGCGCCTGCTCGACGAGGTCGCCGGAGACGCCGTAGCCGTGGCTGCCCGCCGGGACGAGATCATCGCTGCCCTGGCCGTGACAGCCAAGCCCTTCTTCGGCGATGTCGGGGACATGACGTATGCCCAGATGCTGGGCCGGTTCATCCAGCTCACCGCGCTCGGCCGGCACGGACGCTACGAGGACGGTGCCTGGCTGGACCCGACCCATCGCGGCCGATTCATCGCCCTCCTGCAGCAGGCCGAGGCGAGGCTGCATCCCGCGGACTCCGGCCCGATAGCGACCATGTTCGCCGACCCGACCGCCGTGGACGACCCCCACCTCGCGCTGGAGCGGCTCTGCGCTGCGCACCAGACCGCCCAAACGGCGCTGCTGCATCCGGCCGACGTCGCCCACTTCCTCGCAGTGGCGCGCCGACCAGGCAAGCCGGTGCCCTTCGTCCCCGTGATCGACGCCGACGTCCGCCGCTGGTACCAGTCGGACTCCTTGTGGCAGTCGCACAGCGACCTGTATGAAGCCGACCAGGTGCTGATCATCCCCGGGCCGGCGGCGGTCGCCGGGATCACGACGGCCGACGAGCCGGTCGCCCACCTGCTCGACCGGTTCGAATCTGCAGTGGTCGAGTCGATCACCACGGTGGGCGACCTCCGGCCCGAGCCCGCGGACCTGCCGGGGTTCCGGCTGGGCTGGACCGACTCGACGAGCGCCTCGAGAGCCGAGCAACTGCTCCGGGCCGCGCTGCGCGCTCCGACATGGCGCTGGCTGGGCGTGAGTCGGCCCAACCCGCTGCACCGGATCGGTCCGATGGAGCAATGGACCATCCACGCAGACTCGGCGGCGTGGTCTGATGACGGCACCGAGTCGGCGACCCTGTCGGTCGGGGGGAGGGGCGCACTTGAGCTGGCGATCACCTGGCCGGGGCTCGGCCAGCCCGGGGACGGCGGCCTCGTGCTGCCCATCGGGGTGGACATCCGCTCCGGCGTGGTCTCGTTCGCCGTCGAGGAGGCCGGGCTGGCCGCCGCCGGCAGGACCCTCCTGGGGCTGCTGGGGGCGGTAACCGGCCGGCCTGGCGATCCGCGGACGGTGGCGGCCAGCCATGCCGCCACCGTGGGCGCGGCCGGGGCCCTGCCGGATCGGGTGATGGCGATGCTGTGGCCGCGGGTGTTCGCGGCGATGTCCGAGGCCGGCCTGGCGCCCGCGATCTTCGACCTGGTCCACCTCCGGCATGAGCTGACGGCAGGGGCTGGGGCAGTTGGGGACGCGGCGATGGGCACGGCCGCCCCCGGCCTGGCAGGGGACGCCGTGGCCGTCGGGGGAGTGGCACGGGCAGGGCACCCCGTGGTCGAGCGCACTGAGGGAGGGCTGATCGTCACGATCGCCTCAGCCGTCGACGACGTCCACGTGACCGACCGGTTCTTCGTGCGGCGGGCAGTCGTCGACCCGGAGCTCCCCGTGGCCCGGCAGCTGGAGTCAACAGCCGATGCGATCGGCACCAGGCCCCCAACCCCCGGTGCCGCGCCAGCCGTGGCCACGCCGCGGCGCACGCTCGGCACGCTCACACTGGCCGCGCCGACCCGCCTGGAGGCCTTCGCGACTGTGAGCGGGGACGCCAACCCGATCCACCGAAGCGACATCCTCGCCCGGTTCGTCGGGCTGCCGGGCCGGATCGTCCACGGCATGTGGACCTCGGCGGCGGCCACTCGCGCGGTCGTCGAGCACGCCGCCGACGGTGACGCGTCCCGCGTGCGGGACTGGGCGATCGACTTCCTGGCCCCGCTGCTGCCCGGGGAGGTCGTGAAGCTCACCGTGACCCGGACGGCCGTGCGCGCCGGGGCCCGAGTCGTCTCCGTCGAGGCGGCCGTCGGTGACCGCGTCGTCGCGAATGCCACGGCGCTGGTTGCGCCGCCCCGCACGATGTACGTCTTCCCCGGGCAGGGAATCCAGGCCAAGGGCATGGGGATGGACGCCTACGCCCGGTCGGGCGCGGCCCGTTCGGTCTGGGACCGGGCCGATTCGATCACCCGCGAGCGCCTGGGCTTCTCGATCCTCGAGGTGGTCGGCGAGAACCCGACCTCCATCCAGGCCCGGGGAGTGACCTACCGGCATCCGGCCGGCGTGCTCAACCTCACGCAGTTCACACAGGTCGCGATGGCCGCGCTGGCCTCGGCGCAAGTCGCCCAGCTGCGGGAGCAGGGGGTGTTCGACCCGGACGCACCGGTCGCCGGGCACTCGGTGGGGGAGTACAACGCGCTGGCTGCGTCGGCCGACGTGCTCCCGCTGGAGGCGGTCATCGAGCTGGTGTTCGCCCGGGGCCTGGCGATGCACGGGCTGGTCCCCCGAGACGCCGCGGGTCGGTCGGACTACCGGCTCGCCGTCGTCCGCCCGCACCTCGTCGGCTTGACGCCCGCCCAGGTCGAGCACCACGTCTCTGCGGTCTCGGCAGACACCGGCCAACTGTGCGAGATCGTCAACCACAACCTGCGCGGCAAGCAGTACGCCGTGTCCGGGACGGTCGCTGCGCTCGCCGAGCTCGGCCGGCGTCTGGGCGAGGGCGAGCCTGGGCGTCCCCCGATCCTGGCGGTCCCGGGCCTTGACGTGCCCTTCCACTCCTCAGCGCTGCTCGGCGGCGTCGACGGGTTCCGGGGCCAGCTGCGGGCCACCCTTCCGGCTCGGATCAGGGCGGACGCGCTCGTGGGGCGCTATGTGCCGAACCTGTACCCGCACGCCTTCTCCCTGGGCCGCGAGTACGTCGAGGGGGTCCGCGGCGTATGCGGCTCGCCGGTCCTGGCCGACCTGCTGGCCGACTGGGAGACTGCCAGCGCGGATCGTGACGCGCTGGCCAGGACCCTGCTGGTCGAGCTGCTCGCCTGGCAGTTCGCCTCGCCTGTTCGGTGGATCGAGACCTTCGAGCTGATGTGCACCCCGGTCGGGCGGGTCGGGCTCGGTGTCGAGCGGATCATCGAGGTCGGCCTGGGCAGCGCGCCCACGCTGGCCAACCTCGCCAAAGGATCCTTGGCGCTGCCGAGCCACCGGGGGACCCATCCGCGCGTGCTCAATGTGGAGGTCGATGCCGACGAGGTCTTCGACACGACGGCGGACCTCCCCGAGTCCACCGGCGATGGCCCCGAGGCGGCGGGCGAGGTCGAGGACGCTGCGACTGCGCCACCGACGGCGGGGTCCGCGTCCTCGGAAGTGCCGCGAGCGTCGGACGTTCCCCGAGCATCGGACGTTCCCCGAGCATCGGACGCCGAGGCGCTCGCCATCGGCTCTACGACGGTTGCGGACCTGCCGGTGGACCACGCCACGGCACTGGACAGCCTGCTCGCCCTCCGGGTGGGCGTGCGGCTCGACCAGCTCGACGACGACGCGATCGAGGTCCTGGTCGACGGTGCCTCCAGCCGGCGCAACCAGGTCCTCATGGACATCGGCAGGGAGTTCGCGGTGCCGACCATCGACGGCGCCCATGAGCTGTCGCGGGCGGACCTGACGGCCAGGCTCGCCGAGCGAGCACCGGCGTATCGCTACCCGGGTCCGGTGCTGGCCGCTGCGGTGGACGGCGCCCTGACAGCCGCACTGGGTCCGCTGGGCTCATCGGCGGCGGAGCTGTCCAAGCGCGTGGCCTCGCACTGGGGCCTGGCCCAGGGCTGGACCGATCGAGCTTGCCTGGCGCTGGCGCTTGGCAGCCGGGACGGCGGCAGCCGTCGAGGCGGCGACCTGGCCGCCCTCACAGGTTCGGATGCGCAGGCCCTGATCGACGCCGCGGTGCTCGCGGTGGCCGCGGGCGCCGGAATCGCGGTGTCGCCGACAGCGGCCTCCCGCGGGACCGGCGCGGCGGTCGACGCGTCAGCGGTGCTCGAGCTGCGTGAGCACGTCGAGGAACTGCTGGCCGGCCAGGCCACCGAGCTCCTGGCCCGGCTGGGCCGGCTGCCCGGCAGCGACCAGGAGGACCCCGACCAGGTCGCCGACCGGCACCGCGCGCTGGCCCGGCTCGCCCTGCTGGAGTCGGAGCACGGCCCTGCGCACCTCGTTGCGCCGTTGTTCGACCCGCGCCGGCACGTGCTGCTGGCATCCGCCACGGCTTGGGCCCGGGCCGACGTCGACCACCTCGTGCAGGCAAGCCTCGCGGCTGAGGCCGTCCGGGAGCGCGCGGGCGGGCCGGAAGCCGGCCCACGCGTCTCCGCCAACGTCGACATCGAGGCACTGGTCGACCACATCTGCGTGCACCGGGAGGCCGACCCCCGGATCGCCCTGACACTGGCCTACCACCGCGACCGGGCAGCCGCTTCTGGACGCTCAGCCACGGTGGCCCTGATCGACCGGATCCAGGCGACGGAGCCGGCCGGCGTCGCAGTGCCCGACCTCGCCGGTCTGCGTGCCGCGCTCGCGCGGGGCCTCGGGGATCTCTCCGGGGGGCGCCCCGCCTCCGGGCGCCGCACGCGGGCCACCGATCGCGTTCTCGACGTGCATGACGTCCTGACGGCCGTCGAGCAGCTGTCGGCCGCTCCGGGGGAGTTCGCCGACCAGGTCGCGCTCGTCACGGGCGCCTCGCCGGGATCGATCGCGTGGACCACCGTCGCCCACCTGCTGCGCGGCGGTGCGACCGTCATCGTCGCGACCACCTCGGACACCCCGGAGCGCATCGCCGCCTACCGCGACCTGGAGCGCCGATACGCCGGAGTGGGTGCCCAGCTGCACATCGTGCGGGCCAACCTCGCCTCGTTCGCCGACATCGATGCCCTGATCGAGTGGCTCGTCACGCCGACCGTGGAATCGGTCGGGCCGACCAGCCGTGAGGTGAAGCCTGCGCTGTGGCCGACTCTCCTGCTCCCGTTCGCCGCGGCCCCGGCCGGTGGTGCGCTACCGGACACCGGGCAGGAGGCCCAGGCGACGATGCGGCTGCTGCTGCTCGGGGTCCAGCGGCTCGTCGGCCGGCTCGCCGAGCGCGGGTCCGGACCTGCGGGGGCGTCCGGGTCGGGGCGCGACCGGTTCACCGTGATCCTGCCGCTGTCGCCCAACCATGGAACCTTCGGCGGAGACGGCGCCTATGGCGACGCCAAGGCGGCGCTGGAGACGATCACCAACAGGTGGCATTCCGAGTCCTCCACCTGGGGCATCCGCACGCGCCTGGTCGCTGCCGAGATCGGATGGGTCCGCGGCACCGGGCTCATGTCGGGCAACGATCGGATCGCGGCCCGCATCGAGCAGGAGCTCGGGGTCGTGACCTTCGCAGCTGAGCAGATGGGTGCGCTCATCGCCGCCCTGGCCACTCCGCGGCTGCAGGAGCTGGCCTCCGCCGAGCCGCTGCGCGTCGACCTCACCGGTGGGCTCGGCGGCGGGCGACGACTCGGCGACGCGCTGGCCCGGGTGGTGGCCGAGGCCGCCCCAGCCGCCGACGGGTCCGCGCTGGATCAGTCCGCGCTCGACCCGTCGGCGCCTGATCCGTCGGACCCACCTGCGGCGATGATCGCGGCGCTGCCCAACCTCCCCGAGGCCCTGGCCAACGCGCGGACCCCGATCCAGGCGCCTGCCGCGCCATCGGCGGCCCGAGTCCGGGCCGAGGACATGATCGTGATGGTCGGCATCGCCGAGTACGGACCATGGGGAGGCACCGCCACGCGATGGCAGGCCGAGCTGGGCGAGGTCGCGGCTGCCGGCATCGTCGAGCTGGCGTGGCGCTGCGGGCTCATCGCCTGGGACGGCGCTCGCGGAGGCTGGACCGACCATCGCACGGGGGAGCCGGTGGAGGAGGCCGAGATCGCCCAGCGGTACCGGGGCGAGGTGGCCAGCCGGTGCGGGGTGCGGCCCCTGGAGCGCACGCCGGGCGTCGCGGCCGAGGGCTACTGGGAGTTCGCGGAGGTCCACCTTGATCGGGCCCTGAGCAAGGTCGTCCCGAGCCGGGCTGCGGCCCAGGAGCTGGCGGCGAGCACGCCGGGGGCCGTCGTATCCCGCGCGGAGGATGGCTGGACCCTCACCCTGCCGGCCGGAGCCGCGGTGCGGGTGCCACGCCGCAGGCCGCTGCGCCGGTCCGTCGGCGGCCAGTTCCCGACGGGCTCAGACCCGGTCCGGCACGGGCTGGACGCCAGCGTCGCCGGATCGATGGATCCGCTGGCTGCCTGGAACGTGGTCATCACTGCCGAGGCGCTGGCCGACGCCGGGGTGACCCCGGAGGAGCTCGTCGCGGCCGTCCATCCCAGCCTCGTGGGGAACACGCAGGGTACCGGCATGGGTGGCATGAGCAGCATCAACGGGCTCTACATGGGCCCGGCCACGGGCCGTCTACCGGCGAACGACATCCTCCAGGAGGCCCTCGGGAACGTGGTCTCCGCGCACGCCAACCAGGGGCTCGTCGGGGGCTACGGCCCGATGGTCCACCCGGTCGCCGCGTGCGCGACCGCGGCGGTCTCCCTGGAGGAGGCGATCGACAAGATCGCGCTGGGCAAGGCCGAGGTCGTCATCGGTGGCGGCTGGGACGACTTGGCCACCGAGGGGATCAACGGGTTCGCCGCGATGGCCGCCACGGCCGACAACGAAGCCCTGATCGCGGCTGGCCTGGCCCCGCACCAGCACAGCCGCCCGGGGGACCGGCGTCGCCGTGGATTCGTGGAGGCCCAGGGCGGGGGGAGCTTCGTGATCTGCCGCGGCTCCGTGGCGCTGGCCCTGGGACTCCCGGTCCGCGCTGTCGTGGGGTATGCCGCGACGTTCGGTGACGGCATCCACACGTCCATCCCGGCTCCGGGCCTGGGCGCGTTGGGGGCGGCCCGCGGCGGGAGCGACTCCCCGCTCGGCCGCGCGCTGGCACGGCTCGGCCTGACGGCAGATGACATCGCGGTGGTGTCCAAGCACGACACCTCGACCGAGGCGAACGACCCGAATGAGGCGTACATCCACGACCGGATCCAGACGGCCCTCGGTCGCACCCCGGGTGCACCCCTGCGGGTCATCTCCCAGAAGTCCCTGACCGGCCACGCCAAGGGCGGTGCGGCTGCCTGGCAGCTGGCCGGCCTGTGCGACGTGTTCGCGACCGGCTGGGTGCCCGGCAACGCGAACCTGGTCAGCGTCGACCCCGGCGTCGCGCCCGGGAATGCCCTTGTCGTGGACCACCGCCCGCTGCGCCGGTATGAGCCGGTCCGTGCGGCGCTGGCCACGAGCCTGGGATTCGGCCACGTCTCGTCCGTCGTCGCCCTGGCCCACCCGGACGTGTTCGTCGCAGCCATCCCGCCCGATCAGCAGCATGCCTACCTGCGCGCCGCCCGCGCGCGTCGGGTGGCCGGCTCGATGCGGCGGCTCCGCGCCATGCATGGCGGGCCACCGGTGCTGGTGCGGCGGACCGATCGGAGGCTGGGGGAGGGGTCGCCCGCCCAGACCCGAGAGCGGGAGGCCGGGATGCTGCTCGCGGCCGACGGGAGACTGCCCGGCGTCCTGGAGCCCTGATGGTCGTCCTCGGGGTCGGGATCGACCTGGTCGCCGTCGGCCCGTTCGCAGAGCAGCTGGGATCGGCCGGGTCGGCCTTCGCGGAGCTGACCTTCACGCCGGGGGAGCTGCGTTCCGTCGCCGGCCCCGGGGGTGCGGCGCAGCACCTGGCCGGTAGGTTCGCCGCGAAGGAGGCCTTCGTGAAGGCCTTCTCCGGGGCCCGAGCCGGCCATGCGCCAGCGGTGGCCGACCTGGACTGGCGCGAGGTGGAGGTGATCGCCGACGCCTGGGGCCGGCCCGCGCTGATGCTGCATGGGGCCCTGGCCCGAGCGGTCACGGCGACGCTGGGCCCGGTGAACCCGCACGTGTCGATCACCCACGAGCCGGCGATGGCAGTCGCGGTGGTCGTGCTGGAGCGTGCCGCTTGAGGTGCCCGGACCCCTGGGGCACGGGTGGGCTCAGGAGTCGAGCGCGACGGCCCTCAGGTACGCGCGCAGCATCCGCTTCAACTCACGCACCGTGTCGGCGTTGGGCCGACCGTCGGACACCGAGAAGTGCAGCAGCGACTGGCTCATCTCGACGACCACCTGGGCGACCGTCCCTCGGGCGGCGTCGGCCATCTGCGGGGTGAGCTCTCTGATGATCGGCAGCAGGGCGTCGGCGAGGGTCCGTGAGCGCTGCGCGGCCAGGGACCGGGTCGTCGCGTTGGATCGCATCGCCAGCCACACCGCGCTGCGCGACGGGTCCGCGGCCCAATGCTCGGCAATGTGGTCGATCAGGTCGTTCGTCTCGCCCTGCCAGTCGGCTGTCGGGAACCGCCCGGCGGCGGACCTGAGGTCCTGGACCAGGGCGTCGGTGTCCTGCGCGTCGAGCTCGGCCACGATCGCGAGCTTGTTGGGGAAGAACTGGTAGACCGACCCGACCGGGATCCCGGCCCGCTGCGCGACGTCCTCCACGGTGAAGCCCTCGAGGCCAGTCTCCAGGAGCAGGACGCGCGCGGCGGCCAGGATCGACCCGAACCGGATCCGCCCCCGTTGCTGGACGGGGCGGTGCCGGACGGCGAGCGCCGCGACGGACGGCGCCCCGGGCGCTTGACCGCGCGCGGCGGCCTCATCGGGCA
>JBAVLA010000196.1:0-1945 GCA_049688595.1 Candidatus Nanopelagicales bacterium | reverse complement strand
ACGTGTCCCGACCCCCTACATGTCTGGGCCCAAGACTGTGGCTCTCAGCAGTGACACAACTGAGATTCCGCAGGTGCATCGCCTGACCTGGCCGCCCAGCACGAGGGGTTCGCGACCCGGAGGGACTCGAAGGTCGTGGCCAGGCCCTGAGAGCCAGACTGGGCTCCGTCAGGGCTGCTGATCTGGGGCCGGGAGCCGGTGCGCCGAGCGTCGGGTCCGCCACGACGCCCACGCCCCGGTCGACCAGAGCGCCCACCCGACCAGGACGGGCTGGAAGAACAGCCGGACGAACCGCGCCCGATCCGTGTCCAGCCCGAACGCGTCGGTGCCAGTCATGTACTGCGAGATGTTCCCCGGGAAGATCGCCACGAAGAAGGCCGCAGTGGTCCACCCGACCGGCACGCGGTACTTGGGCAGCCCGATGAGGGCGGCCCCGAGACCGACCTCGACGATCCCCGACGCGACCACGACCAGGTCCGCATCGAGGGGGACCCAGCCGGGCACCTGCGCCTGGAACTCCTCGCGGAGCTTGGTGAGGTGGCCGGTGCCGGTCAGCAGGAGCGCTCCACCGAGGGCGACCCTGCCGATCGTCCTCGGGACCGATGACGGAGTGGGCGATGACAGGGACACCATGGCTCCTCGGGATCAGCGGGCGGCTCAGACGACGCGTTGTCCATCGCGCCGTCCTCACACCGGACCCGGGGCAAGCATGGCGCACCTCCGCGTCATCGGCTCTGCAGGCAGCTCCTCTGGCGACCGGAGACGTTGGAGGCTGTCTCCACGATCCTCAGTCAGTCACATCCTTCGGCCGGACAGCTCTGCTGCCGCGCCCGGCCGACGCCTCCCGGCTGCTTCAGGTGATCACCACCCGGATCGGGGCTTCAACCACGAGGGCAGCAACCACGGGGTCGGACATGCGGGTGGCGAGCACGTGTGCCGCGACGTCGATCGGCAGCGCGGCGGAGAACTTCAGTCCCTCGAGCGCCTCGGCGGAGACCTCGGGAGCGGCGCCGAGGCCGTCGCGGGCTGCTTGCCGAACCGCCTCGGCCGCACCCCGGTGGCCTACGTCGCCGACCACGAACACCCCCAGGGAATCCGCCGATGCGTCGAACCCGGAGGAGGACAGTGCTGCCGCGAGGCTGGCGTTCGCCGCAGCACCTGCGTACGTCCACCACCGCATCGAATCCGGCGCCCCAGGCACGAGGACGGTCGCATCGGGATGGACCGAGCCCGCCCGGTCCACGCGCAGTCGGGCGAGCGTGGCGTCGCCGCGGCGCGAGAGCGCCACCCCCGGGTCGTCCCCGAGCAGAACCGCACGGATGGACTGGGCCAGCTCACGTCCGAGGCCGGTCCCGCCTCGTCCCCAGCGGCTGCGGCCGCGGCCCTGCCACATGGCGACGGACACGACGCGCCGCCGCCAGTCCACGTGGGTGACCACCCACGCGCGCCCGGCGAGGGCAAGCACCCGGGGCTGACCCTCCGGCAGCCGCGTCGTGACAGATGTGGGCGACACCGAGCCGATCTCGGTGCGCCCGTGCACGACCTTGAGCTCGGGATCGGCGGTGAACACCGCGGTGAGGTCCATGAAGTTGCGTCGTCCGAACCGGCGCTCCGCCGCCGGGCCGATGAACAGCAGGTCCCCGTCGGACTCCAGGAACCCCTCGGCCACCAGGTATGCCAGGACCTCCTCGGCACCCTCCATCGCCACCAGCCGCCCCCACCAGGCCCGCCATCCGGACCGGCCGAAGGCACCCTCCTGAAGGGCCAGTGCCAGCAGCTGCTGGGCGCTGATGTGCCGCGGGCTGGGAGGCGGCACGACCGGCTCGACGAACCCGGAGCGCCACAGCCGCAGGAGGCCAGCAGCCTGCAGGAACGCGTCCTCCCGGGTGGCCAGGAACAACGTGTTGCGCGTGGCCCCGGGGCGCCGGCCGGTCCGGCCCAGCCG
>JBAVLA010000195.1:0-3346 GCA_049688595.1 Candidatus Nanopelagicales bacterium | reverse complement strand
GCCCTGGCCGGGGCGCTGCTCGTCGCGGTCGTGTGCCTGGCTGTCGAGGGGCTGCTCGCACTCGCGCAGCGGTTGCTCACGCCGGCGCCCATCCGCGAGTTCGCCCGGGCCTCGGCGCGCTGAGCCCGCCAGCCTCGACCGCGACCCAGCGGCCCGCGAACCTCTGCGACTCACTGGGGTCACCGCCAACCCAACATCCTCAAGGTCGAGGGCGAGGTTGACCTCTACCCGCATCTCAGGGCCGTACGCTCGCGGCGTCATGGAAGGGGGAGGGGCATCATGGGCAGTGTGCTCGACCGGGTGGAGGAGCGATTGGGCGAAGTCGGTGAGCGGCTGACGGCCACGACCGGCGGGCAGGCACTGTGCCGGCTGGATGGTCACATGTCTTCGGCGAAGGACCTCGAGGGACGCATGGCCGTGCTGCTCGAGATCCGTCGCGCGCTGCGGAAGGACCCGGACGCGGTCCTGACCGGCATCGAGCAGCGGTGGCGCCACGACCTCGAGTCCCGGCGAGCCAGAGGCGCGTCCCAGGCGTGGATCTCATACCTGTCCGGGGGCGTGGCTGAGATCGAGGCGCTGCTCGGCTGAGGCGCACCCGCCGGTCCGGCAGTCGCGGCGGCCAAGGCGGGTCCGTCCGGCGGCGCGAACGTGGGGCCATCCCGCCTTGCGTGCTCGCGGCGTCCACGGCGGCGTCGTGATGGCTTGGGCGGAGTAGTCCGTGGCAGGGTTGGGCCGTGGTATTGCGGGTGGCGGCCATCTGGCGCGTGGTGTTGATCCTGCTCGCTGCGATCGGGCTGCTGTGGCCCTTGTTCGTCTCCCTCTACCCCACAGACGGCGACGGGGCCGAGGACCCCGTGACCATCTCGGAGTACCGAGCATCCATGGACGTGGGCGGCGAGGGTCAGCTCAGCGCCGTCGAGGACATCCAGGCGGTGTTCCCCGCCGGTCGCCACGGGATCTTCCGGTACTGGGATGTGGTCGACACTGCGGACCCGGGGGTGCGCTACATCCCGTCGGTCAGCAGCATCACGATGGACGGCCACATTGTCCCGTACGACCTGTCCTGGACGTCCAACGACCGGTTCCTCGTGGCCAAGGTCGGCGACCCGGACCGTTACGTTTCCCCTGGGACCCACCGCTACCGGATCAAGTACACGATCCCGGGGGCCATCTCCCCGGCCAGTGCCGGCGCCACAGCCAGGTTCGGATCCACCGCGCAAGCGGGGACAGGTGAACCGGGGTCGGCGTTCCTGTGGAGCGTGGTCGCGCGGGGCTGGGAGATGCGGATCGTCAGGGCGGTGGTCACGATCGGCCTGCCGGCGCCGGCCATCCGGGTGCAGTGCTCCGCTGGTAGCGCCACGGCAGCGACTCCGTGCACGATCGAGGGAGCCGGCACCGACGAGGTGACGGTCTCCGCAGCCAACCTCGCACCGCGAACCGGGATGACCGTGCGCGCGACGATGGCTCCCGCAGCACCCGGCCGCGCCACGCTGCCCTGGTCGGTGACCTGGGATCCGATCCTCGGGCGGTCCGTGGTCGGGCTGCTGGTGGTGCTCGTGGGTGCCGGGATCGCGCTGGTGGGCGGAGTCGCGTGGGGGCGCATGGCGCGTGAGGAGCCGCCCGGGTTCCCGGTCCAGTACGCGCCGCCAGATGGCCTCGGCCCGGTGCAGGTCGTGTTCATGCACACGGAGGACGTCGGGCCGGACGCCCTGGCCGCGACCCTGATGCACATGGCCGAACGCGGCGTCGTCCAACTGGATCGTTCCCCTGACAGCCCGGATCGGTGGACGATCACCGGCATTGGGCGCACCGAGTGGGAGGCGACCGACCCGGTGGCCCAGGCCGTCGCCGCCGAGCTCGGGGTGCGGCTCGGGGGCACGTTCACGGCGGACCCCAGCTCGGTGGAGGCTGGCAAGGTCCTGGCCTCAGCCAGGAACAGGATCGGTCCTGCGGTGCGGCACTGGGCCGTCTCCGCGGGGCTGGTGCACTCGGCGCCGAACGAGAGGGTGGGCCAGGTCGCCTGGGGCCTGTCGGCGGCCTTCGCCATCCTCGGCTTCACCGGGCTGGCCTGGCCCACTGCGTGGGGGCTGCCGTTCGCGACGTTCGTGATCGCTGCCGCCAGCTTGATTGCCGCTGGGGTCGGCCGTCGACGCACGACCACGGGGCGTCTGGTGTGGTCCCGCGCCGGGGGATTCGAGCGGCTCCTGTCGACTCCGTCCGCGGAGGACCGGTTCGACTTCTCTGCCCGCAAGGATCTGTTCATCGCCTTCATCCCGTACGCGGTCGCGTTCGGGGTCGCCGACCGATGGGCGCAGAAGTACCGGACCGCCGTCGGATCCGAGCCGCCGGTGCCCGCTTGGTACCCCTACTACCCGGGCTACGCCATGGGCGGCTTCTACTCCGGCGGCGGGCTGGACTCGTTCTCCACCGCCCTCTCGGATTCGATCTCGGCCTACACCGCCTCCCAGTCGTCCTCGTCGGGCGGGGGCGGCGGCGGATTCGGCGGTGGCGGCGGCGGCGGGGGAGGATCCTGGTGAACGACTCGCGGAAGGCGGGAGACTCATGAAGGTGGCGATCGGGCTCATCGTCCTGGTGGTCCTCGGCGGGCTGGTGGCGATGGGGTTCAACCGGCTGCGCCGGCTGGACGTTCGCGCCCAGGAGGCACTCGGTGGCATCGACGTGCAGCTCACGCGGCGCGCCGACCTGATCCCCAACCTGGTGGAGACGGTCAAGGGCTACGCCAAGCATGAGCGGTCCGTGCTCGATGAGGTCACCAACGCCCGGGCGGCCGTGGGTGCGGCGGCCCGGGGCGGGTCGGTCGCCGATCGCGCAGCTGCGGCGGGGGCGCTGGACCGGGCGCTCGTGGACCTGTTCGCGGTCGCCGAGGCATACCCCGACCTGAAGGCCTCCGCGAACTTCGCCGACCTCCAGCGGCAGCTGGCCGACACGGAGTCGCAGCTGGCGTTCGCGCGGCAGTACTACAACGACGCCGTGAGCCAGCTGAACTCAACGGTGGTCACGATCCCGTGGATGTGGCTGACGGGGATGGCATTGGTGCATCGACGCGACTTCTACGAGGCGCCGGCAGGTCAGGAGGCGCCGCCGAGCGTGCGCTTCTGAGGCGGGCCGATCAGCGCAACCTGATCGGGGGCATGCGCATGGCCACGGAGTCCACCACACCCAGCTCCGCGGCCAGGTCGGCCAGGCCTGGGAGCGCCGTGCCGAGGGCTGCACGCGGATCGTCTGAGTTCCGGGCGCGGCCGAGCCGGGCCAGCGGTGGGATGTGGAGCGCGGGCAGGACGGGGGCGTCAGCAGCCAGGGCGGCGCGCGAGCGGGCGATGCGCAC
>JBAVLA010000194.1:0-4419 GCA_049688595.1 Candidatus Nanopelagicales bacterium | reverse complement strand
GGACCGCACCGGCCACGGCGCGAACCGGAGTCGGGCCCAGCCCGCGGCGGCGATGGCAGCGGCAAGGACGAGGACCAGCGGCGCGAACGAGGCCGTGATCCCCAGCAGGCACCCCGCGGCGACAGCTGGCCGGATGCCCGCGCCCGGATCGCGGGCGGAGCGCACAGCTTCCCATGCCAGCCGCGCCGCGCCGGGACCGAGCAGGAGCAGGGCAAGGGTCGAGATGCGACCGGCACCCGCCGCCGCCACGCCCGCCGGCAGGGTGGAGTAGCCCAGCGCCAAGGAGGTCCGGTACGGCTCGGCCAGGTCACGCCGGATGCTTGCGTAGCAGCTGAGGAACGCCAGCGGGACGGCGAACGTGAGGGCCAGCCGCAGGACGAGGTCGACTGATCCCAGAACAGGTGCGGACAGCCCTGCGAGGACGGCCAAGTAGGTCGGCTGCGGAGCCGGGGAGCCCAACCGGACATCGTGCCAGCTGTCCAGGTAGTCACCGAGCAAGCCCATCGCACCCGGAGCTGGCAGGAGGCCGCCGCCGCGGATCTGACCCGAGCCGACCAGCGACCCCGGACTCCGGGCGACGGCGGCCAGCGCAAGCACCGCAGCCATCAGGAGCACGCGGCCGGCCCCGACGGATAGGCCCCGACGTCCCCGTGGCCGCCAGGCCGTGACCATGGTCGAGCGCCATCCGTCGAACGCACGGCTCATCACCCATCCCCGGTGGGCACGCAGGTGTGCCGGGCGCGTGAGGTCCGCCACGGGCGCCCGCCGGGCACGCCGACGACCCAGTCTGATCCTGCCCGGATGCCCCAGGACGTCCCACGAGCCGCGCAGCTCGGCCGCCCATTCCTCCGGCTCGCGGGTGAGCAGCAGGGCCACCACGCGCACCGCGGTGGACACCCACGCCCGCAGGATGCGCCAGGCAAGGGCGAGCGCCGGGGCCTGGGTCAGGTCGAGGTAGAGCTGGCCGCGGCGCGCTGCGCGTCGCGGATGCTGCCGGCCGCGCGCCGAGATCCGCAGGCCCCAGTGACCGGCGCGGCGATGTGCTGTCACGGCTCCCGGGGCGAACACGACCCGGCTCCCGCTGCCCCACACCCGGCGACAGAGGTCGGCTGCGCCAGCCCAGGTGCCTGCATGCGCGTCGAACCCGTCGAGTGCAGCCCACATGTCAGCCCTGACCAGCATGCATGCGGAGTCCCCGGAGTAGACGGGCACCTCGAAGTCGTGCTGTCCCTGATCGGGCTCCCCCGCGTCGACGCCCTCCACGACCGGCTTCCCCGACGCCCAGTGGTGCCCCACACCCACCAGGAGGGTCGGATCGGTCCAACCGACGGACTTGGGGATCAGGACCGCCGCGTCGGGGTCACGATCCGCAGCAGCCAGGAGCTCGGCCAAGCAGTCGGGCTCGGGCGCTGAGTCGTCATGGACGATCCAGTACCAGCCGCCTCCGCCGTCACCCCAGGCCCGCCCGGGGTCGGCAGCGGCCACGCCGGCGTGCAGGGCGGCCGCCAATCCCTCGCGCGCGCCCACGCAGACCACGGTCTGGACGGCGCCTTCCAGGAGCAGCGCACTGTCGTCGGTCGATCCAGCGTCGATGCCGACCACCGCGTCAGCCCGGCGCGACTGGGACCCCAGCGCCGCCAGCGTGCGGGGCAGCCACTCGGCGCCTTCGTGGGCCACGACCAGCGCAAGCACTCGGTGCGTTCGGACCGCACCGGACTGTGCCTCACCGCCAGTCATGGGGCGCCACGCTAGCGCGGACGGATGCCGGTCCGGCCCAAGGGGTGGAGCGCTCCCCGACCGCGGCACGATCAGCCCGACCGCGTCCCAGGGTTCAGGTCAGACGGCCAGCTTCTTGAGCCGACGGCGCTCACGCTCTGAGAGCCCGCCCCAGATGCCGAACCTCTCGTCATTGGCCAGCGCGTACTCGAGGCACTCCGCCCGGACCTCGCAGGACCCGCAGACCCGCTTGGCCTCGCGGGTGCTGCCGCCCTTCTCGGGGAAGAATGCTTCTGGGTCGGTCTGGGCGCAAAGGGCCCGCTCCTGCCACGACGTCTCTTCGATCTCCAGCAGCGGGATGACCTCAGCTTCGAACATCGCTCCTCCTCGACCCGGATGTGACTCCGACGACCTGCTGCGGGGCCCGACCGCCCCTCCGGAATCACATCCCTGAAATTACACGGACGTACTCACGGCGAGTCAAGCCGAGCAGCGCAGAACTGGTCTGATATGAGTCAACCCCGCCAACTGGTCGGATAGGCCTGTCTGATATGCGTCAACCTGGCCGTGCCGGGGCCGGACGCCACCAGCCGCCGAAGCTCGGCCCCCGATCACCCGGCGCAAGGGGCGCGGAACAGCCCAGTCCTGGCCGAGCGGCCGACCGCGAGCGACTACCGATCCGAGGAGAACCGCACCGCCGTCTCGCTGAGGGCGACCCCGGGCCACACTCGGGCGCCACGGGTCAGCTCGTTGCCCGGGCCGATCATGGCCCGGTCGCCCACGACGACTCCGTCCAGGGAAACCCCGGCTCCGATGATCGCGTCAGCCCCGATGACGCTCTCGCGCACGACGGCTCCTGAGGAGATGACCGCCCCGTCGAAGAGGACCGACCCGTCGACCTGGGCGCCGGGGCCCACCGTGGCCCCGGATCCGACGACCGTCCCACCGGTCAGCTTGGCGCGGGCCGACACCTCCGCCCCGGGCAGGACCAGAGCCTCACCACGCGGCCCGGGCACGGCGGGCGAGGGAGCCCGTCCGGTGACGAGGTCGGCCGAGCCGCGCACGAAGGCCAGCGGAGTGCCCAGGTCCAGCCAGTAGCCCTCGTCGACGACGCCCTGCAGCCGAGCCCCGTCGGCGAGCAGCTTCGGGAAGGTCTCCCGCTCGACGGACACGGGCCGACCCGTCGGGATCGCGCTGATCACCGAGCGCCGGAAGACGTAGCAGCCGGCGTTGATCTGGTCGGTGACGATCTCGGCCTGCGTGGTCGGCTTCTCCAAGAAGGCAGTGACCCGGCCCTCCTCGTCGGTGGGGACCAGGCCGAAGGCTCGCGGGTCGGGGACCCGGGTCAAGTAGAGGGTCACAGCCGCCGATGTCTGCCTGTGCACAGCCACCAGATGGGTGAGGTCGACGCCGGTGAGCACGTCGCCGTTGAAGACCAGGACCGGATCGTCCGGCCCCGACTGCAGGTGCCGGGTGACGTTGCGGATCGCCCCACCGGTCCCCAGCGGGTGCTCCTCAACCGCGTAGATCAGCTCCACGCCGAATGCGGAGCCGTTCCCGAAGTACTCGCGGAACACCTCCGCGCGATAGGAGGTGCCCAGGACGATCCGGGTCACGCCGGCCTCCCGGGCGCGGGCGATCTGATGCTCGGTGCATGGAACGCCTGCGACCGGCAACATGGGTTTGGGGGTGTGGATCGTCAACGGCCGCAGGCGGGTCCCCTGGCCACCGACGAGCAGGACTGCTTCCATCATGGGCCAACCTTCCTGCACCATGCCCCGGCGTTGCCTGCTGATCGGGGGATGCTCGGCATCGTGGAACCCCATGGCGCGGGCCGCACCTCGGCGCAGATCCGGTGCCTGCCTGGCTTCAGCGGCGCACGCGCACCTGGTCGCTGGCTGAAGCCCGCTTCCCGATCTTGATCCGCCAACGCCCCGACTTCACCGCCCGGGCCGAAGCGGTGGCCCGTCCCGAGGCGGTGACCCCCGTGGACACCGTCCGGTACCTCCTGGTGCCCGAGGCCTTGAACTGAAGCTCGAACGCCAGGCCGTCCGGGGCCGCCCGCCAGAGGCGATCGCTGTAGCGAGCGCTGACCTGGGCCACAACCTTGACGGCCGCCCCGGCTCGGACTGGCTCGGGGAATGCCTGGGCCCGCTTCAGCCGGCGCTTGCTGGTGGCCGTCACCCCCGAGGGCGCCTTCGCCCCAGGCGGGGACCAAGGCTGCCCCACGACCAGCCGGCTGGCTGCGCCCACCACCGAGTCGCCCATCGATCCGGCCGGCACCGGCGTGAGCACCGCCCGGAGCGCGGATCGCCCCTTGATGTACCCCGCCGGTGCGGCGCTCAGGCTCGCCCTCGTCGTGATTAGCAGGGGCAGTCCCGCGGCTGCAGCGGCGGGTGCGGTTCCCCACGCGGCCTCCGTCTCGGGCAGCAGGACGACCTTGGCCGGCTTGCCCGGGAAGGACTTGGCCGCTGCCAGGGAGCCGGCCACGGCGTCGATCGCCCCGATCCGACTCCACTTGACCCGGCCCAGGCCCGCGGACAGCGAACGGCCAGACACGTCCGACGGGACGACCACGGAGACCGACGTGCGGCCCGCCAGCGCGGCGCGGGTGGTCGCGGGGACGCCCTTGGCGGACACGAACAGGACGGGGACGCGCTGGGCGGCGGCCAGCGCGGCACCCGCGAGGGCATGCCCCGGGGC
>JBAVLA010000193.1:0-2315 GCA_049688595.1 Candidatus Nanopelagicales bacterium | reverse complement strand
GTGCCGATCGCCGAGCTGCACAAGCAGGCGGCCGCTGCGCTGATCGAGGTCGACGACTCGTTGCGGACCTCGGAGCAGGAGCTCGGATTCGCGGTCGCCCAGTTCGGCGAGGAGGCCGCCGAGCCGTTCGAGGAGGCACTTGCTGCGTCCAAGCGGGAGGTCCAGGAGGCCTTCACCCTGCAGCAGTCCCTGGACCGCGGCCGGGAGGGGCTCGACGAGCCCGCGCAGCGGGGCATGCTCGACAAGATCATCGCGCTGTGCCGCTCGGCGGACGAGCGGCTCGACGCCCAGGTCGACCAGTTCGACCGGATGCGCGACATGGAGCGCACGATCGACCGGATCCTGCCAGACCTCGACCGGCAGCTCGCGCGGCTGGACGAGCGACTCCCGGCCGCCATGACCACCGCGGAGTCCCTGAAGTCGGCCTATCCGCAGGCTGCCCTGATCCCGGTGGTGACCAACCTGGAGCACGCCGTTGACCGGATCAGGTTCGCCAAGGCCTCGGTGGCCAAGGGGACCGAGCTGGTCACCGGCGCCGACCGGGCGGGCGCCGTCGCGCACGCGAGGGCCGCGGAGGAGGCGATCGGCCAGGCCAAGCAGCTGGTCGACTCGGTGGAGCGCGCCCCGAAGGAGCTGGCCGACGCCAAGGCCGCCATCGCGGCCCTGATGGCCGAGACCCAGAAGGACGTCGCCGAGGCCGAGCGGCTCGGGCTGAACCCCCAACTCGCCCCGCAGCACCAGCACGCCCGGGAGACCCTGGCATGGGCGGCCCAGGTGACGCAGGCGGGCAACTACGACCCCGTCGCGACGCGTCGCGCGCTCCAGGAGTCCGACGACGCGCTCGAGCGGGCCCTCGGGCCGGCCCGGGACGCCGCCGCCGCAGTCGCCCGGGCCAGGGCGCTGCTCACGACCGCGACCGACGGTGCGCGATCGTCCATCATGGCCGCCGACGACTTCATCACCACCCGCCGGGGCGGGGTGGGGGCGGAGGCGCGCACGCGGCTGTCCGAGGCGAAGCGGCACTTCGACGTCGGACTGGCCGCGGCCGAGCAGGATCCCCAGATGGCGCTGCAGGCGATGCAGTCCGCCGACCAGCTGGCCGACCGCGCCCTGGCCCTGGCGCAGCAGGATGAGCAGAGGTACCGCGACCAGCAGATGGGTGGCCCCATGGGCGGCCAGATGGGCGGGCTGGGCAACATCATCCTCGGCGGCATCCTGATCGACGCCATGACCGGAGGCGGTCGACGCCGCGGCGGCGGGATGGGATTCCCAGGCTTCCCGACCGGCGGGCCCGCCCCTGGCAGCTTCGGCGGCGGGGGCACCCGCGGGCGTCGAGGAGGTGGCGGTCGCTTCTAGTCAGCCGCCGCGCTCAACTGGCGCGGGCGGGACCCGAAATCCCCACATCAAGTAGGAAGGCTTCTCAGATGGCGCAGGAATCGATCTTCGGACGGATCAGCACGATGGCCCGGGCCAACATCAACTCCCTGCTGGACAAGGCCGAGGACCCGGAGAAGATGCTCGACCAGATGGTCCGCGACTACACCAACAGCATCGCCGAGGCCAGGCAGGCTGTCGCTACCACGATCGGGCAGCTCCGGCTGGCCGAGCAGGACCTGGTGGAGGCCAAGGAGACCGCCGCCGAGTGGGGCAACAAGGCACTCGTCGCCTCCCGGAAGGCCGACCAGCTCCGCCAGTCCGGGCAGACCGCCGAGGCCGACCGCTTCGACAACCTCGCCAAGTCCGCGTTGCAGCGGCAGCTGAGCGAGGAGAGCCAGGCCAAGGGACTCGCCCCCGCCGTGGAGGCGCAGCGGGAGACCGTCGCCAAGCTCAAGGAGGGCCTCGAGGGCATGACGATGAAGCTCGAGGAGCTCAAGGGCAAGCGCGACGAACTCGTGGCCCGCGCAAAGATGGCCGAGGCGCAGAACCGCCTCCAGGACGCCGTCGGCGAGATCAACGTCGCCGACCCGACCAGCGACCTGGCGCGGTTCGAGGAGAAGGTCCGCCGCGAGGAGGCTCGGGCGATGGGCAACGCGGAGTTGGCCGCATCCACCCTGGACGCGCAGTTCGAGGCCCTCGAAGCCGACGCGGACATGCTGGAGATCGAGGCGCGCCTGGCCGCGCTGAAGGGCGGCGGGTCCGCGGGGGCAGCCGGGGCGATCTCCGCCACACAGGAGCCTGCGGAGGGCGAGATCGTCGGGTAGCCGAGCACCCTCGCGGTCGCTGACGAGTTGCCCCGCCTACACGGGATCACGTCAAGTTCCAGGCGGCCGACACCCGATCGCGGCAAGTCCGCTGGGGCGCGGGCATCGCAGACT
>JBAVLA010000192.1:0-25066 GCA_049688595.1 Candidatus Nanopelagicales bacterium | reverse complement strand
GCGCTGACCCTGCCGGCTCCCGGGTGGCCACCGCCGCTCGTGCCCGCGGTCGCCACCGTCACCGGGCTGGTCGCCGCGCTCTCGCACGTGCAGCCGGGCCTGGCGATCGCACCGCTGAGCGCGATCGCCGGGCCCGTTCTGGCTGAAAGCCTCGCGCAACTGGGCTGGGCCGTCGTGGCACGGGCGGTCTACGAGACCATCATCGTCCGCCAGCGGCCGAGCAGCGCCGACGCTGTCACGAACGGGCTCGTGGCGGCCGTGGTGATGCGCTCCCCGAGCGCGGTCGAGGCTCTGCTCCACCACGCTGCGCCCGCGCCTGGCGTCCACCTCATCGCAGCCGGACCGACCACTGCCAGGGCTCTGGCGCTACACGGCCTGGCCTGCGTCCAGGCCAGCGGGTCGAGCCCGGCCGAGGTTGCGGCCACCTGCGCCATGACGGTCAGACGCTGAGTCACGCGACCCACTC
Source organism: Candidatus Nanopelagicales bacterium (assembly GCA_049688595.1). Classification (GTDB taxonomy): domain Bacteria; phylum Actinomycetota; class Actinomycetes; order S36-B12; family CAIYMF01; genus Prado023. The sequence goes on along the minus strand of JBAVLA010000192.1, from coordinate 24,600 downwards.
GCCGGACCAGCTGGCTTGGCACGCTCAGCGCATGACCAGCATCTCGGCCACCGAGAAGGCCAGTTCCAGCGACTGCACGCGGTTCAGCCGCGGGTCGCAGGCAGTCTCGTAACGCTCTCCGAGCCCCTCCTCAGTGACCCCTGCCGTTCCGCCCACGCACTCGGTGACGTCATCTCCGGTGAGCTCCACATGCAGCCCGCCGGGGTGGACGTCCAAGCCCCGCATGACCTCGAAGAAGCCGGTCACCTCGTCCATCACGTCGGCGAAGGACCTCGTCTTGTGGCCTGTGGTTGCCTCGAACGTGTTCCCGTGCATCGGATCGCAGACCCACACGACCGGATGCCCAGACGCCTCGACGGCATGTACCAGGGGCGGCAGCCCGTGCCGCACGCGCCCGGCCCCCATCCGGGTGATGAAGGTCAGCCGACCCGGGGCGAATCCCGGGTCCAGCGAATCGGCCAGCGCCACGGCGTCCTCCGGTGACGTCTTGGGACCCAGCTTCACCCCGAGCGGGTTGCGGATCTCGCGGGCGAACTCGACATGCGCCCCATCCAGCTGGCGCGTCCGCTCCCCGATCCACAGGAAGTGGGCTGATACGTCGTAGGGCTGGCCCGTGCGTGAGTCGATCCTGGTGAGGGCGTCCTCGTAGTCCAGCAGGAGCGCCTCGTGGGCGGCAAAGAACTCGGCCCGGCGGAACTCCTCCGGGTCTGCCCCGCAGGCCTTCATGAAGGCCAAAGCCCGGTCGATCTCGCTGGCCATCAACTCGTAGCGCCGCCCGGCCTCGGTGGTGGCCACGAAGTCCTGGTTCCAGGCGTGCACCTGCCGCAGGTCGGCGTACCCGCCCTGGGTGAAGGCGCGCACGAGGTTCAACGTCGCGCTGGCGGTGTGGTAGGCCTGCACGAGCCGGTTGGGGTCAGCCCGCCGGGCCGCCAACGTGGGCTCCTGATCGTTGACGGCGTCGCCCCGGTAGCTCGGGATCTCGACGCCATCGACAACCTCCACGTTGCTGCTGCGCGGCTTGCCGTACTGGCCAGCCATCCGGCCGACCTTGACGACCGGGAGCGAGGCGCCGTAGGTCAGCACGACCGCCATCTGCAGCACGGTCTTGAGCTTCGCGCGGATGGCGGCAGCCGTTGCCCCGGCGAACGTCTCCGCGCAGTCGCCGCCCATCAGCACGAAGGCCTCGCCGCGGGCGACGTCGGCCAGGCGCTCGGTGAGCAGGTCGCACTCACCGGCGAACACGAGCGGGGGGAGCGAGCGCAGCGTGGCAATGGCCCGGGCAAGCCCCGCCGGGTCGGGCCAGATGGGCTGCTGGGCAGCGAAGCCCAGACGCTCGGGGGCCATGGGAGCGGCAGTGAGGGCGGCATCCTCGACAGACATGTTTCAAGCCTATTGCAGCCTGTTCGACTGGGCCGGCGAGGCCACCCCGTGGCGCGGGCCGATGACGCCGCCGGGCTGGGCACGTCGGCGCCGTCGGGGCGAAGGAATCAGCCCGGACTCGACGGCCAACCACAGGCTCGGCCCCGCCCGAGCGCGTCGCCGCGACTCGGACAGGGCCGACAACTGGTGCGTGCCCCGGCTCAGTGCGCCACGTGCACCTTCCCGCGCTTCGTCTGCCCGATCCCCGCGAGCAGCTCGCCGAACCACGGGGCGTCGATGTCGAAGTTCTTGCCGCCCTTGATGCGCTCGAACTCGATGGCGCGCAGCGCCCCACCGCGCTCCTCGTCGTGTCCAATGAGGCCGGACCCCCCGGACAGGGCCGTCTCGACGGCGGTGTCCACGCAGTTCTTGATCAGCTTCAGATCGCGGTCGTTCGCCGCGGCGGCCCGGGAGTAGTAGCCAGACTTCTGGATCAGGACCTTGCCGGCCTCGATCATCGGGGCGAACTGCTCGGAGAACCACTTGCCGGGGTTGATCTGGTCGAGCTTGACGTGACCGAAGGCGTCGCGCGGGACCTCCACGCCGGCGGCCTCCATCTGGGCCACGATCGACTCAACGCCCGCACCCTCCGACAGGAAGATGTTGACGTTGCCGACCTCGTCCATGACCGCCTTGAGCCGGGCCGCCTCGTCCTCGAGGTTGAGCTCCATCTCCGGGACGAACACCGCGTGGACGTCGCGGCGCTCGCGCGGCGCGCCGAACTCGGGCAGCCACTCCTTGCTGTCGAGCAGTCGGCGGTAGGACTGCGCCGTGGCCGCTGTCAGCCACCCGCAGTTGCGGCCCATGACCTCATGGACGAGGAGCGTGCGCGGGTTCGCGCTGTGCTCGGACACGACGTTCCAGAAGAACCGAGCGCCCTCGTCCGCGGCGGTCCAGGCGCCCAGGGACTGCTTGATCGGGATGATGTCGTTGTCGATCGTCTTGGGCAGGCCCACGACCTGCAGGCCGTAGTCGTTGGCCGAGAGGTACTTCGCGAGGTCGGCGGCTGCCGTGTTGGTGTCGTCGCCACCGATCGTGTGCAGCACGTCCACGCCGTCCTTGACCAGCTGGTCGGCCGCCACCTTCTGGGGGTCCTCACCCTCCTTGACCAGGCCACGCTTCACGCAGTCGGCGACGTTGGTGAGCTTGACGCGGCTGTTGACGATCGGGCTGCCGCCGAAGTCGTGGAGCAGGTGGGCCTTCGCGCGGACCTCCGGGGTGATCTGCATGATGTCGCCCTTGAGCAGGCCCTGGTAGCCGCCCCGGTAGGCGATGATCTCGATGTCGGGGGCGACCTCGGTGTAGCGCTGGATGAGTCCACCAACGGCGGAGGACAGGCAGGGCGCAAGCCCGCCGGCGGTCAGCAGTGCAACCTTCTTAACAGCCATGTTGTGCCCTTCTGCGATGGGGGTGGTACCTGTCCCCCACCGTACCGAGGCAACCGGGCTGAAGCCGGGTCAAGAGGTTGCCGGGAGGGTACCTGGGCGACCGGCTCGTTGGGAGGCGCCCCGCCGAGTGGCGCAAGTCCGCTGAGCAGGCTCGTAGAGTCTGGTCATGAGCATCCTGGCCCTGGACGCCGGGACCACCGGCGTGACCGCGCTGCTTGTGTCCCAAGACCTGGCCGTGATCGCGCGCGGCTACCAGGAGTTCCCGCAGCGCTTCCCCGCCGACGGGTGGGTCGAGCACGATCCGGACGAGATCTGGGCTGCGACGCTGGCTGCAACGCGCGCACTGCTGGCCACCGATGCGGCGGTGGCCGACCCGCCGGCCGCGGTGGGCATCACCAACCAGCGCGAGACGATCTGCTTCTGGGACCGCGAGACGTTGGCTGCCCCACGCCGCGCGATCGTCTGGCAGGACCGGCGCACGGCCGGGATCTGCGCGACGTTGCGCGAGGCCGGCCACGAGCCGCTGGTCGAGCGCCTGACTGGCCTGCGGCTGGACCCCTACTTCTCCGGGACGAAGCTGGCCTGGGTCCGCGCCGAGGACCGGCCGACCTGGGTGCGCGTCAAGTCCGGGGAGGTCGCCGTGGGGACCGTTGACTCCTACCTCGTCGCCCGGCTGACGCGCGGGAGGCGTCACGTCACCGACCACTCCAACGCCTCAAGGACGCTCCTCTACGACCTGCACACCGGTGACTGGAGCCCGGAGCTGCTCGAGCTGCTCGGCGTCCCGCACCTCTGCCTGCCCGCCCTCGTCGCGTCCTATGGGGTCCTCGGGCAGACGGACCCGGAGTGCTTCCTGGGCCTCGACCTGCCGATTGCAGCCATCCTGGGCGACCAGCAGGCCGCCCTGTTCGGGCAGGGCTGCTTCACCCCGGGCTCCAGCAAGTGCACGTATGGAACCGGGTCGTTCGTGCTGGTCAACACCGGCGAGCAGATCGTTCCCTCGCGCTCGGGCCTGTTGACCACGGTCGCCTGGCAGCACCCAGATGGTCGGCTCGAGTACGCCCTCGAGGGTGCTGTGTTCGTGACCGGGGCGGCGGTCCAATGGCTTCGGGACGGCCTGGGGATCATCGACTCCGCCGAGGAGACCGAGCTGCTGGCGCGCAGCGTGCCCGATTCCGGCGGCGTGGTGTTCGTACCGGCCCTGACGGGGCTCGGCGCTCCCGATTGGGACCCATACGCGCGGGGCACAATCTTCGGGATCACGCGCGGCACGACCCGGGCCCATCTGGTGCGGGCGACCTTGGAGGCCATCGCGTTCGAGGTGCGCGACGTCGTGGAGCTCATGACCGGCGAGGCCGGTGTGGCCCTGCCGGTCCTCGCCGTCGACGGCGGCGCCGCTGCCAACGGCTTCCTCTGCCAGATGCAGGCCGACGAACTGCGCGTCCCCGTGGTCCGATCAGCTGAGCTCCAGGCAACCGGGCTCGGCGCCGGGATCGCCGCCGGCCTCGGAACCGGGCTGCTGCCCTCGCTCGACCTTGTCGGCGCGCAGCTGCGCGCATCTGCCGCCGCCCGCTTCGAGCCCCAGCCGCACGATCCAACGGGGCACCGGCGGTGGCGGGTTGCCGTGGAGCGGTCGAAGGGCTGGGCACGCCTGCGATGAGCCCGGGGCCTGCTCGTCGGGTGCCGGCGGGGCAGCCCGAGCTGGCGGGAGCTAGCGGGCAGGTTCCACGCCTGAGTCCACGGCCGCCATCTGCTCGCGCGTGGGCGTGGACGTGCCGTACTTGGCGATGAGCTCCTTGGCCTTCGTCGCGTAGATGTCGACGTACTCCTGGCCGGAAAGCGTCATCAACTCGTACATGATCTCGTCGGTCATGCTTCGCAGGACGAAGCGGTCTCCCTCCATGCCCTCGTAGCGCGAGAAGTCCAGCGGAGCCCCGATGCGGATGGTCAGCGGGTAGAGGTTCGGGATCTTCTGGCCGGTGGGCTGGATCTTGTCCGTGCCGATCATCGCGACCGGGATCACGGGTGCCGGAGCCGCCAGCGCCATCCGCGCCGGACCGGTCCGCCCCCGGTAGAGCCGCCCATCCGGGGAACGCGTCCCCTCGGGGTAGATGCCCAGCAGGTTGCCCTCGCGGAGTATGCGGATGCCCGTCTCGATCGCCGCCATGCTTGCCACGCCGCCGGATCGATCGACGGCGACCTGCCCCATTGCTGAGAAGAACTGCTTCGTCAACCATCCGCGCAGGCCTGGGCCTGTGAAGTAGTCGCTCTTGGCGAGGAAGGTGATCTTGCGGTCGACGACCAGTGGCAGGAAGAACGAGTCGGAGAAGGAGAGGTGGTTGCTCGCCAGGATTGCCGGGCCCTCGGAGGGGATGTGCTCGAGCCCTTCCACATGGGGGTGGTACAGGGTTCTCAGGGGTGGCCCGATGACCGCGTGCTTGAACACCTCGTAAAGCATCGCGACGTCCTCCCTTGACCTTGGAAACGGTAGGGGAGATTGCCCCGATGCGGCAACGCGAGGAGCCCGCGCGCACCAGCGATCGAAGGCGCGCCCGACCCGTGTGTGCGACGATTGGATCCCTCCCCCTGCACCAGGAGATCCGATGCCCGGATCTGCCAGCGATCGGCTCGTCGATGGCTGAGCGTGGCGACGACTTCGACCTTCGGTGGGCCGAGATCGTTGCCGACCTCACGACGGGTCCAGATGCCCTGGACGACTCGGTGGCCGACGGCGAGTCGCGGCCGTCGCGACCGCAGGACCCCACCCGAGCCGAATCGGAGGCCGGGACTGCCGGCGACGAGCATCTGGCAGATGGTCCGCGAAGACCAGCGGCCGACGAGGGTCGATCCACGGTGGAGGACGGCCTGGCAGCGCTGTTCGAGCCCCTGCGGCGGGCCCAATCCGATCCCGAAGCGCCCAGCGGGGCGGGGGCAGACCATCAGGGCAGCCAGAAGGGGACTGCTGATCCGGGGGGCCAGCCCCCCGATGCCTTCGTGGACAACTGGGCCGACGAGGGGCATTTCGCGCCTCCCCCGCCGCCCGAACTGCCGGCGGGCACGCCACTGAAGCGGCTCGCCTGGGTGGGCACGCTCGGTGGCCCCGCCACGCTTGCATTCATCGCGTTCACCGGATGGGATGCCCCCCGGGCCGTGGGCATAGCCGCTGGGCTGGCGTTCCTGGGAGGATTCGTGACGCTCGTGTGGCAGTTGCCGGAGTCACGGGATGACGGGTGGGACGACGGGGCGCGACTGTAGGCGCTGGCACCGCGCCTCCGGTGCCCGAATCCGGCAGTCCCGGGTGGGACCACGCACCCGGGTCGACTGGTCGCCCGGTCGAGAGCCCCGATCCCCCGGGTCGCGACCCCGCAACGTGGATCCGACGTCAGTCGGCCGCGTCGGCGGCCTCGGGGGCTCCGGCCTGCCCCGACCGCGTCTCGTCAGCTGCCCCCGCCAATGGGGACTGGGCCTTTGGGGTGGCGGCCCGGGCACGAGATGGGCGCGTGGCCGGCTCTTGGGCGGTCCGCTTCTCGGCGGTCCGCTTCCGGGCCGGCGCCTTCTTCGCGGTCGACGTCGCGGTTGCCGGCTCCTCGGCCGTCGACTCCGCGGCCGTCGGCTTCCCCGCGGTCCACGACTCACCGGTCCGCTGCATGGCAGCGTCAGCCAGCGCAGCGCTCAACCCGCTCATGACGCTGCGAGCGACGATGGTCAGGTCAGACATGACCTTCGGATCCACCTGCTCGAGCGTCGCAGCCGCCTGGCAGATCGGGCAGCTGGCGCACACGCCCTCGGGCACTGGTGGCCTCGGGGGCACCTCGCCTGGCTTGGCCTTGGACGCCAGGAGCCCTACGGAACTGGCCCACCAGCGGATGGCGTCCCAGAACGAGCCGAGCGTGGGCTCGACCATGCCCTAGCCCTCCACGTACCGCTTGAGGCCCTTGAGCGCGGCGTCGACGATCATCTTCTCGCCCTTGCGACGAACCATCCCGACCATCGGGATCGCCGTCTCGACCGTCAGGTGATAGACGACGTCGGTGGACCCGTCCCCAAGGTCGACGCACGTGTACTTGCCCTCGAGGCCGGTGATCTTGTCGCCCTCGGTCAGGTGCCAGGAGACCTCGGTGGCCGCCCAGTCGTAGCCGACCGTATAGGAGTCCTTCACCGGCCCGATGCTGCCGACGAAGGTCGCCGACAGAGGTCGGCCCGACTCGTCGCTGGAGTGCACGATCACGGACTCGAGCCCGGAAGTCCACTCCGGGTAGTCGTACAGGTCGGCGATCACTGCCATGATCTGCTCGGGCGGAGCAGCGATGACGATGCTTGAATGAGTCGTTTGCGCCACGATCGACAAGGCTAGCCTGTAGCCCGTCGGGCGCGCAGATCGCAGGTCGTCAGTCGAGTCACGCGTTGCTGGCGCCTGCCCGAGCATCAGGAGGGTTGGACGTGGACTCCCCGAGGCGACCTGCGGTGGGGCTTCGGGTCGTCGTTGCCGACGCGAACCACCTCGCCCGCCGTGGACTGGTCGACATACTGCGAGAGGCCGGCGCCCGGGTGCTCGCAGAGCCGACGACCCGGGAGGAGACGCTGCAGGCCCTCGCCGATCACACCCCTGACGTGCTGGTGGCTACGCTGGACCTGGCCGGCGCATCCCGGGGACCCCTCGTCGCGATCACGCGCGAACGGTGGCCCTCCGTGGCAATCGTCATGCTGAGCGAGAACGCCAGTGACGAAGCACTGCTCGCAGCCCTGCAACTGGGCGCTGCCGCCTACCTGCCGAAGACGGCCACTCCCGCTCAGGTCGTCACAGCCGTGGTGCAGGCGGCTGCGGCGCCGGGCGCCTTCGTGACCGACAACGTCCTGTCCGCGAGCGCCAGGCGCGGCCGCAGCCGCATTCCCAGGCTGACGACGCGAGAGGCGGAGGTGCTGGCCCTGGTCGCCGAGGGGCTGACCGTCCGCCAGATCGCCGCCCGGCTGTACGTATCGGAGGCGACGGCCAAGTCGCACCTGGCCGGGATCTACCGGAAGCTGGGCGTGACCAGTCGCAGCCAAGCCGTCCTGGCCGCAGTCCGGATGGGCATGCTGCCGACATGACCCCTTCGCAGCCTGCCCAGGACCCTTCGGAGTCGACCGGTGCGGACGAGGGGCTCGGCCCGACTGCTGAGCCAAGCCCGACTGCTGGGCTCGGCCCCGGCGCTGGCCTGGAGCCCGCTGCCAGCCTGGGCCTGCGCGGAGGGCTGAAGTCAGCTGTCGGCCTGGGCCCGAGGGCCGGGCGGGACTGGCTGTTCTGGGCGGCATCGCGCACCTTCCTGGTCGGGATCATCCTGGGCTGGATCCCTTGGGCTGAGCAGGTCCACGACCTGGCGATCTACGCCGACTGGGCGGCGCAGTCCCTCAGCCACGGCCAGTTCCCCACCGACCAGATGTGGCAGTACCCGCCACTGGCCGGGCCCGTCTTCCTGCTGGGGGCTGCGCTGCCCGGCGAGCGATTCGGGTTCGTCCTGCTCTTCCTGGCGTTCGATGCGGCGATCATGGCGATGGCCGGGCAGCAGGCCCTGCGAACAGGTCGGCCCGGCGGTCGGCGGCTGTGGGCCCTGGTCCCAGTCATCGTCGGGCCCCTCCTCCTGGCCCGGTTCGATGTCGTGCCCACTGCGTTCGCGGTGGCTGCCGTCCTGCTGGCAGGCAGGCCGGCAGCCAGCGGGGCGGTCGCGGCGATCGGCACGTGGCTGAAGGTCTGGCCGGCTCTGATGATCGCCGGCCTGAGGCGCAGCGACATCGGCCGGGGCATTGCCGGCGCCTTGGGGGCCACCTTGGTGATCGTCGCGGCCCTTGCCATGACCACGCGAGACCCGATGTCCTTCCTGGCCGGCCAGCGCGACCGGGGCCTTCAGATCGAGTCAGTCGCGGCACTTCCCTTCCTGCTGGCCAAGATGCTCGGCGCACCGGTGGAGGTGGTCTACCGCTTCGGCGCCCACGAGATCGAGGCGCCCGGAGCTGCGGCGGTCGCACGGGCCTGCACCATCGCCACCCTCGCGCTGCTGGCACTCGTGGCAGCGCTGCGCCTGCGCGGCAGACTCGAGCGACTGCCAGCACCCGACGTGGGACTGGCAGTCGTCCTGTTCACCGTGGTCACGAGCCGGGTCTTCTCCGGCCAGTACTTCATCTGGCTGCTCGGGCTCGCCGCGGTGGGCCTGGCCGACCCGGCCAGCCGGATGCGACGCACGACGGCGCTCCTCGTCGGCGCCGGCCTGGCGACTCACCTGATCTACCCGTGGCTCTACTCCGCGCTGCTGGCCGCCAACCCGGTCGCCGTAGTCGTGCAGACCGTACGAGTGGCGCTCACCGTTGCCGCCACCGTGGCCGCACTCGGCGTGCTGACCTCGGCTGGTGGAGGGGGTCAGGCATCCGGATCCCGCCCGGCCAGGAGCTTGCGCAGTCGCTCGGCTGAGCGATCCCAGCCCCAGGACGACTCGACCCACTGACGGCCGGCCCGCCCCATCCTGCCCGCGAGCTCGGGATCGCTGAGCAGCTGGGCCAGTCGATCCACAAGGGTGTCCTGGTCCCGACCACCGACGATGAACCCGGTCTCGCCCTCGCGCACTGCGTCGGGCGCTCCCCCGGAGTCCCCGGAGACCACCGCGAGACCAGTCGCCGAGGCCTCCAGGTAGACGATCCCGAGCCCTTCGACATCCCACCCCCGCTGCCGTGTCCGGCACGGCATCGCGAAGACGTCGCCGGCGGCGTAGTGGGCTGGCAGCTCCTCCCAGGGGACACCACCAGTGATGACGACGTCGCCGCCCAGACCGTGCTCGGCGACCAATGCCTCGAGGTCCTTCCGGTAGGGCCCGCCGCCGACGATCAGCAGGGCGACGTCCCCTCCGATCTGCGTGTGCAGTCGCGGCAGTGCCCTGATCAGGGAGTCCTGGCCCTTGCGCGGCATCAGCCGCGAGACGCAGACGACTACCCGGCGATCACCCAACCCATGGCGCTGCCGGATGACCCTACCGTCCTCGTGGCGATCGGGGTGGAAGACCGATGAATCCACGCCTGGCACGAGCTGGCGCATGCGGGCGGCCGCCTGCGGCGTGAGCGCCGATGCGATCTTCGTACGCGTGTAGGACCCGAGGAAGGTGACGGTGTTGAGTCCCTCCCCGATGCGGCGCAGCAGCTGTCGGGAGCCCGGGGTCTGGGCCCACGCCGCCTCATGACCGTGCGTGATGCCGACGCTCGTGTGCACCCCGGCGGAAGCCAGCCATGGCGCGAGCAGCCCGAGCGGTGCCGCTGCACCGAACACCACCCGATCGCACCCCTCGGACCGGGCGATCTCGCGCGCGCGCCGCACGACGGTCGGCTCGGGCAGCATCAACGAGCTCCGGTGGCGGATCACCGGGAACGGCTGCTCGGCGTCGAAGGCGGCGTCGCCCTTCCATCGGGGTGCGTATACGACCACGGATCCCTCCGGTTGGCGCACAAGTACGCCATGGACGAACGCCTGGATGCCGCCCGCCCTGGGCGGGAAGTCGTTTGTCACGCACAGCGAACGCATGGCGCCATCTTGGCCCACGCGGGTCGGCGCCCGCGCCCTCGCAACACCTGGCGGGCGGGTACCCGCGAGCCACGCCCGAGCGCCGCAGGGCGGCCGACCTGCAGGCCGCAGGGGCCCTGCGCGCGCGATGATGCTGGCGCATGACTGGTGCGATGCCGCCAAGTGGCAGGCTGGCCGGAGTCAGGCTGTCGGCGCCCACGGTTCGCCCATCGACCAGCCACTCGGCCGTACGGCGGCCGAGGAGACCATCCGAAGCGGAGGCACCAACCCGCCATCGGCGAGCACCGCCAGCGCAACCTGCTCGGCCGTCCCCAGATGCCCGGGGGGGCCAAGCAGGAAGGCAACCGCGCATTCCTGGCAGGCCACGTCCCGCATCAAGCACCCGTCGCAGTCGACAACCATCCGGACACCCCTTCCTCCCAGCTCGTTCCCTTCCCAGAAACCTAGGAGCGGGGTCTGACAGTCGCGGCAATCGGCCCTGAGCCCCCGCGCGAGGGCTGCTCCGCAACCCCTGTGGATCGCCGTCACGTGGATCCGGCTGGCTCTGTCACGGAAGCACCGCGGGTGTCGCTGATCGCCACTACGCTGCCCGCGGAGGTGGTCATGGCCCGACGGCGCAACCCGGAGGGCTCGCAGCTGCGCGCCGCCCGGATGGCCAGCCTGCTGTTGGACGATCGGGCGGCCGGCGGAAGGGGAGCCGCCGAGGTCGTCGAGTGGTTCGGCGCGATGCAGGCCCAGGACCTGGCCAGTGTCAAGTGGTCACTGGGGGTGCGCACTGGGCAGGACCGATCAGGTGTGACGTCGGCGTTCGAATCCGGATCCATCCTTCGGACCTGGCCGATGCGCGGCACGCTTCACGTCGTGCCGGGCCGGGATGCCAAGTGGATGGTGGCCCACCTGGGCCGACGCGCGCGCGACGGCGCGCAAGCGCGTCGCGCGGTGCTGGGGCTCGACGCTGCCCAGTCCCAGCGCGCCACTGAGGTGCTGGCTGAGGCCCTGGCCGACGGCCAGCCGGCCACGCGCGCGCAGTGCGTGGCCGCCCTCGGCGCGGCCGGGATCGCAACCGACGGGCAGCGCGCCTATCACCTCCTGTGGTATGCCAGCGCCTGCGGCGTCACGTGCGTCGGGCCCAACCGGGGAACCGAGCAGACCTTCGCCCTGCTCGCCAAGTGGGCGCCGGGGGGGCTTGACGTGGACCGGCAGGCCGCCCTGGCGATCACCGCCGAGCGCTACTTCCGCAGCCACGGGCCGGCGACCGTGCATGATCTGGCCCGGTGGGCGGACCTGACAGTCGCCGACGCGCGCGCAGGCATTGCGGCCGCCGCAGGCCTGGTGCAGCAGGTGATCCAGGGCCGGGAGATGCTGGCCGCCGAGCAGGTCCTCGACACCCTCCCCGCGGGCGGCACCCCGCCGGCCAGGCGGCCGAGGCTCCCCGCCAGAGCCCTGCCCGGCTTCGATGAGTTCGTCATCGGCTTCCGCGACCGGACCGCGCAGCTCGACGCGGCTCATGAACGCCTGGTCGTCCCGGGCGGCAACGGCGTCTTCGCCCCGACTCTGGTCCTCGACGGCGAAGTCGTGGGCACGTGGCGGCGACGCGAGCTGTCAGGCCGGGTGGAGATCACCGCCAAGTCCTTCGATCGGCTGGCTGCCCGGGCCCGAAAGACGATCACGAAGGCGCTGGTCGCCTACAGTGACTACGTCGGGCTGCCCCCGGACATCCGCTGGGAGAACCTCTGACGGAACGGGATCGCAATCACCGGCCCCCTTTCGAGCGGACGCCCAGAGCGTGGTCAGGGGTCCCGACATGGAGGGGCGAGCGACGTCCGGCCGCCTCAGCCCGTCCTGGCACGGACTGCCGGGTCAGCCTGCCGAAGGGCGCGGCACGAGTTCGACCGCTGCCCCGCTGCCGCACCAACGGCAGGTCACCGACTCCACTGACTCCGCGATCACGTCCGCCGACTCGACCACGGGTGCGCCGGACAGGTCCACGTGCCAGTACTCCCGAGTTCGTGCAGAGCGCACCACGTCGAATCGGGTCAGGTTCCCGCACTGCTTGCAGCGCCAGCGAGTGTCGGGGCCGGGGAGGTCAGGCATGAGTTGGGCTCCTCGTCGGGGCCGGGGTTGACGGCCGGATCGGCGTTGACGGTCGAGTCTACCCGCCTCCGGGCGGCCGGCCCCCGGCGTGGGACCGGTCGCGGTGTCAGACCCGCCCAATACCTTGACTGCCATGTCCGGTGCGATCCAACTCACCCTCGAGGAGCAGGCTCCCTGCCTGCACTCCGTCACCTTCGTCGTCGTCGACCTGGAGACTGACGGCGGCAGCCCCGAGCAAGCCGGCATCACCGAGTTCGGGGCTGTCAAGGTGCGCGGCGGCGAGGTTCTGGGGACCTTCCAGTCGCTGGTCAGCATCGGCAGGCCGTTGCCGCCCTTCATCCGAGCCCTGACCGGGATCACCGATGAGATGCTCCTGGGGGCGCCACACCTGGCTGCGGTGCTCCCGGCGTTCCTGGAGTTCGCCCGGGGTGCCGTGCTGGTGGCGCACAACGCGCCCTACGACACGGGATTCCTCAAAGGGGCCTGCGCAAGGCTGGGCATCCCCTGGCCGGACCCGCCGGTGATCGACACGGCCCGACTCGCCAGGCATGTCCTGGTTCGCGACGAGGTGCCCAACTGCAAGCTGGGAACCCTTGCCCGACACTTCCGGGCATCAGTCACCCCCAACCATCGAGCCCTGGCAGACGCGGAGGCCACCGTCGACGTGCTCCACGGTCTGATCGCTCGCGTGGGCAACCTGGGTGTGCAGACTCTCGACGAGCTTCAGGGCTACAGCAGCCGCGTGCCCGATGCCAGGCGACGCAAGCGCGGACTGGCCGACGGCCTCCCCGATGGCCCTGGCGTCTACGTCTTCGAGGACGCGCAGGGTGTCGCCCTGTACGTCGGCACCTCGCGTTCCATCCGGCGGCGGGTGCTCAGCTACTTCACCGCGGCTGAGCACAGGCGCCGGATGACCGAGATGGTGGGCCTGGCCGAGCGCGTCGTCGCGGTTCCCTGTGCGACTGCGCTGGAGGCGCAGATCCGCGAGCTTCGGACCATCGCCGCCCGCAGTCCCAGGTACAACCGCCGCTCAGTCCGCCCCCAGGCGGCGGTCTGGCTGAAGCTCACGGCTGAGCGCTTCCCCCGGATCAGCATCGTGAGCACGGTGCGGCCGGACTTCGACTCGGGCGCCCGCTACGTCGGACCGTTCCCCAGCCGCCGCACGGCACAGGCTGCTGCTGACGCCATAGCCGAGGCGCTGCCCCTGCGCACGTGCACGCAGCCGCTGACCAGTCGCGAAAAGGCGTCGGCGTGCGTCCTGGCTGACCTTGGCCGCTGCCCGGCCCCGTGCATCGAGGCAGTCGGCGTCGACCAGTACGCCGCGATCGTCGCAAGGGCGCAGGTGGCACTGAGCATGGATCCAAGTGAGGTGGTGGACTGCGCCCAGTCGCGCATGACGTACCTGGCAGGGCACGAGCGGTTCGAGGATGCCGCGGCATGGCGGGATCGGCTCACGACTCTCCTGCGCGGGATCGAGGCATCAACCACATCGGACGTCCTGGGCCGGATCTCGCACGTGGTCGCCGCCCGTCCCACTCCCGAGAACGGCTGGGACGTCCACGTGATCCGCCACGGTCGGCTCGCTGGCGCAGCGACGGTCCCACCCGGCGTGGATCCGACGGGCCCGCTCGAAGCCACGCTGGCCGCAGCGGAGGACGTGCCGAGGCCCCCACGTCCAGCCACGGCAGCCCTCCCGGAGGAGACGCAAGTGCTCGCCCGATGGCTGTTCACGCCCGGAGTCCGGCTGGTGGACGTGGGCGGCGGCACGTTGGCGTTCCCCAGGCTCGGCGCCGGTCGTCACCGCGAGCAGTACGAAGTGGACCTGCGCGACCCCGTCCCGCTCGGGTTGATGGTGTGACCGGGCGCGGCTCCGGACCTCGACCCGTGCGCTCGGAACCCGGCCGGCGCCGTGTCGGACTCGGCCCTACGGCTTCACCGCCGGCTTGGGGGGCCCGGCGATCTCGGCAGCGGCTTGGGAGCCAGCCTCCACGGCGTCGCTGAGCTCGTGACTGATGTGACGGCGCGCGGCCTCGATCTCGGAGGCGGTCGGGGTTGGAACGTTGTCACCGTGGAAGAACTCGCTCCACCTGGCTCGCAACCGCCGCCGCCGTGCCTTGGGGTTGGCGACACCCTGGTCGTCGACGAGCTCTGGCATCTCAAGAGGCGTGATGTCGACCTTGGACAGGATCTTGGCCTGGGTCTCCTCATCGACCGGCTCATGGATCTCGAGGTACTCGCCGGTTGGGAGTTGCAGCATGCGACCGGTCTCCCGACCGTGGAGCAGGAGGTCACGATCCCTGCGCTGCAGGGACAGCGCGATCCGCTTCGTGACCACGAACACGATCGGCGGAAGGACGAACACGAGCACCTGCAGCGTCCTGATCATCGCGTTGATGCTCAACCCGAAGTTGTAGGCGATGACGTCGTTGCCGCCCCCGATCATGAGCAGTATGTAGAACGTGAGCAGGGCTGCCATCAGCGCTGTCCGGGTCGGTGCGTTGCGGGGCCGGTCCACCAGGTGGTGCTCGGCGTCGTCCTTCGTGGCGGCCTTCTCGATCCACGGGTAGGTGAACAGCAGCCCGAGCAGGATGGGCGGGAGGACCATCGCTGGCACGAACAGGTTGAGGCTCAGCGTGACGCCGAACGCGGCGATCTCCCAGTTGGGCATGAGCCGAAGGGCGCCGTCGAGGAACCCCATGTACCAGTCGGGCTGCGATCCGGCTGTCACCTGGTCGGGCATGTACGGTCCGTAGGCCCAGACCGGGTTGATCTGCACGAGCCCCGCGAGGGCGACGATCGTCCCGAAGACGATGAAGAAGAAGCCACCGGCCTTTGCGATGTAAACGGGCATGAACGGATAGCCAACGACGTTGTCGTTGGTCCGCCCCGGTCCGGGGAACTGCGTGTGCTTCTGGTACCACACCATCATCAGGTGGGCGCTGACCAGCCCCAGGATCAGGCCCGGTATCAGCAGGATGTGGATTCCGTACAGGCGCGGGAGGAAGCTCGTCCCCGGGAACTCGCCGTCGAAGAGCAGGAACGACATCCAGGTCCCGATGACCGGGGTCGCCTGCATGATGCCCTGCGTGATCCGCAGCCCGGTCCCCGACAGGAGGTCGTCGGGCAGGGAGTAGCCGGAGAAGCCGGCGACCATGGCCAGGAGGAAGAGCACGACACCGATGACCCAGTTGGTCTCACGAGGCTTGCGGAACGCGCCAGTGAAGAACACCCGCAGCAGGTGCAGCGCGATCGCGGTCACGAAGAACAGCGCCGCCATGTGGTGGATCTGCCGGATGAGCAGGCCACCGCGAACGTCGAAGGAGATGTCGAGGGCGGAGGCGAACGACTCGCTCATCTTCACGCCCTTCAGCGGCGTGTACGAGCCGTCGTAGACGATCTCCGTCATGGAGGGCTTGAACCACAGCGTCAGGAACACCCCGGTCAGGAGGATCACGATGAAGGAGTAGAGGGCGATCTCGCCCAGCATGAACGACCAGTGGTCGGGGAAGACCTTGTTCAGCTGGCGACGGATGAACTTCGCGCTGCCCAGCCGGTCGTCGACGTAGCCGGCGGCCTTCCCACCGACCTTGTTCACCGCACTCATCCGCGCTCCCAGAAACTTGGTCCGATCGGCTCCTGGAAGTCGCTGACGGCCACCAGGTAGCCCTCGCCGTCGACTGCGATGGGCAGTTGGGGCATCCTCCGAGCTGCCGGCCCGAAGACCACGTTGCCCGAGTCCGCCAGGTCGAAGGTCGACTGGTGGCAGGGGCACAGCAGGTGGTGGGTCCGCTGCTCGTAGAGGGCGATCGGGCAGCCGACATGCGTGCAGATCTTCGAGAAGGCCAGGACGCCCTGGAAGCCCCAGCTGTCGCCCTGCTGGGACACGATGTCCGAGGGCGCCATCCGGACGAGGATGATCGCTGCCTTCGCCCGCGCGTTTAGGCTGCCCTCCAGCTCCTCGACGTCGTGCAGGTTCTCCGGCACTGCCGCGACGAGGCCGCCAACCGGGACGTCCTCGGGCCGCAGCGGTCGCAGGGACACGTCCGAGACGATCCGCACACCCTTGTCCCAGATCGTCCGCGACAGCTGCTCTGCCGGGCTCGGGGCTCCCTTCGGGGCCGTGTACAGGTCGCGCACGAGGATGAGCAGCGGGAGCGGAACCAGCACCAGGGCGCCGATCAGCGTGCGTCGGATCAGCGGCCGCTGCGCGAAGCCAGAATCGGCCAGCCCCCGCTCGAAGGCCTCGATGGCTGCCCTGCGATCCTCGGGCTCCGAGCGCATCCGGTGCCGCTGCGCCACGACCTCCTGGCCGGGCATCAGCTTGCGCGCCCAGTGGATGGCCCCGAGCCCGATGCACAGGATCCCCACGCCGATGCTGACCCCCAGGGCCAGATGCAGCGCACCCACCGAACCGGCGACGGGGATGTTCACGTCTGCATCGATCGGGATGACCACATAGGCAACGACAGCCGCGAGCAGCGCAACCGCAGACACGGTGAACAGTGCCGCCACCTGGCGCTCGGCGCGCCTGGCCGCCCGTGGGTCGACATCCGTCCGACGCGGCTGGTGGACGTGCTGCACCGGGACGAAGTCCGGCTGGGCGCCAGCCGACGGGCTGGTCGGGCCCTGCCCGGTCCCGCTCGTGTCGCTCATCGGACCTTGGCTCCGATCCAGATGGTGGCCGCGGCCAGGAGGCCGACGGCGACGGTGAACAGGAACGCCCCCTCGGTGACCGGTCCGAAGGAGCCTAGGGCGAACCCGCCGGGCTGGGTCTGCGTCTGGAGGTGATCGACGTACTTGAGGATGTCCTGCTTGTCCTCTGCGGTGAGGGTGCCGTTGCCGAACACCGGCATGTCCTGCGGGCCGGTGAGCATGGCCTCGTAGACCTGCTGCTGCGTGGCGTCCATGAGGCTTGGCGCGGCCTTTCCGCGGGTCAGGGCAGCGCCGCTGCCGGCGAAGTTGTGGCATTGGGCGCAGTTGGTCCGGAACAGCTCCCCGCCGCGGGCCAGGTCCGCTGCGCTGGTGTCGAGCTGCCCTGCCGTCGGGATCGCCGGCCCAGGGCCCAACGTCGCCACGTAGGCCGCCAGCGCGGCGATCTCCGCCTCGTCGTAGGCAGGGTCCTGGCGCTTGGCCTGGACCACCGAGCTGTAGAGGGGCATCCGGCCGGTTGACACCTGGAAGTGCACGGCCGCTGCTCCGACGCCGACGAGGCTGGGCGCCGAACCGGTCCCCTCGGCGTTCAAGCCATGGCAGGTGGCGCACCCCTCGACGTAGAGCTCGCGGCCATGTTCCACGACGGTCTCGCTGCTCGGGGAGCCGGCTGCCCGAGCGCTGGTGGCGGTCTGGACCAGGGCGTACGCCGTGCCGATCACTGCCAGTGCACCCACCAGCAGCGCCATGAGCGCCGCCGGATGCCTGCGGCGGGCAACTGGGCTGTTCACAACGACCTACCTCTGCAGCTTCGTGGGCGGGTGGCGGACGGTGCTCTCAGCGGCGCGGGTGCCGGGACTACTGCAGGACGTAGATCATGAAGAAGAGCGCGATCCAGACCACGTCCACGAAGTGCCAGTAGTAGCTCGTGACGATCGCCGCCGTGGCCTGCTCGTGACCATACCGACGCGAGGCGTAAGACCGGGCAAGGACGAACAGGAAGGCGACGAGGCCACCCGTCACGTGCAGGCCGTGGAACCCGGTGGTCAGGTAGAAGGCCGATCCGAACGCTGACGACGACAGCGTTAGGCCCTCGTTCATGATCAGGTTCGCGTACTCGTACACCTGGCCGGCGATGAAGATGGACCCCAGGACGAACGTGATCATGTACCAGCGACGCATCCCCCGGATCTCCCCCCGCTCAGCCGCGAGCACGCCGAGCTGGCAGGTGACGCTGGACGACACGAGGATCAGCGTGTTGACCGTGCTGAAGGGGACGTTGAGCAACTGCGTCTCCTCGGCCCACACCTCCTGGTTGGTCGCCCGCAGCGTGAAGTACATCGCGAACAACCCGGCGAAGAACATCAGTTCGCTGGAGAGCCAGATGATGGTCCCGACGGCGGTCTTGTTCGGATGGACCGTATGTGCGCCAGGGTGCGCGGCAGTAACAACCGTTGACGTGGCCACGCGCGCAGTTTGCCAGATCACAGCGGACACCGCCCACCGGAGATCCGCCGGCCCGGCGTGTCACCCCGATCGTCCAACCGGGTGTCCCGGCCGCCGAGCAGCTGCCCCGCAGTAGCATCGGGGCACCCGCCCCAGGGTGGGCAATCGACAGAGGAGAAAGTCCATGGCCAGCAGCCAGGCCCTGCAGAAGCTGAAGGTCCTGGTCTACAGCGACGACCGGACGGTCCGCAGGGCCGTGATCACCGCGCTGGGAACCCACCCGGTCGAGGGCCTGCCGGAGCTGGAGTTCCTCGAGGTCGCCACCGGTCCGGTGGTGATCCGCAGCGCCGACGCCGGCGACCTCGACCTGCTCATCCTCGACGGCGAGGCGACCCCGACCGGGGGCCTGGGCCTGACCCGTCAGCTCAAGGACGAGATCTACCGCTGCCCGCCGATCCTCGTGCTGACCGGCCGGCCCGAGGACGCCTGGTTGGCGACGTGGTCGCGAGCCGACGGCGTCGTCGGCCACCCGATCGACCCCGGCCACTTGGCCCAGACCGTGGCCACCCTCATCCGATCCAGCGTCGCGAAGGCGAGGACTGCGTGAACCAGGCACCGCTCACCGACTGGGTAGACGTCCTCGAGGCGCTGCTTGCTGGCCAGTCCCTGAACTCGGCCACGACGCAGTGGGTGATGGCCGAGATGCTCACCGGTGGGGCTCCCCCGTCCTGCACGGCGGCATTCCTCGTGGCGCTGCGGGCCAAGGGCGAGACCGCGGCTGAGGTGTCCGGCTTGGTCGAGGGGATGATGCATGCCTGCGTCCCCCTCGAGATCGAGGGCCCCGTGGTCGACACATGCGGCACCGGAGGTGACCGGGCGCACACCGTGAACATCTCCACCATGGCCGCCGTGATCGCGGCCGCCGCCGGGGCCAGGGTAGCCAAGCACGGGAACCGGGCGGCTTCCTCGCAGAGCGGATCGGCGGACATGCTCGAGGCGCTCGGCGTGGTCATCGACCTGTCGGCCGCCGAGGCCGCCGAGGCTGGCCGGCGCCTGGGGATCACGTTCTGCTTCGCCCCGGTCTTCCACCCCGCGATGCGCCACATCGGGCCCATCCGCCGGGAGCTGGGCATCCGCACCGTGTTCAACGTGCTCGGTCCGCTGGCCAACCCGGCCCGCCCCGCCGCTCAGGTGCTCGGCGTGCCAAATGCGGCGATCGGCGAGCTCATGGCCGGGGTGCTTGCCCACCGGGGCACCCGCGCCCTCGTCGTGCTCGGCGACGACGGGCTCGACGAGTTGACGGTCTACGCCCCCTCCACGGTATGGGACCTCACCGGCGAGGAGCTCCGCCGCGTGACGCTCAACCCGACGGAACTGGGCATCGCGGTCCCCGCGCCCGAGGCGCTGCGCGGCGGGACCGCCCAGCGCAACGCGGCCGTGTTCCGCGCCCTGCTCGACACCCCGCGGGATGCGGCGGTCGCAGGGGTCCGTGATGCCGTGACGCTCAACGCAGCAGCCGCGCTGGTCGCCTACGCTGCGTCCGGAGGTTCGCTCCCGACGCAGCTGCCCGCTCCGGCAGAGGAGTTGTCAGTCCGGATCGCCGCAGCGCTTCCGATGGCTCGCCAGGCGCTGGACTCGGGCGCGGCGCGTGACCTGTTGGACCGCTGGATAAGCACCAGCCAGGAACTGCAGTAGGAGGCACGGATGGCCAGAGCCAGCCGAGCACGCGCGCTGCCCAGCACCCCCGACCCGAGGCTGGCGCAGGCGCCGGGCGGAGCCCCGGCTGCCGGCAGATCCCCCGCTGCCGGTCACCCGAAGGACGCGACCGGAGCCGCGACACCCGCCCAGTCGCCGGCCCCTCGACGCCCCGTCCGGACCGAGCCCGAGTACCTGGTCAGGGGCACAGGGTGCGTGTCCGGGCACGTACGCGGTCGGGAGCTGGAGACCGAGCGCATCGGTCGCGTGCCTTCGAGGCGCAGCACCCGCATCGGCCTTGCGCTGGTCCTGTGGTGCATCGTGGGGCTGGCGTTCCTCGTCGACCCCAAGTGGGCCTCGTTCGGCATCAGGCTGGCGGTGGTCTGGCTGGCCCTGAGCGCCATCGTCATGCGCCGCGCCGGCCATCGAGGGCACTGCTGGCGCACCCGGACGTGGCGGCATGCGTGGGGTGGGTTCGCCACGTAGCTGCTCGGGTCCGCACCCAACTGCCGGCCCGATCAGACCGGTCGGCCTGCGACCAGGACCTCAGAACTGGGCGCTGGGTCCCCGGTAGTACTCGAAGACCCAGTAAGCGCTTGACATGATCACCAGGACCAGGCCCGCAGCGACGATCCACGCCGCGAACGCCAGCCCCGCAAAGGTGATCGCACTGGCCAGGCCGACCATCAGCGGGGCCCAGGAGTGGGGGCTGAAGTGGCCGTAGTCGGGGTCGGCGTGCCAGATCTCGGCGTCGGGTGAGTCCTCAAGCTGCTCGACCATCCGGGATCCGGTGACGAACAGGTAGAAGCCGACCATCGCGGACAGTCCAGCGGTGAGGACCAGGCCAATCGATCCCACCTCGTCGTGGGACATCAGCCAGTAGATCCCCGCCGCCAGCAGGTAGAAGAGAGCACCCCCGAGGAAGAGCTTGCCGGCCAGCTTCACGTGATCTCCCCCTTGGGCTTGGACTGCGGGTGCAGCGATCCGGAGCCGACCTTCTGCGCCTCGAGGGACTCCAAGTAGGACTTGACGTCCCAGTCCGCCAGCTCCGGATGGTGCAGGTCGAAGGCCGGGCGCTCCGATCGGATCCGAGGCAGCGAGACGAAGTTGTGCCGCGGTGGCGGGCACGAGGTGGCCCACTCGAGCGATGCGCCCCAGCCCCACGGGTCGTCGACCGTGACCTTCGGCGCGTGGCGCCAGGTGCGGTACACGTTCCACAGGAAGAACAGCGTCGAGATGCCAAGGATGAGGGCGAACGCCGAGGAGATCTCATTCTCCAGGGTGAAGCCGTCCTCGGACAGGTAGTCGCCGTATCGCCTGGGCATCCCCTCGACGCCGAGCCAGTGCTGGACGAGGAAAGTGCCGTTGAAGCCGATGAACGTCAGCGCGAAGTGCCACTTGCCGAGCGTCTCGTCGAGCATCCGGCCGAAGAACTTGGGCCACCAGAAGTAGAACCCGCCGAACATGGCGAACACGACCGTGCCGAACACTGTGTAGTGGAAGTGCGCGACGACGAAGTAGGAGTCCGAGACGTGGAAGTCCAGCGGCGGGGCCGCCAGGACGATCCCGGTCAGCCCACCGAAGAGGAAGGTGATCAGGAATCCCAGCGCCCAGAGCATGGGCGTCTCGAAGGTCACCGATCCGCCCCACATCGTTCCGATCCAGTTGAAGAACTTAACGCCAGTCGGCACTGCGATGAGCATGGTCATGAGCGCGAAATAGGGCAGGGCGATCGCGCCTGTCACGTACATGTGGTGGGCCCAGACCGCCATGGACAGCGCGGCGATCGCGATCGTGGCGAACACCAGGCCCTTGTAGCCGAAGATCGGCTTGCGGCTGAACGCCGGGAGGATCTCCGAGATCACCCCGAAGAACGGCAGCGCCAGGACGTAGACCTCGGGGTGGCCGAAGAACCAGAACAGGTGCTGGAAGAGGATCGCCCCGCCGTTCTCCGGCAGGAAGACCACGGAGCCGAACTTGCGGTCGATCTCCAGCACCAGCAGCGTCGCGGCCAGGACCGGGAAGACCATCAGGATGAGCACGCTGGTCAGCAGGGCGTTCCAGGTGAAGATGGGCATCCGGAACATCACCATGCCGGGGGCGCGCATGGTCAGGATGGTCGTGATGAAGTTGACCGCACCCAGGATCGTCCCGACGCCGCCGAGGGCGAACCCGAGGATCCACAGGTCCGCGCCGATGTTGGGGGAGAACTCCGCCCCGGACAGCGGGGTGTAGAGGAACCAGCCGAACGCAGCCGCCCCGCCGGGCGTCGCGAACCCGGTCAGCACGATGAGCCCGCCGAACAGGTACATCCAGTAGCCGAGCATGTTCAGCCGCGGGAAGGCGACGTCCGGGGCACCGATCTGCAGCGGCATCAGGTAGTTGGTGAAGCCGACGAACAGGGCGGTCGCGAACAGCAGCAGCATGATCGAGCCGTGCATCGTGAAGAGCTGGTTGTACTGCTCCAGCGTCAGCATCTGCAGCCCCGGCCGGGCCAGCTCGGCCCGGATGAGCAGCGCCATCGCTCCGCCGATCATGAAGAACGCGAAGGACGTGCCCAAGTAGAGCCGACCGATCACCTTGTGATCGGTGGTCGTGATGACCGAGACGATCCGCTTGCCCATCGTGGTCTCGCGGCGCGGCTCCGCGGCGGGCGCGACGCCGGGCTCCTTGAGCAGGGTCATGACGATCCCTCCGGGTAGCGTTCGGACTCCCAGTAGCGTTCGCCCTCACGGGTGATGCGATCAGTCTCGATGCTGCCGACCTGGCCCTTGGCCTTCAGCTCGGCGACGTGCTTGTCATATTCGGCGCGGCTGACGACCTTCACCTGGAACAGCATCCGGGCGTGGTCACGTCCGCACAGCTCGGCGCACCGCCCGACGTAGGTGCCCTCCTTGTTGGGAGTCACCTCGAACTTGTTCATCCGGTCCGGGAAGACGTCCATCTTCATCAGGAAGGCCGGGATCCAGAACGAGTGGATCACATCTGGGCTCTGCAGCTCGAAGACGACCGACTCCCCCACCGGCAGGTAGAGCGTGGGGCGGTTCGCGAGTTCGGCTGTCCCGACGTCGTAGACGTTCTCGTCGAGGTAGTTGAACGCCCAGCTCCACCTGAAGCCGATCACGCCGACCGTGTTGTCGGGGTTGTCGGAGACCTTGGTCAGCTCCATCTGGTCGCGAGCCGTGAAGAAGAACATCCCCAGGATCATGACCAGCGGGATGACCGTGTACATCACTTCGAGCGGGACGTTGTAGCGCATCTGCTTGGGCGCCCCGTCCCCTGCCTTCCGCCGGAATCGGATGGCGGAGTAGAAGATGAGCCCCGCCGTGACCAGCCCGACCACGCAGATCGCGATCCAGGCTCCGAACCAGAGGTTCTCGATCAGGGGCGCCTGCTCGGTCGCCCCCTCCGGCGCGTTGAAGGACAGCGCCTCCTGGAGGCTGCAGCCGGACAGGAGCACGGCCACGGCCGCGACTACCCCGACGACACCCAGCCGGCGAGGCATCGATGCCTCCCGGCGGCCCGTTCGAGACATACCCACGTGTCGCGATCCCCTCGACTCATTCGGCAAATGCCGCACTGCTCAATGCAGTGCGGCATCGCTTCCGACGTTGGCTGCACGGAGAGTAGCGCAGAACTGCGGATGCTGCCATGGCACTGTCCAGGCATGCCGACGCCGGTTGTCTGCCTGGACCGATACTGTCGACTGCATGGCGCACCACTTCGACGCCGCCTCAGGCCTGCCCCTGACGCAGCCGGCTCGCCGGGCGCTGGACGCAGCCCTGGCCCACGGGTGGGCCGATCCAGCGCGGCTGTACCGGGACGGTCGGGTGGCCCGGCAACTCCTCGACGCCGCACGGTCGTCGATAGCGACGTCGTTGGGCACCCTTGCGCAGAGCGTGATCCTCACCGGGTCCGGGACGCAGGCGATCCATGTCGGGCTCCTGGGCCTGGTCCGCGGTCGGCGCAAGCAGGGCACCCGGATCGTCGCGTCCGCGGTCGAGCACTCCGCGGTGCTCAGGGCAGCGGACTGGGCGCTGGAGCGCGGGGAGCCCGAGCTCATCCCGGTGAGCCCCGAAGGCGTCGTGGACGTGGGGGCCTTCAGTACGGCACTGCGCTCCCCCGGCGTGGCGGTGGCGGCTCTGCAGTCGGTCAACCACGAGGTCGGCGCCCTGCAGCCGGTCGAGGAGGTGCACGCCGCAGCCCGCGAGGCCGGTGTCCCGCTGCTCGTCGATGCCTGCGCCGGGATCGGCGCGCTGCCGGCGCCGCGGGCTTGGGACATCCTCGTCGGCAGCGCACACAAGTGGGGCGGTCCCGCAGGCGTTGGGGTTCTCGTCATCGGTCCCGGCGTCCGATGGCGCAGCCCGC
>JBAVLA010000191.1:0-5049 GCA_049688595.1 Candidatus Nanopelagicales bacterium | reverse complement strand
GCGCCGCCCTTCCGACCCGGCGCCGCCCGTCGGACCCGGCGCCGCCCTCGATCGCCGACCACGTCGCTTCCGCCATGGGCGCTCACTACAGTCGAATCGGGTCGACTGACGGGGAGGTCCGCGCTTGGACGCGTTCGAGGTGCACCGGCGGCTGATCGCTGACTACCGCGAGTTCACCGAGGGTTTCGTGCGGGTGCGTGATCCGCGGGTCGCCGAGGTCGTTGCCCGGGAGAGCGAGCGGGGGGCCCAGTGGCCGGACCCGTGGCTGAGCCTGAACCCCAGCTTCGCCAGCGGCGGCCGGATCGACGAGCTCGTGTCCTCCGGGCTGCTGGACCCGCGGTGCGATCGGATCTTCCGCAGCAAGTCCGGACCGAACGACCCCGGCGCCGCCCCGCTGACCCTGCACCAGCACCAGCGCGAGGCGATCGAGGTCGCCGCGCGCCGCGAGTCGTACGTGCTCACCACCGGCACGGGTTCGGGCAAGTCCCTGGCCTACATCGTGCCGATCGTCGACCGGGTGCTCCGCCGAGGTTCTGGCCGTGGGGTGCAGGCGATCGTCGTGTACCCGATGAACGCACTGGCCAACTCCCAGGTCGAGGAGCTGCGGAAGTTCCTCGAGTACGGGCTCGGCGGCCGCCCGCCGGTGACGTTCCAGCGGTACACCGGGCAGGAGACGCACGACCAGCGGCAGGCGATCCTCGCAAACCCCCCGGACGTCCTCCTGACGAACTACGTCATGCTCGAGCTGGTCCTGACCCGCCCGGACGAGCGGTCCAGCCTGGTGAGGGCAGCCAAGGGCCTGCAGTTCCTGGTCCTCGACGAGCTGCACACCTACCGGGGACGACAGGGCGCGGATGTCGCGATGCTCGTGCGCCGCGTGCGGGAGGCCTGCGACGCCGATGAGTCGATGGTGTGCGTGGGCACCTCGGCGACCATGGCGTCTGGTGGGACGGTGGCCGAGCAGCGCGCGATGGTCGCCGACGTGGCCACCCGGATCTTCGGCACCGACGTCCGGCCGAGCAGCGTCATCACGGAGACGCTGGTACGGGCGACGACTGACCGCTCCCCCAGCCCGGCGGCGCTAGCGGCTGCGGTGGCCGCGCGGGGGGACGCCGAGGCGGCAGACCCGGCGCTGCAGGCAGGGTACGAGTCGCTGACCCAGGACCCGCTGGCGTCCTGGATCGAGGACACCTTCGGGGTCATCGAGGAACGGGAGTCGGGTCGCCTCATCCGGCGCGCCCCCACGACGGTGAAGCAGGCCGCCGCCACCCTGGCGGGGCTGACCGGCGCCCAGCAGTCCGAGACCGCAACGGCGATCCGCGCGACGCTGCGGGCCGGATCCCGCACGAAGGACGACAGGGGTCGCAGCCTGTTCGCGTTCCGGCTGCACCAGTTCATCTCCAAGGGCGGCTCGGTCTACGCCACGGCCGAGCCCTCGGGCTCGCGCGAGATCGTGACCGAATACCAGGTGGTCCTTCCCGGGATCCCCGAGCGTCGCCTGTACCCGCTCGCGTTCTGCCGGGAGTGCGGCCAGGAGTACCTGATGGCCTCCCGCACGGAGGGTCCCGAGAGAAAGGCAGTCCTGGCGGCCAGGCATGGCATGTCCCGGTTGGTGGACAGGGACGGCCAGCACGACGGATACCTGTACGTCTGCGACGAGGATCCCTGGCCGGCCGACCCCATCGGCGAGTCCCGGCTCCCGGCAACGTGGGTGATGGAGTTCCCGGGCGGGCCGCGGGTCGTCGACGCGAGACGCAAGAACCTGCCGGCGCGTGTCCTGGTGAGCCCCGATGGGACGCTGGTCGAGGAGACCGACCACGCCGCCGGCACCCTGGCAGCCTGGGTCCCTGGCGAGTTCCGGTTCTGCTTGCGCTGCGGAGTGTCCTACGAGGCGGTCCGGGCGGCGGAGCTCGCCAAGCTCGCCACCTTGGACAAGGAGGGCCGCTCCTCGGCGATGACCGTGCTGGCCGCGAGCATCGTGACCAGCCTGCGCGCGCTCGACGCTGCCGAGCTGGCCCCCGAGGCCCGCAAGCTGCTCACGTTCGTGGACAACCGGCAGGATGCCTCGCTGCAGGCCGGGCACCTCAACGACTTCGTCCAGGTCGCCCAGCTCCGGGGCGCGATCTTTCAGGCCGCCCGGGCCGCCGACCCGGAGACCGGCTTGGAGACGGTCGACTTCGGGCCGGCGATCTTCAGGGCGCTGGGGGCCGATCCCAGCGACTACGCCAGCGCTCCCGAGGCGCTGGACCAGCGCAACCCGGCACGCGCGATGCGGGGCGTCCTGGAGTACCGGGCGCTGATGGACCTGCGCAAGGGCTGGCGGGTGACGCTGCCCAACCTCGAGCAGACCGGCCTGATCCAGGTCCGCTACCCGTTCGCCGCGCCCCTGGCGGCTCGGCAGGACCTGTGGGCGGGCGCGCACCCGCGACTGCGTGAGGCATCCAGGGGCCAGCGCGAGGAGATCATCCGGGTCTGCCTGGACGAGTTGCGCCGTGCCCTGGCGATCGAATCGGATGCGCTGAGCCCGGAGTCGTTCGAGCGGCTGCGCCGGCTGTCCCGGGATCACCTGACCGGGGTGTGGGAGCTGCCGATCGGTGAGCCCGATCCCGAGCTGGGCACGGTCACGCTGACGACGAAGTCTCCCGGGTCGGCGAGGTTCGTGACCAGCCTGACCGCGCGGGGTGCCTTCGGCCGGTGGCTGAGGCTGCCCCCCCGGTTCGGCGAGCAGCTGAAGACCGTCGAGGGCGACGAGGTGATCGCCTCCCTGATCGAGGTGCTCGACCGCCATGGGATGGTCACGAGCGTCACCGATCGGGGCGTGCGCGGGTGGCGGCTCAATGCCGGAGCCCTGGCCCTGTTCCCGGGGGACGGCACGAAGGGGGCGCCGGACCCGGTTCGCCGGACGTTCGAGGCCGAGGAGGCCCCGCGCGTGGTCCCGTTCTTCCGGGACCTGTACCGGGAGGCGTCGCGGACGCTGAGCGGGCTGCACGCCGAGGAGCACACCGCCCAGGTCCCGGCCGTGGATCGGGAGGAGCGGGAGAAGGCCTTCCGCGAGGGCGACCTGCCGCTGCTGTTCTGCTCCCCGACGATGGAGCTCGGCGTGGACATCTCCAGCCTCAACGCCGTCGCGATGCGCAACGTCCCCCCGACGCCGGCCAACTACGCGCAGCGCTCCGGCCGGGCCGGGCGCTCCGGGCAGCAGGCCATCGTGGTCACGTACTGCTCCAGCGGCAACGCCCACGATTCCTACTACTTCACCCGGTCTGAGCAGATGGTGGCCGGGCAGGTGCAGCCCCCACGCCTGGACCTGGCCAACGCCGACCTGGTCCGATCGCACGTGCACGCCGTGTGGCTGGCCGAGGTCCTGTCCGCCACGAGGCAGGGGCTCGGCCGCTCATTGGCCCAGGTCCTCGACCTGAAGGCGACCGGGATGCCGGTGCGCTCCGACATCGTCGACCTCATGCGCGACCCGGATGCCGCACGCCGGGCCACCGCCACAGCGGATCGGCTGCTGGCGGGGCTGGCCGGGGAGCTCGCGGACGCCCGCTGGTGGTCCACGAGCTGGGCCGCGGACGTGATCGACGCGGCCCCGGCGTCCTTCGACGCGGCCTGCGGGCGGTGGCGCGACCTGTATCGGCTGGCCGCCGACGAGAAGGACGCCGCGCACGCGTTGAACTCCGACACGTCTGCCAGCCCCAAGCAGCGGGCGGACGCCCGGCGCCGGTACGAGGAGGCCTCCCGGCGGGTGGAGCTGCTGCTCAACGAGTCCGACGCGGTAGGCCAGAGCGACTTCTACACCTACCGCTACCTGGCCAGCGAGGGCTTCCTCCCCGGCTACTCGTTCCCCCGCCTGCCGCTGAGCGCGTTCATCCCCGGTTCCCGGGGCCGGGACTCGGCCTGGCTGCAGCGGGCGCGCTTCCTGGCTATCAGCGAGTTCGGCCCCGGGGCGCTGATCTACCACGAGGGATCCACCTACCAGGTGTCCCGGATCGCGCTGCCGAGGCGAAGTGAGGGAGCCACCCAGGGAGAGGTGATCCGCACCGAGGCACGCGTCTGCCAGGGATGCGGCTACCACCACCCGCGGCAGGTCGGCATCGACGTCTGCGAGCACTGCGGCGAGCCGTTGGCCGGCGCGTGGGGCAACATGCTCCAACTCCAGCAGGTGGTCACCCGACCACGGCAGCGGATCAGCGCGGACGAGGAGGAGCGCAACCGGGTCGGGTTCGAGCTGCGGACCACCTACCGCTTCGCCGGTGACTCCGCCCAGGCCAGGGTCGGTGCCGCCGTCAGGTCGGCCGACCAGCCGATCCTCGAGCTGGGCTACGGGGATGCCGCGGAGGTCCGCGTGGTCAACCTCGGCCGGCGCGGCCGCGCCAACAGCGACGTGCGCGGCTTCATGCTCGACCTGGTCAAGGGCCGCTGGCTGTCGGAGAACGCCGCCGGGGAGGAGCCCGACCTCGATGCGGAGGCCGACGCCGCCGACGTCCAGGCCAAGGCCCGGGTCACCCCCTTCGTCGAGGACCGCCGCAACATCGCTGTGCTCCGCTGGTCGGAGCCGGTCGATGAGACCACCGCGATCACGGCGCAGTACGCACTCGAGCGAGGCATCGAGACGAGCTTCCAGCTCGAGGACTCAGAGCTGGCCAGCGAGGCCCTTCCAGACAACGCCCACCGGGGCCGGGTGCTCCTGGTGGAGGCCGCCGAGGGCGGCGCGGGCGTGCTGCGGCGACTCGCCACGGAGGCCGACGCGTTGCCCCGGGCGGCCGCTGAGGCCCTGCGGATCTGTCACGTCGACCCAGAGACCGGGGTCGAGGCCGCCGACGCGTGCGTGCGTGGCTGCTACCGCTGCCTGCTGTCCTACGGCAACCAGAACGCCCACGAGAAGATCGACCGTCGCACCGTGATCGGCCGGCTGCGGGACATCGCCCGGGGCTGGACCCAGACCCTCGAGTCCGACCATCCCGCGCCGACCGGCCGGACGCCGGAGAGGGTGGTCGAGGTGCCGGCCCCCGGCGCGCCCGCCCGAGGCACCGCGGCACGCGCCCAGGC
>JBAVLA010000190.1:0-3840 GCA_049688595.1 Candidatus Nanopelagicales bacterium | reverse complement strand
ACCTGCGGTGGCGCACGGCCGTGAGGCTGCCGCTTGCCCTGCCAGCCGTGGTGGTTTGGCTGCTGTCCGGGGCGACTCTGGATCTCCACGACCAGACCTGGCCGTTCACGTTCTGGGCGGCGGTCGGCGCCGCTGTCGCGGTGGCATGCGTGGGGGCCGCCGCGGTCGCTCGGCGGATCGGCATCGCCGAGCCCGGCGAGGCCGTGGGGACCGTCGTCGGGGCCATCCTCCTCGCCGAGCTCATGATCGGCTGGCCCAGCGTGCGGGGGATCAGCCCGCTGGTGCCCGCGCCTGAGGCCCTGCTGTGGTGGGTCCCCGTGCTGCTGCTCGGCGCGGGAGGGCTCGCCTGGGGGGCGCGGGACCGCTTCGCCTGACGGCATCAGACAGGCGGGGGCACCTCAGATCCTCCCGAAGCGCCCCACCGGCTCACGGACCACCAATAGCCTGGAGGTCAGCCAGATGAACAGATACAACTTCGCTTACCGCGTGGGGTTCACTCCCTGGGAGGCGTATGCCCGAGCCACGACGGCGAGCACCGGGGCGAAGCTGGACCGGGAGGAGGCCAAGCGGGAGCGTCCGCTCGGTCGAGCGCTCGATCTCGGCTGCGGCCGTGGGCTGTACACCGCAGAGCTCGCGAGGAGGGGTTGGCAGGCCGTCGGCATCGACTCCGTCGCGCGCGCGATTCAGGCGGCGAACCGGAATTCTGTCTCCGGCGCCACCTTCGTCGTGGGCGACATTACCGACCTCGCATCAATCGGCCTCGGCAGGTTCGACCTCTTCTTCGACATAGGCTGCTTCGAGGGCTTGGACCGCGACCAGCGACTCGCCGAAGGATCGGGCGTCACAGGGCTCGCCAACCCGGGTGCGACGCTGCTGCTGCTCGCCTTCCAGCCGACCCGGATCCGCGCCGCCGCGGGCGGGGTGTCGAGGACCGATGTCGAAGAGACCTTCCCCGACTGGGAGATGCTGTCGGTCGAGCCGGCCGACACCACGGGGTTGGGTTGGCCGCTGACGAGGACGGCCCCCCTCTGGTACAGGCTCGGCTGGGGGGCCTAGGCCCAACCGGGAGTGGCCGGGTCGGCCGACTCATCCGCCGATGAGGTCTAGCGAAGGTGCCCCGAACGATGACAGGCCCTTCTGGTCG
Organism: Candidatus Nanopelagicales bacterium; assembly: GCA_049688595.1. Taxonomy (GTDB): domain Bacteria; phylum Actinomycetota; class Actinomycetes; order S36-B12; family CAIYMF01; genus Prado023. The sequence goes on along the minus strand of JBAVLA010000190.1, from coordinate 2,696 downwards.
CTGCTCTGCCCGACTGAAGGCGCCCAACTCGCGGCGGAAGGACGCGTCCGATGCAGGGCGTCAGTAGACGCGGACGGCGCTGGTCTGATCGTTCATGGTGGGCCGTTGCGGTCCTCTCCTACGGCATGGGGATCTCGTCCCTGCTTCTGAACCGAGAATGGACCCAGCGCGGCGTGCGGCAGCTCCCGGCGGAGCCGGGACCGGTTGAGACGCTTGGGCGACTTCCAGGCGGCGGGTTCGAGGGTGACGTTGTAGCCGAGGGCTTGCAGTGCGCGGATGTGGTTGCGGGTGGCTGGCTGGGCGCCCAGCCGGGTGTCGTAGAAGTCGGGTCCGAGGTCTCGGTAGTGGGTGTCAGCTTCGGACAGCAGGTGCCAGATGACGACCAGGATGGAACGGCCGACGGCGACGATGGCCTTCTTCTTGCCTCGTCGGCGGGCGATGCGCCGGTAGCGTTCGCCGAGGAAGGTCTCGGTCCGCCCGGCGCTGACGGCGGCCTCGCCCAGGATCCGGGCCAGGTAGCGGTTGCCGTGCCCGGTGGCCCCGGTGCCCTTCTTTCGCCCGGCTGACTCCGTGACCCCGGGGGCGAACCGGGCCCATCCGGCCAGGTGCGCCGCGGTCGGGAACCGGGTCATGTCCACCCCGATCTCGGCGATGATGACCGCTGCTGCGGTGACCCCGATCCCGGTGATCTCAACCAGCGCCGCCACCTGACGGGCGAAAGGGGACAGCTGCGCCTCGATGCGGATGTCCAGGTCACCTCCTGGGCGCGACGACCGCCCGGACCCTTGCCGGGCACCCGCACGCAGCACACCAACTCCGCCTTGCCGATATCAAGGGCAGCCACCCGGGCGAGAATCTCCTCCCGGTCGACCGTGTCCACCAGCACCACCATCACCTCCAACGATCCGATCCTCAGGATGGGACATGCCCGCGGGAGTCACTGGGGAACGGCGAATCTGAACCGCGTGCTCGAAGCAACAAGGAAGGGCCCACAACGTGACTCCCAGCGCCCGACTGTTGCACGGCCTGCAACGGACCAAGAATCTACGGCGTCAGCGGACACCACCCCATTTTCAGCCCGGAACGGGCCTCCCCAAAGGGGAGACAGGGACTGCTGCGGTCTCACCTCGGGCCTCGTGCCGCGCGCTCCCGACCGGCGGCGCGGCTGCCCCAACCCTCGACGCGCTGGTCGTTGTCGGCGGTCCCCGCGGGGCTGGTGGTGTCGATATCGATGGCGCCGTGGGTCGCAGCAATGACCGGTGCGTGGGCGTTGCTCACATGACGGCCACGCATCGCGCACGCCTGTCGGCCCAGGCGATGAACGTGGTGGACGCGGCGGCCTCATGAGCGGGTCAGGTCACGCTGCCGACCCGCTTCCCTGCGACACGTGCGGGCACACGTCCCCAGACACCGCGTGGCGCACGTCCTGGCCGTTCTGCCCGGCCTGCGCCGCACCGCAATTCTCTGCAGGCCAGACACCCGAGCTGCCCCCGGATGACTCCCCCACCCCACCCGCCGACTAGGCGCGACGGGGCCGGGCCCCTTCGCGTGTCCTACGCTCCGGGATGATGCCATGGCGGAGGGCGGATCGGCCTCGGACCTGGGATCGCCGCCCCGTCACAGCCTCGATCGGAGGGCTGGACCGGGTGTGCGGGGGTCCCTCGCCGGACTCGGTAGGTGTGCTCACCGCGAACCGGGCCTGGCCGACCTCGGGGATCGCGAAGGCGCTGGCGAGTACCGGTTCGTCGTCCTACCCGACTACAACACGGATGCTGATTCCAGCTCCGGATGGGCCTGCCCAACACGCCGAGAGCTTCTTCGCGGGCATCATCAGGACGTGACTGCGCCGACCGGATCTGCTGCCCCGAACCTGCTCCCGGGCTCGGTGGACCAGTACGTCACCAGGAGGGTGCCCACCTGCAGCCCCTCGGACCGCGCCGCGGAGGTCCGCGATTCGTTGCTCCATCGCGCGTATGACTCTGTGGGGGATGTGGCCGTTCTGGCCGCTGGCCCCCAGGGCGGCCAGCGGCTGATCGGGCTCATCCCGGTGGAACGCCTGCTGGTGGCCGGGGACGACGAACTGGCCGAGGCGCTGATGGACTCCGACCATCCGGTCGTCGCACCCGGGCTGGATCAGGAGAAGGCAGCGTGGCGGGCGGTTCGGGCCGGCGAGTCGAGCCTGGCCGTGGTCGACGTGAACGGGGTGTTCTGCGGACTCGTGCCGCCAACCCGCTTCCTGTCTGTGCTGCTCACCGAGCACGACGAGGACCTGGCCCGGCTGGGTGGTTACCTGAGCTCGACGGCCTCAGCGCGGCATGCGTCCGAGGAGGCCGTTTCCAGCAGGCTGTGGCACCGGCTGCCCTGGCTGCTGATCGGCCTGGCCGGAGCTGCGTTCGCCGCGTGGATGATGCGCGGGTTCGAGGACTACCTGCTGGCCGACGTCCGGCTCGCGTTCTTCATGCCGGGGGTGGTGTACATGGCGGACGCGGTCGGAACCCAGACCGAGGCCCTGATCATCCGGGGGCTCTCGGTGGGTGTTCCGATCACGGGCGTCTTCCGGTTGGAGGCGCTCACGGGACTCCTGATTGGGCTGCTCCTGGGTGTCGTCAGCCTGGCTGGCGTGGCAGCGGCGTTCGGCACCCTGGACCTGGCGGCAACGGTCGGGCTGTCCGTGCTGGCGGCGTGTGCCATGGCAA
>JBAVLA010000189.1:0-7506 GCA_049688595.1 Candidatus Nanopelagicales bacterium | reverse complement strand
GGATCGCGTTCGGTCCCATCCCCTCTCGCCGGTTCGGCCGGAGCCTGGGCGTCAACAACATCCCGGCCAAGGTCTGCAGCTACGCCTGCCGATACTGCCAGGTCGGCCCGACGACTGAGCAGCGCGTCGAGCCCCGGGCCTTCTTCGACCCGGAGGCCATCCGGGCCGCGGTTGCCGACCACCTGCTGAAGGTCCAAGCTGCGGGCCAGGGCGCTGACTTCCTCAGCTTCGTCCCCGATGGCGAGCCGACCCTGGATAGTCGCCTCGGTGAGAGCATCGAAGCCCTGCGGGAGTTCGGCATCCCCGTCGCTGTGATCACCAACGCCTCGCTGCTGTGGCGCGCGGACGTCCGCCACCGCCTGCGGGGAGCCGATCTGGTGTCCGTCAAGGTGGACAGCGTCCTGGAGGGCGTGTGGCGACGTGTCAACGGACCGCATCGCGACCTGGACCTCGACGTCATCCGGGCGGGCATCCGTGAGTTCGCCGCCGGGTACCGGGGCACCCTGATCTCGGAGACCATGCTGGTCGCCGGGGTCAACGACTCCCTCGTGTCGTTGACCGCAACCGCCGAGTTCCTGGCTGGCATCGGGCCGCAGACTGCCTACTTGGCCGTGCCGATCCGGCCTCCGGCGGTCGGGGGCACGCACGGCCCTGATGAAGCGGGACTGATCCGGGCGTACGCGACCTACTCGGCTCGATTGCCCCGCGTCGAGATGCTCGTCGGCCATGAGGTCGGTGACTTCGCCCACACCGGCAACGCGCGGGAAGATCTGCTCGCCATCACCGCGGTGCATCCGATGCGGGAGTCCGCGGTGCGCCGACTCCTGGCTGAGGATGGAGCCGGCTGGGATCTGGTCGAGGCGTTGCTGGCCGCGGACGTGCTCAGGGCGGTGGCGCACTCCGGTGAGCGCTTCTACATGCGGCCCGTCCACCGTGGCTAGACCCAGGCGGGGGAGCAGGCTCACATCACAGCGAGCAGTCCCGGGAGGGCGGCAGGGCCCGGCAGATGTCGCCTGGAGAGCATCTGCCGGGCCGCGCGTCACCTGACCAGCCGGCGGCTCAGGCCGTGGGGGCCTTGATCGCGGCGTCGATCTGCTCGGCGCTGATCTCCTTGGTGCAGAAGAACCAGTCGACGCAGGTGACGCCTTCCTCCTTGCCCTCGACGCGGTCCTTGGCCACGCCGCAGGATCCGGCAGGCGGGACGATGACCGGGTCGCCGGGCCGCCAGTCGGCTGGGGTCGCGACCGAGAAGGCGTCGGCGGTCTGCAGGGCGGCCATGAGGCGCAGCAGCTCGTCGAAGTTGCGGCCCGTGCTCAGCGGGTAGTAGATGATCGTTCGGATGATCCCCTTGGGATCGATGACGAACACGGCCCGGACCGCCTTGGTGGAGGCCTCGCCGGGCATGATCATCCCGTAGGCCCGGGCGACGTCCATGGTGATGTCCTCGATCAGGGGGAACGTCACCTCGACGTCGGACATGCCGTTGAACGTGATCTTCTCCTTGATGGTGCGCAGCCAGGCGATGTGGCTGAACAGGCCGTCGACGGACAGGCCGACCAGTTCGGTGTTCAGCTCCCGGAACTGCCCCTGCAGCGTGGCGAACGTCATGAACTCCGTGGTGCACACGGGGGTGAAGTCGGCCGGATGGCTGAACAGGATCACCCACTTGCCGGCGTAGTCGCCGGGGAAGTTGATCTCGCCCTGTGTGGTTGCGGCCTTGAACGCCGGTGCGGCGTCGCCGATCCGGGGCATGCTCGCCACTACGGGGGCCTCGATGGTAGTCGTCATGTCTGTCCTCCTCGCTCCTCGCGGCTCATCGCACCAGCGTAGAGGGGCAGGGCCAGCCTCGGCGTGGCGAACGTCGCGTCTTCGGGTCCGGCTACGCAGTGAAGGAGGCCGCTTCGAGCAGGGACGGGCCGTACCAGGTGAGCAGCCGCCCGCTGACCAGCGCGGTGCGCGCGGTGGCGAATGCCTCGGGGCCATCGGTCGCGGTGAACGCGTAGGGCTCGTCGGGCAGCAGGACCAGGTCGACGTCGGCCCGGTCGATCTGGGCCAGGTCGACCACCGGGTAGCGGTCAGCGTGGTCAGCGAACACGTTCCGGTATCCCCGCCGGCGTAACAGGTCGCCGGTGAAAGTGCCCTGGCCGACCACTATCCAGGGGTCGCGCCAGATCGGCATCGCCACCCGAGCCCGCGCATCGGGGATCGGACAGTCCCAGGCAGCCCGGACGTCGGCCAGCCAGCCCGGCACACCCCAGCGCAACCCGTCGGCGAACAGTCGGCTCAGCGACGCGATGGCCTGCGGGACCGACTCGATGACCGTGACCCAGACTGGCACGCCGGCGTCCCGCAGGCGGAGCACGTCCAGTTCGCGGTTCTCCTCCTTGTTCGCGATCACCAGGTCGGGGGCCAGGCCGATGATCCCAGCGACGTCGGGGTTCTTCGTGCCGCGGACCCGGGCCACGGTGAGCCCGGCCGGGCGGGTGCACCAATCGGTCGCCCCGACCAGCGCACCGGGGCGGGTCATCGCCACGGACTCGGTCAAGGAGGGCACCAGCGACACCACCCGGCGCGCCGGAGCACGCACCGGGACGCTGGTCGAGAGATCGTCGCGCACTGTCACGAGTCTCAGGCTAGGGGCCGCCCGGCGCCCCCGCGGTCAGGGTCGGATGTTCTGGTTGAGCCGGAAGACGTTGCCGGGATCGTAGGTGCGCTTCAGGGCCTTGAGGCGGTCGTACTTGGCGGCACCGTAGGCCGCCCGGATGCGGTCCTCGCCCTCCTCCATGAGGAAGTTGACGTAGACGCCCATGTGGTGGGGCTCGAGGGCCGTCCAGTACTCGCGGGCCCAGGCCCGCTCCTCGTCGAACCCGTCGGCGGTGGGGGTGTTGCCGTTGATGTTGAACGTGAACCCGGCCCCTCGTCCGTTGAACGCCGTCGCGTCCTCTGCCACCCGGGCCACCGCCCCGCCCATCTGCCACATCGCGATGCTGGTGATCGGCGAGCGGATCTCCTGGCCGAAGTGCGCCATGACCTCGATCATGTCGTCGGTGATCTCCGCGACGTCGCAGGCCCGCACGTAGTACCAGCGGCCCGGCACGAAGCTGGGGTCGAAGCTGCCCTGATGGGCCAGGAAGGGCTTGGGCGCGCACATGTCCATCAGCGGCGCGCCGAAGCGGCGCAGTGGCCGGACCACTTGCTCGCCGACCTCAACCGGTCCCACGTAGCAGACCACGATCCCGACGGCCAACTCGCCGACGAGCTGCCTGGGGACGAACGGCAGGTCCGGGATCTGCCGCTGCACGACGATCGTCATCAGCTCGTCCGGGCAGTCGGCTATCCACTCCCGGTAGAAGCGGACCACGTCCGCCGTGTCGCGGGCCGGCCAGAAGATCGGACCGGCCAGCACGTCGGGGCCCAGCGGGTGGCTGCGGAACTCGAACTCGCTGACCACCCCGAAGTTGCCGCCCCCGCCGCGCACCCCCCAGAAGAGGTCGGCGTTCTGGGTGTCGCTGGCCCGGACGACCTCGCCCTCGGCCGTGACCAGCGTCACCTCCAGCAGGTTGTCGATCGTCAGCCCGTACCTGCGGTGAACCCACCCAAGGCCCCCGCCGAGCGTCAGACCGGCCACTCCCGTGTGGGTGACGATGCTCGCGGGCACGACCAGGCCGTGCTCCTGGGTGGCACGGTCCAGCTCCCCGAGCAGCACGCCCGCCTCCACTCGGCAGGTGCGGGACTGGGGGTCGACCCGGATCCCCTTCATCAGGCTCAGGTCGATGACCAGCCCCCCGTCGCACACCGACAGGCCCGGGAAGCTGTGCCCACCCCCGCGCACGGCGATGAGCAGGTCGTGCTCACGTCCGAACCGGATCGCGTGCCCGATGTCGGCGGTGTCAGCGCACCGGGCAATCACGGCGGGGTGCCGGTCGATGGAACCGTTCCACACGCCCCGGGCAGCCTCGTAGCCGGCATCCCCAACCGTGATGACCTCGCCGTGCAGCCTGTCGCGCAGCCCAGCGAGCGCGGCACCTGACAGCCCCGGTCGATCTCCAACCATCGCGCGCCTCCTCCCGGGTCCTGGGCGCACGCCCGTTCCCGGAGGACAGACGACGATCCTCACTCCACGGACAGATGTCAAGAGCTTGTCGGACATCATCAGCTGAGAGGATCATGGCGACATGCCTGGGCAGTGCGTCGGAGGACCCGTGGCGCCCACCAGGCCGGGATCCTCACCCCAGAGCAGGACCGGCTGGATTCCCTGCCAGCCCTCGGCGGGGATCGATCCAAGGCCGCTGGGCCTGGACCCCACAAGACTTGGATCGATCCCGTTCCCGACGAGCAGACTTGGAGCGATTCCGGGGGCGGCAGGCCGGGGGCGGCAGGCCGGGGGAGCCGGGGAGCGCAAGGTCCTCGGAGTCCAGCTCGTCTGACACCACCACCGCGCCGACAGCTGCGGTTGGGGCATGCCGAGACCAAGCAGGAGGGCGTCCACCGCAGCGAGACGACGCGGTCAATGGCCCCGGTTCGCCCTCCCTCGGCGTCGTCCTAACCGGCTGGACGCGGCTATCCGTGTCCGCGCGGCGCAAGGTCCTGCGCCAGCCCATGGGGCAGCAACCCTCACCATGCGTCGTGGCCGAAGTCCCAGTCCTTGGAGAAGACCCGGCCGTTGCCGAAGGTGATGCTCGCCAGGCCAGGACACGGCAAGGAATCGATCCAACGCCAAGGCCGTGCTCGCCCAAGCCGTGGCATCGATCCCAGCGACTTGGCGAGGCCGTGCAGCGAAGCCTGAGCCACTGGCTCAGCCGCTGTCCCTGGAACGCGCTGTGGCCGCCACGCAGGAGAACGGCTTGACCGTGCCGCGGGCATCGTCACCCACACGGGGGGTGGTCGGGCCGGGCCTCTGCGGGGCCTGGGGCGGACGGGCTACAGGCTGTCCCCGAGATCCGCCCGGAACTTGGCGACAAGTTGCTCCTGCCAGTCCGAGACGGGCCGCAGGCGGCCGTAGAAGAAGCGCAGGACCTCGGGCTCCTCGACCCATTCGAGCCCCTCGACGAGGTGCCGGTTCTCGTACAGCCACGTGATCCGGTCGACCGCGTACGCGACCTGCGAGAGCGTGAACACACGACGGGGCAGCGCCAGTCGCAGGAGCTCCATGTTCGCCAGCGGCTCCACGCCGTCGGCGTCCCGCTGCTCGGACATCGTGCCGCGCTCCATGCCGCGCACGCCGCTGGCGATGTAGAGCGCGGAGGCCAGGGCTCCGGCTGGGTACTGCGTCTGGGGCACGTGGTCGAGGAAGGCCATCGCGTCGATGTGGGCGCCCAGGCCGCCGGCGGGGGTGATGACCGGCACGCCCCGGCGATCCAGCTCGGTGACCATGTGCTCGATGAAGATGGGGCCCTGGTTGATGTTGTCCTCGTCGAGCAGTTCGTCGAGGCCGACGGCCATGGCTTCCATCTCGCGCACCGACATCCCGCCGTAGGTCAGGAACCCCTCGTAGAGCGGGACCAGGCCGCGCATCCGCCGGTACTCGGACGCGTCGCGAACCAGCAGGCCGCCGCCGCGGGCGCAGGTCAACTTGCGCGCCGAGAAGTAGATGATGTCGAAGAGCTCGGAGATCCGGTCGATGATCTGCTCGATCGACACGTCGGCGAACTCGGCCTCGCGCTGCTTGATGAACCAGAGGTTGTCCGACAGCAGGCTGGCGTCGAGGACCAGCATCAGGCTGAACTCGTCGCACACGTCGCGGACCTCGCGCATGTTGCGAAGCGACACGGGCTGGCCGCCGATGAGGTTCGTGCCCGCCTCGATCCGCACGAACGCGATGCGCTCGGGACCCACCCTGCCGACCAGCGCCCGCAGGGCGGCCACGTCGATGTCACCCTTGAAGGGTGCGTCGCTGGTGACCTTCACGCCCTCTGGGCTCACGAGCTCCTCGACCAAGCCGCCGCAGAGCGTGATGTGGGCCTTCGTCGTGGTGAAGTGGTAGTTCATGGGCACGACGGACCCGGGAGTGACGTACACCTGGGCCAAGATGTGCTCGGCCGCGCGGCCCTGATGGGTGGGCAGGAAGTAGTCCATCTTGAACACGGCCTGCAGCCGCTCCGCCAGGCGGCTGTAGGTCTGGCTGCCGGCATAGCTGTCGTCCGCCAGCAGCATGGCCGCCTGCTGGCGGTCGCTCATGGCGTTCACACCACTGTCGGTCAGCATGTCCATGAACACGTCGCGGTTGTTCAGCAGGAACGTGTTGTTGCCGGCCTCGGTCATCGCCTGGAGCCGGTACTCGATGGGGGGCAGGGTGAGCTTCTGGACGATGCGGACCTTGTGCATCTCCAAGGGGACGGACTGCCCCTTGTGGAAGGCGACCTTGCCCATGCCACTTCTCCTGGTTTCGGGGACGGGATCGGCTTTCTTCGATCCGGCGCGGGGCGTGCGTGGCCGGTCGAAGAGCACCCAGAGCATGGCATGCGCCGAATCCGCCGCCGGGCGCAGGCGAGCCTTACTGATGCGGCTGGAGACCCCGCCCTCGTCAGCGCCGGCTTGCGCTGGTGGAGCGTGTGGGGCGTTTGTGTCACGCCCCTGCCGCTGAATGGGCACGGCGCGGAACAGTCGGGTGCAACCAGATGCTCCTCCAGATTCGGCCCGGCGGCGAACGCGGGCCCGCTGACTTCGACTGACCGAGCACGATAGGTGTGACCGTGGTCACAGGAGAAATGCCTGATAAGACGGTTTCATACCGGTATGTCCGGGGAATCGAAGGAGTGTCGCTCGTTGCGAATGGAAGACGGGGGATCCGGGAGTTGCTCTCGGGTATGCAAGTTGTTACGGAGGGTGAAGTGAGTGCTCACAGGTTGGCGGTGGTCCGGATCCTCGGGGTCCTGGTCGTCGCCTTTGGAGCCATATACATCGGTTGGCGCTGGACGAATACGGTGGCGTGGTCTGCGTGGTGGATCGCGGTCCCACTGGTGCTGGCCGAGACCTACAGCTTCGGCGAGTCGGTCCTGTACTCGTTGACGATGTGGAACGCGCGGCGGCGAACGCCGGCACCGCCCGCCCTGCCGGGCCGGACGGTCGACGTGTTCATCACGACGTACAACGAGCCGCTTGAGATGGTGCTCAAGACCGCGCTGGCTGCGCGGGACATGACCTATCCGCACAAGACCTGGATCCTCGACGACGGCAAGCGTCCGGAGTTCGAGGCCGGTGCCGATCTGATCGGCGTCGGGTACATCACCCGGGGGGCAGAGTGGGACGGCCGCAAGCGGTTCGCGAAGGCGGGCAACGTCAACAATGCCCTGTCGAAGACCTCCGGGGACTTCGTCATGATCCTGGACGCCGACCAGGTGCCGGAGGCGAGATTCCTCGACCGGGTGCTGGGCTACTTCGATGACCCGGAGGTCGCGCTCGTCCAGACCCCGCAGCACTTCTGGAACGTGCCGGCCAACGACCCGCTGGGGAGCCAGGCCGAGCTGTTCTACGGGCCTATCCAGCAGGGCAAGGACGGCTGGGACG
>JBAVLA010000188.1:0-14513 GCA_049688595.1 Candidatus Nanopelagicales bacterium | reverse complement strand
GACCAAGGTGGCCGACCCGGGGGCGGTGCCGGCGCTGGTGGCAGCGCTGGGCGACGACGACGCCGGGGTGGCAGCGGCGGCGGTTGTTGCGCTGGGCCGCATCGCCGATCCCGACGGCCTGCCACCCCTGATCGCCCGGCTGGGCGGCCAGGACGGGGACATCATGGCCGAGGCGATCGGCCGCTTCGGGGTAGCAGCGATCGACCCGCTCACGCAGGTCCTCGGCGCTTCTGACCCGCGTGCCCGCCGGCACGCCGCCGAGGTCCTCGGTTCATTCGGGGACGCCGAGGCCGCGCCGGCACTCACCCACGCCCTCGGCGACGAAGATGCCGACGTTCGCCTCGCCGCCGTGCTCGCCCTCGGCCAGCTCCCCGGGGGCCCGGCCGATGCCGCGATCCGCAGTGCGGCCGCGGCGCGTGACCCTCGGGTTCGGGCGGTGGCGGCGCGCCTTGCGGCCGACCGGGAGGCAGCGCCGGCCACCCCTGCCCGTTGAGCCCCGTGCCCTGAACGCCCTCACTCAGGCAACGTCCGGCGCGAGGCGGGCGAAGCCGGTGATCCGGATCCCCCGGCCCAGCAGGAGGTCCTTCACCAGGACCCCCGGGTGCGCCACGCTCACCTGCTCGAACAGCACGGTCTCGTGGATGAACTGCTCCACCCGACCGGCGACGAAGCGCGCGACCACAGGTTCGGGCACACCCTGGCGCTGGGCCTGCGCCTGCGCATCGCGTCGGACCCGGTCCAGGACGTCGGCGGGGACCTCATCCCGGGACAGGTACCGGGGTCGGTTGACCCGCACCTGCAGCGCCAGGGCTGGGACGAGCTCATCGGCCGCCGGTCCGCCCTCGCACGTGACCAACGGCTCGGACTGCGGACCCGAGGGCCGCCGCTCGGTCAGCCGCCGAGCGAGGTGGCGCAGTCGCGGCTCGTCCGAGAGAGTCGCCTCATCGATGACCCACCACGCGGATGGGACCACCAGCTGCCCGAGGGCATTGAGTGCGGCGAGGCGAACGACCGGATCGGGGTCAGCCACCGCGTCAGCCAACGCCGCTGCCGCCCCGTCCGCGCCGGGGGACCCCATCTGGGCCAGTGTGTCCGCGGCGTGGCGGCGGACGGCCGGTGCCTCGGCGCGCAGCGCGGTCACGATCGCCGGGACTGCGACGGGGCCGAACATGCCGAGCGCAACTGTGAGGCTGTTGCGGTGCTCGGCGTCCCCACGCGACAGCTGTCCGACGAGCGCCGTGATCGCCCGCGGATCCGACACCTGCGCGGCCGCCCAGTAGGCGCGCGCCGCGACGGCGTCGATCGGGTCACCGATGAGCGGTACCAGGCGCGCGCCGTCGTCGCGGCTCGCGAGCTTGCTCAGCGTATGCACCGCCTGCAGGCGGGCGAGCCAGAGCGGGCTTCCCAGCGACTCGCGCACGTACGGCAACGTGGCCTCCGGGATTCGCAGGGCCGCCCATGTCAATGCCTCGCGGATCTGGAAGTCACGCTCCATCCCGAACCGCTCGACGAGTGCGGCCGCGGCGGCCTCCTGGCGGGTCTCGCCGACTTCGAGCACGGCGCGCAGCCGCACCGCGGGGTCCGCGTCGCCGAGCAGGTAGATGATCACGGCTTCGTCGGTCGTCCTGCTGCTGCCGATGGTCATGATGTCCTCCTCCCGAAGTGACGGTAGGACCTCACGCGACGAGAGGTTCAAGTGGCGGCTGGTCGTGGCCCTGGTGTCGGCCCTCCTGCTGGCCAGCGATGGCAGCGGCTTGACTCCGGGTACCCGGCTGCCCGACTCTTACTCAATGAGCACTGAGTCACCATCGTCGCCAGGCCTGGCCTGGCGCGTGGCGGCCCATGCGGCGCTGTCGGATGCGGGCCGGCTGCGGGTGGTCGATGTCCTCGGGGTGGGTGATGCCAGCCCGAGCGACCTGGCCGCGAACGTTGGGATGTCGTCGAACTTGTTGGCCCATCACCTGAAGGTGCTGGAGGCCGCCGGCTTGGTGCGCCGCCTGCCCTCGGAGTCCGATGGTCGGCGCACGTACGTTCGGCTGGTTCCCGAGGCGCTGGCGCGGCTTTCCCGGTTCCCGATACCGGCCTTGCCGCACGATCGGGTGGTCTTCGTGTGCTCGGGCAACTCCGCCCGCTCCCAGCTGGCTGCGGCTGTGTGGGCGGACCGGACTGGCTCGCGGGTCGCCTCGGCCGGCACCCATCCGGCCGCGCGCATCCACCCCGGCGCCGCGCACGTGGCCCGGTCCCACGGCCTACGCCTGCTCGCCGAGCGCCCAGTGTCCACCGCCGAGGTCCTGCGGCCCGACGACTTCGTGGTGACGGTATGCGACTCGGCCGACCGGGAGGTCGGCGTGGAGCACACCCATTGGTCGATCCCCGACCCGGTCCGGGTGGGCACTGGGCGGGCGTTCGAGGCCGCCCTGGCTGAGATAGCCGAGCGGATCGACGGCTGGGTCGGCGCCTGGCGGGGCAAGTGAGGCATGTCCAGCTCCGCAGGCGTCGCCCTCACCGCAGTGCGGCTTGGGCAGCCCGGTGGTTCTGGTAGTTCTTGTTCCCGCCGGACAGGTTGGCCACCCAGCTGAACCCCAGGCAGCGCAGCACGTTCTGCCCTGCGTTCCCGGACACCCCCTTGTTGCAGTAGGTCACGGTCGGCAGTGTCGGGTCCAGCTCGCCGGCCCGGGACCGCAGCGCGCCGAGCGGGATGTGGATCGCGCCGGGCACATGGGAGCGCTCGTAATCCCGGGCCGAGCGCACGTCGACGACCTGGATGGCCTCGCCGGCCGCGCGGCGCGCGTCCAGCTGCGCCGGGGTGATCAGCGGCGCCGAGCCGCGCAGCGCATTGTCCAGGGCCATCCCGGTGTACAGGACGGGATCCTTCGTGGTGGCGAACGGCGGGGCGTACGCGAGGTCCAGGTGGAACAGGTCGGCCGCCCTCGCCCCGAACGTGATCGCGGTGGCCAGCACGTCGATGCGCTTGTCCACGCCCTGCGGTCCGACGATCTGCGCCCCGAGCACCCGTCCGGTGGCCCGGTCGGCGACCGCCTTGATAACCATCTCCCTTCCACCGAGGTACTCGGAGTGGTCGGGCTTGATGTTGTGCAGCACTGCGACGTCGAAGCCCAGATCGGTCGCGGCCCTCTCGGTCAGGCCGGTTTGGGCGACCGTGAGGTCGAAGACCCGGAAGATGCCCGTGCCCAGGATCCCGCGGTGGGCCAGCCCCCCACCCGTGATCACGTCTCCGGCGATCCGGCCCATCTTGTTCGCCGTCGAGCCCAACGGGTGCCACACCGGCTCCCCCGTGATCACCGAGAACGACTCGGCCACATCCCCGACCGCGTAGATCCCCGGCACGTTGGTCGCCATCCGCTCATCGACCGCGATGGCCCCCGACGCCCCCAGGGCCACGCCAGCCTGGACCGCTAGCTGCGTGTTGGGCCGGACCCCGACCGACACGATCACCAGACCGGCATCGACGCGCTCCCCGGAGTCCAGCACCACGCCGCTGACCGGGTCGCCCTCGATCGCGGTCACGGCAGCCCCCAGACGCAGGTCGACGCCGTTGCCCCGCAGCGTCTCAGCGACCCGGTGGGCCATGTCCGCGTCCAGCGGCGGCATGACCTGGGGCAGCCGCTCCACGAGAGTGGTGGCGATCCCGCGCCCGACCAACTGCTCGGCCATCTCCAGCCCGATGAACCCGGCCCCCACGATGACCGCACTCGTGACCCCGGTGGACTCGATGTGCTCCCGGATCGCGACCGCGTCGGCAGGGTTGCGCACGGTGAACACCCCGGCGGAGTCGATCCCAGGCAGCGGCGGGACGATCGGAGATACTCCCGTGGCCAGTACCAGGGTCTCGTAGTGATCCGTGAACGACTCCCCGCTGGCCAGGTCGGTGACCGCGATGGTCCGCGCGACCGGGTCGACGCCGGTCACCTCGTGGCGGATCCGGATGACGATGTTGTACCGCTTGGCGAACCACGCCGGGTCCCGGGGCGCCAACGTCCCGATCTCGGCCACCTCCCCGCCGACGTAGTACGGCAGCCCGCAGCCCGAGTAGGAGATGTCGGAATCCCGCTCGTAGATCACGATCTCAGCCGACTCGGTGTTACGGCGAGCCTTGGCACCCACGGACGTCCCAGCCGCCACCGATCCAACAATCACAATGCGCATTGAGCAATCATCGGGTACCGGGGGCCAGTCTGGCCAATCCGCCGCGGATGGCCCTGATCGCCGTGCCGCTGCAGGCCTGCTACAGCCCGCGGTAACCCGCCCGGCGACCCTGCGGCACTTGCCAACATCCATGAGTACCGATGATGAGGTGAGGCAAACCTATTGCCCCGCGGGCTTGCGGGGCATAGCGTGGATGCCGCCGACCCTGCCGCTGGCCGGCTTCACCGCTGGAGGACATCGCATGGGCAAGACATCGAAGGAGGCCTCCACCTCGACGGAGACGATGGAGGGCTACGAGGGTCATTTCACCGAGATCGGCGACATGACCGTGGCCTACGAGACGTACACCGCCGACGCAGATCTCGCGGCGCTGTTCACAGGCCTCCCCGGGGACATGTGCCAGGCCGCGCACCATGGGTATGTCATCACCGGGAAGGTGGCATTCCGCTACGCCGATGGAACCATCGACGAGATCACCGCCGGCGAGGCCTATGTGGCCACACCGGGCCACACCCCGATCCTCTACGCGGGCACCGAGGTCGTGGAGTTCACGAACACCGAGGAGTTGAACCAGACGATGGCCGTGGTCATGGCCAACATGGCGGCAGCCGGGAACTGAGCCATGACGCGCACGCTCCCCGACTCCGTGCAGGCGTTCATCGACGCCGAGATCGCATCGAACACCACCGACTTCTCCGACCTCCGGGCGGTCTTCCTCAACGGCACCCTGAAGCGCTCCCCAGAGCCCAGCCACACGGAGGGCCTGATCGACATCTCCCGGCACATCCTGAAAGGCCTGGAGGTGTCAGTTGACGTCGTCCGCGCGGTCGACCACGTGATCCCGCCCGGCGTGTACCCGGACATGCGCGAGCACGGCTGGGAGGCCGACGAGTTCCCGGCGATCTACCGATCGCTGATCGAGCCGGCCGACATCGTGGTGCTGGCCACGCCGATCTGGCTCGGCGACCAGTCCTCGATGACCCGGCTGATCATCGAGCGGCTCTACGGCTGGTCCGGGGAGCTGAACGCCGCAGGGCAGTGGTCCTACTACGGCAAGGTCGGCGGGGTGCTGGTCACGGGCAACGAGGACGGCGGCAAGCACTGCGCTGCGCAGATGCTGTACGCGCTGTCGCACATCGGGCTGGCCATCCCCCCGCAGGCCGACGCCTACTGGGTCGGCGAGGCCGGCCCCGGGCCCTCCTACCTCGATGACAACCGAGGTGCTGCGAACCACTGGACCACCCGCAACACGGTTTTCGCCACGTGGAACCTGCTGCACACCGCGCGGATGCTGCGCGACCGTGGCGGGGTCCCCGCCCACGGCAACATCACGACCAACTGGGACCTGTCCAAGTCGACGAACCCCAACCCCGAGTACCGCGCCTGAGGCCCCTGCTCGGGTTCGGACTACAGTCGGCCTGCGGAGTTCCCCCCTGGCGGGGCGCCTGGACCAGTCGTGGGTGGGTTCTCAGTCGTGGATTGGGCGGTTCCCGATGAGGCTGACCATGGCGGGGTCGCGGTGGTCGAAGAACAGGGACGTGCCGGCGTACATCGCGCCGATGCGGGCCATCTGCTCGTCGCTGAGCGTGAAGTCGAAGACGTCGAGGTTGGCCGCCATCCGCTCGGGGTGCACCGACTTGGGGATGGCCACGACGTTGCGCTGGGTGAGCCAGCGCAGCACGACCTGCGCGACGGACTTGCCCTGGGCAGCGCCGATCTCGGTCAGGGCGGGGTCGGTGAACAGGTTGTTGCGGCCCTCGGCGAACCCGCCCCAGGACAGCCCCGGGTGGGGCGGCCATCCCTCGGATGGCGTCGGCGCTGACTCAAGGGAACCAGCCTTCGCGTGCCGGTGGCAGTGACGCCCACGCTCCCGGGACTCCTTCGTCCACTGGGACACCGTCGCCCGGGACTCGGTGGCCGCAAAGGGCATCGGAGCCGGGCGAAACCCCCACGACCGCGCACTGTCGGACCTGGTCGGCGAGCTGTCGCCCCGCAGCCAGGAGTTCGCGACCTGGTGGGCCCCCCACGACGTCAAGATCCACACCACCGCCACCAAGTCCCTGCACCCCCCCGTCGTCGGCGACCTCGAACTCGTCGGCGAAGCCCTGGCCCTGCCCGGCGACCCCAGCCTGATCCTCATCACCTACGCCGTCGAACTGCACAGCGCCTCCGATCAGGCGCTGAACTTCCTCGCCGTGTACCGTCGGGTTGTCGGCGCGAGCAGGAGCGGGGGTTGGGCGAATGAGCGCAGGCGACAGGTTCGCCTTCGTCGTGATGGTGGCCTTCTCGACCGCAGTCATGGTCCTCCCGGGTGCGTTCCTCGGGTGGCTCTACGGCCAGCGGAGCGGCAACGTGCGCAAGGCGACGCTGGTGGGACTGGCCGCGGGCATCGCAGTGCTGATGCTGTTCTCCGAGTTGGCGCCCGACGCCTCGGGCTGGGTCCTCGTCGGGCTCTTCCTGCTGGCGCTGAGTTGTCTGGTGGGCAGGGCCATCGCGTTCTCGAAGGGGCGAGCTGTCGCGGGACTGTTCCTGGGCCTGCTCGGTCCCTTCGGCTGGCTCATCGCGGCACTGCTTCCCCCCTCAACCGAGGTGCAGCAACGACGCGATCAGGACAGGGACCAGTCGCTGGCTCACAGGGGCACCGCCCGCGCCAGGACGTGATCGCGCAGGTCCGGTCGCGGCGACAGGCGGAACCGGCACGGGGACACCATCGATCGGTGGCATCAGGTGGCAGTGAGTCGCCTCGCCGACGACGTTCTTCCCCTGATCCGCACGCGCGCGGGCGTGCACCGATGGAGCGCGGCCAACGCCCACGGCGCGCCCTGCTCGGCGAAGTCCCGGCGGAACGCGTCGGCGACCGACCCGTACACCTGGTCGGCATCGCCGGGGATCAGCCGGCGTGCGATTGGCGGGTCCCTACACGGCGGTCGGCGGGCTCCTCTGCGTGCTCGCGCCGTTCTCCGGGCTGGGAGACGCGGCGCACGCGAACGGACTGACCCCTACCTCGGGCGCTGCAATCGACCTCGCCTGAAGTCTCGCGCATGCGCCATCCCAGCTCGTTGTCCTCCGGGCGAACCCCTGCTGGCAGATCCTCGTGGAGGCCGACCAAGTCCGTCCCTCCCTCGGATGCATCCGCGAGTGTGTACGTGATCCGCATCTCGCCCGGGAGCTCGGGATCGGTCGTTTCGAACTCGACGATCTGGCCCACCTCGGCGCACGGATATGTCGGGTCGCCCGGGTGGTGCTCACGCGTCGGTAGGGTATCTGCTTCCCTGCCAGGGTTCGAGGCTCGAACCGGTACGCACTGCTCCGGTGGGGTCCAAACGCTGGAGCAGCGCCTCGGTGATGGCTGACAGCTGGGTCACCTGCTCGCGTGTGAGGGCATCGAAGACGGTGGCCCGCACCTGTTCCACGTGCCCGGGGGCGGTGGCCACGACCTTGGTCCATCCCGGCTCGGTGAGGCGGGCGTTGGTGGCGCGTCCGTCCTGGGGACAGGGGAACCGCTCTACCAGGCCGCGGTCTTCCAGACGGCGGACCACGTGGGACAGCCTTGGCAGGGTCGCGTTGGTACGCGCCGCCAGGGCCGTCATCCGCAGGGTGCGCTCGGGTGCCTCGGAGAGCATCGCGAGCACCAGGTACTCGAAGTGCGTGAGGTGCGCATCGCGGCGCAGCTGGGAGTCCAGCGCTGCCGGCAGCAGTTCGAGGACCGCGGCCAGGCGGACCCAGGCCACGATCTCCTCGTCGTCCAGCCACCGTGTGCTCATGGACCCATCCTATCCAAAATAGTTGACAGGACAACCAACGTGCTCTAGAGTTTAGTTGTACCTACAAACAAATCACACCCCAGGAGCTCTCGTGACACACGTCAGCATCATCGGAACCGGCAACATGGGCCAGGCCATCGCCAGCGTCGTCGCCCGGGGCGGGCACACCGTCGAGCTGATCGGCGAGGCCGACTCGGCCAAACCGGTCACCGGCGACATCGTGATCCTCGCTGTCCCCTTCCCGGCGATCAGCGACGTGCTCCGCGCGCGGGGCGCCAGCCTCGCCGGAAGGGTGGTGGTCGACATCACCAACCCGCTGGACTTCCAGACCTTCGACTCCCTCACCGTGCCAGCTGACAGCTCGGCCGCCGCCGAGATCGCCTCGGTCCTGCCCGACTCGAAGGTGCTGAAGGCCTTCAACACCACCTTCGCAGCCACCCTCGCATCCGGGACCGTCGGCCCGCAGACCACGACCGTGCTGATCGCCGGCGACGACGCCGACGTCAAGGGCCTCCTGTCCCAGGTGGTCACCGACGGTGGCCTCACCGCGATCGACGCCGGCGGGCTGCGCCGTGCCCGAGAGCTCGAGGCCCTCGGCTTCCTGCAGATCACCCTGGCCGCCGCCGACAAGATCGCCTGGACCGGCGGCTTCGGAATCGCCGCCTGACAGTCGCCACCACGAACACCCACGGCACCCGACCCCCTGAGGGCGGGTGCCGTGGGTGTTCCTGTCGAAGGATCGTTCTCCCGTGTCGGCGCCGCAGGATCGTCGTGGCGTTCACCAACCTGGCCGACGGTCATGTCATGGACCAGGCGTGGCAGTGACGGACTGGCTGATCGACACGTCCGCCCTGGTGCGCCTCGGGGGAAGTCCCGATGCCGAAATGTGGGCCGGGCGGATCGAGCGTGGGCTGGTCCGGATCACCACGACGACGCGGTTGGAGGTCGGCTACTCCGCACGCAGCGCCGCGCAAGCCCGTTCCGCTTTCCGCGCCCCTCCCCTGTCGGCGATGCCGGTGGAGTACCTGACGCCGGCCAGGGCCCGGAGCGTCGGGACGCTGTAGTGGTCGTTGTCGCTGTGCGTGACCAGGACCGAGTCCAGCCGCGGGACGGCCTGGGCTTCGATCGGCATTTCGATCAGCAGGGGCATGTCGAAGCCCTCAAGCAGGGGGTCGATCATCAGGGTCGTGCCCCGGCTGTTCATCAGGAAGCCGGCCATGCCAAGCCAGCGCAGGACGGTCCCGTCCGAGGCGTTGAACGCCTCGGCGCCGCAGGCCTGAGTCGTCGGGGCCGTCGCCTGGTGCTTCTTCCCGCTCGCGTACGTCCCGGCCTGCTGAAGCGAGCCATCGGTCGACTGGGTCTGCATCGGTCAACTCCGTCCTGATCGGTGGGCTTGGCTGGATCCGTGCTGCTGCACCCATCATCGAGGCCGATCGGAGTCGCGTGGCAGTCATCGCCAGTACCCCCCGGCCCGGGCCTCCAGCTCTCGAGCGCCCTTCCGATCCAGGCATCTGTCCACGTCGCTGTCCTTCGATCCGGAGTCGGGCAGCACCGGGAGCCGGGTGATGACGACGGCGACGATCGCGCCGGTGCCACCCCTGGCGCCGTTCCGGCACCGCGCGTTCTTCTGGCTGTGGCTGGGCATGGACGTGGCCCGCGCCGCCGGGCCCGCCCTCGCGGGGGTGGTGATCGCCCGCTGGGGGGTTCCCCCGGTGTTCGCCGTGACCGCCGTTGCCGCCGGGGTGTTCGCCGTGATCCTGCTGGCGTGGCGCCGCCCCGATGTGACCTCAGGTGAGCGAGACCCGTTCCTGCCAGCCCTCGTCGCCGGTGGTCGCTACGTGCGCAACGAGCCGGTCGTGCGTCGCATCCTGGTCCGGTTCGCGACGTTCATCGTCCCAGCCTGCGCCATGTGGGCGCTGCTGCCGCTGATCGCCAGCCAACAGCTCGACCTGGCCGCCAAAGGCTACGGGCTGCTGTTCGCCGCCCTCGGCTCCGGTGCGGTGATCGCCGCGCTGACCCTGGGCCGGGTCACGGAGTACGTGTCCTCCAACGCGATCGTCGGCCTGGCGGCGGTCAGCTTCGGCATCGCGCTCGGAGCAGTGGCGCTCGCGCCCAGCGTGGGGCTCGCGCTCCTCCCGCTGGTGGTCTGCGGTTTCGCCGGGACCGCGACCGTGTCCACCGTCATCTCCGAGCTGCCCCGCCGCCTACTGGTGTTCGGCGACCATCACCTCGGAACCCGAGCCGCGAACCGGGCCGGTCGTGGTGTCCATCGATTACGAGGTCGCCGACAGGCAGGAGGCCGTCTTCCTCGCCGCCATGGACGACCTGTCGCCGAAGACCTACACGTCTCACCGTCGAGCACGTCCGCCCCGCGTTTCAGCCACTACCCGGCGATGGCCTAGCCTCGCACCGTGATCCGATTCCTCATCAACGTCGCCGTCTTCATGGGCTCCGCAGCCATCGGTCTGCTGGTAGCCGACCTCTTGCTGGACGACATGTCCCTAGACGCGACCTCGTTCATCGTGGCCGTCGCCATATTCGCTGTACTTCAAGCCGTCCTCGCGCCGTTCTTCGCCAGGACCTTCCGGCGCAACGCCGAAGCCCTCCTAGGCGCGGTCGGACTCATCACGACCTTCGTCTCCCTCCTCATCACCACGTTGATCTCCTCCGGGCTGGAGATCAACGGCGCCTCAACGTGGCTGTTCGCGTCCCTCATCGTCTGGCTGGCCACCATGCTGGCCACCGTGCTCCTGGGCCTCCTCGTCGCCAAGAAGGTCGTCAAGGAAGTCAGGGACTGAGAACCCAGGCGGGCGCCCACACTGCACGGCGTGCGCCGCGGATTTGCATCCGTGCTGCAGTTCGGCGCCTCGAGATGCTCTGCTCACCTCAAGCGGACTCGTTAGCGGTGATCGGGACCGCCGCCGGAGCGACAGCGACGGAGGGCGCCTCGGCGGGCTGCGCCACGAGGGTGGTAGTGGCGCCGGCATCGACCAGCCGATCCGGCCGAACGTGGCCCGCGGCAGGGGGAGTCTCGTCCCCTGTGGTTCGTGAGGCGGCCGTCGATGCCCGACCAAGGAGCCGCCAAGGGTCAACCGAGGTAGATGAGGGGCGACGCTCGCCCAGGGCACGAACCCTCGCGGGATCTGCATCCCGACGGTGGCGGGGTCGCCAGGATCAACCGACCGGGAGCCCCTCGGCCCGAGCGTGTGACGCTTCGGCCGTGTACATGCCCAGGGCAAGTGCGACGCCACCCCAAGCGGTTGCCAGGGCCATGAGGGTCGCGGCGGTCAGCCACGCCACGAAGTGGGGAAGGTCGGTCACCAGCAGAAGCACGGTTCCCACAACTGGGCCGAGCGCCACGATGAACGTGATCCCGGCGACCAGCCCAGCTGTTGAGGACCGCCGACCTTTGGCGAGTCGGGTGCTCGCGGCCAGGGCCTGGCGGACCGAGCCCCCGCTGCCGACTGCCCACGGGGCGGCCAGCGCCCAGCCTGCGAGGAGGAGCAGGGCGAGCGGCCAGAAGATCAGCAGCCCCCAGATCGCGGCGAGCAGGATCACCAGACCTCTGGCCTGCGGCCCGGTTCCAGCAGCCTCGTCCTCCGCGGAGATTGGGCCGGCCAGGCGGTGGGTGCGGCCGATCGCCAGAGTGGCGACTGCGGCGATCGCCGCGGTGATCAGCACGACGAGGACTGCGTTGACCGCCCACGCCAATGGGCCGGCCGCCGCCCCGGTCACATCTGTCAGGTCTGCGGAAGGTTGTGGCCGGTTCACCCAGTCCACGGCCAGCCGAAGCACGCCGACAGCCACCAGCTGGGCGCCCACCAGGGGCAGGAAGATGCGCGGATAGCGCCGGACAACGCTTCGCCACACGCCCCGACCTTCTGATCCCGGGTCAGAGTCAACCTGTTCATGGCGTGCCGTGGCGTCCACCCGGTCCCGCGTCGTGGGCGACGAAGTTACCTGAGGTGCCCCAAGGCCCGGGTCGTAGCGACTTCGTAGTTACCTTTCGGGCCCTACGGGGCGCCGAAAGAGCCGGTCTCCCGAAGGAAAACCTGCCCTGACCTGGATCGATGTGGCGCGCCCGAAGGGATTCGAACCCCTGGCCTTCTGATCCGTAGTCAGCGGCACACTGTCCAGAACGTCGGTCCGCGTCCACCCAGCGTGCTCACCGGTGCTCGAAACCGTCCACTGGATGACGCCCCGTTCATGGGCGTAGTCACTTCGTAGGCACCTGCAACTTGGCTGCGTCTCAGGTTCGCTCGGGTGCGTTCCGGGCTGCGGTGTCGATCTGCGATCGTCCGTGGTGAAGCGGACAACCGGGACCCCCAGCGAGTCCAAGCCACAGCCTCGGCCGTCAGAGGTGAAGCCTCCCTGGTGAATCGGCTGACGATTCAGACGCAACGGCGCGATTGTCAGCCTCTCGGACGATGAAGGACCGGTAGCGGCTGTGCGGTGCTGCCGTTTCCTCGATCCGTGCCGACTTGAGCAGCGCGTTGATCCGCCGCGTGACGGTCGTGTATTCCAGTCCGAGCTGCTCGCGAATCCTGCTGGTGGTGTCGTGCCCAGCCCTGATCGCCTCAACGACGGCCTGCAATTCGCTGTCGATGCGTTCGCGCCTCGACTGGAACCCGCGCGCGTCGCCTCCGGTGGCAGGAGCGGCGGGCAGCATTGGTGGTTCCGTCTGCTCCGTGAACTCGTAGATCGCGTACCTGCGCCCCCCCGACTTCACGGCCAGCCCTCGCTCAACGAGCCCCCGCAAGGCAGCGGTCGCCGCATGCGACTCGATGCCCCACGCGCGAAGCATCTCGTTGGACACGGCCCCGGTGTTGCGCATCAGCGCCAGGGCGATGTGTTGCTGATCGGTCAGCGTGCTGTCCGAGAGTCCGGCGATCCACTCGATCGTGGGGGGATCGAGCAGCGCGTGCTGGGGAACGGTGACGTGGACATGCCCGGGCGCCACGTTGAATCCGGGCGGACTCATGCCCGCCTTGCGTAGCCGTGTCATCACCCGTGGCAGGCCAGAGCCGCGGTTTTCGCTCACCGGCATGCCCTCGGCATCAGGGATATCGGCCAGGAGCCGCGCCAGCGCCGCGTTGCGCGTCGATGACACCTCCTCCACCCCCAACTGGCTTGGCACCACGTTGCCGTAGAGCCCGCCAGGGCTCTTGACCACCAACCGGTCCGGATACATCTCGACCTGGACTTGCGACCCGCGCGAGCCGGGCGAGTAGTCCCGGTGCAGCAGCGCGTTCACGACGAGCTCGCGGATTACTTCCACCGGGTAGTCGAAGCGGTCCTCGCGGCCCGCATCCCGGATCACCGCGGCGGTGCGCATGTTGCGCCTGGCTGCCACCAGTACGGCATCGAGCATCTGCGGGATCGTGCCGTCGCAGGTCACGTTGTCCAGGAACCGGGTCCCATCGTCCATCGCGTCCCCCAAGGACATCCCAGGCAGTGCCACGAAGGAGACGAAGAGTTGCGGGACGAACTGCTGCGGGAACCGGCCCAGGCAGAGCAACCCGGCAAGGGTCGGCCGGGCGGTGCCCTCGCTGTCGGCCGTCGCAGCACCTGCCCGGATCAGCGCGGCCGTGTCATCGATCCCTTGGAACGCTCGCGTGGCCCGGCCGCGCAAGCGCTGGAGCATACCCCCGACGAGGATCGGGTCGAGGTCGTCGAGCGTCGCCCCTGCAACCACCGCCGAGTCATCCACCGGCTGCCCCCGGTTCGACAGCATCTGGGTGACTTCATAGGCGGTGAGACGCCGGTCCCCGTCACCGCCGCGGATGTACGAACCTCCGTAGGCGCCCCGGCGACGGATGTGGCATGGACCCAGGAGTGGATCGCCCGCCGGAACATCCAGGTAGATGACCAGAGCACCCTCGAAGGGCACGATCTCGATATCCGTCCTGATCGGGGGCTCCATCTCATCAGCGCAGAGCCCAGCGACCGCGTCCCTGATGGCGGAGGCGTCGAATCCATCCGTGGGCCGAAACCCGGCGGACTCGGACAGACCCAGGATCAGCTCGCCACCCGACCCGTTCACGAAGGCCGACAGAGTCTCACCCGTCGACTTCGGGAGACCGCCGGCGGCCGCCTTGACCTCCACCCGGGCCAGGTCAACCCCAACCCTCCGGAGCCGCGCGACCCGCGCAGACAACAGACTCTCAACCTCAACCCACATGTCTTGCAGTTTTCCACTTGCAGCTCACAACTGCAAGACTGCAAGACATACCCCCGGCGCACCTCGGGACACCGCACGAGCCATCTGATCGCGGATCAGGCGCCGATGGTCCATCCCGTGGTGCCGCGTCTACCGCCTGCTACGGTGACGAGGCCGATTTCACAGATGGCGGCAGAATCGCCCCCGACACGGCTCGTAGTCACTTCTCGTAGTCACCTGGAGGGCCTCCGAGCCTAGCGCAGGCAACGTCCAGAGCACGAAAACGCCTACAACGTGGGCAATCTCGCTGGCGCGCCCGAAGGGATTCGAACCCCTGGCCTTCTGATCCGTAGGCGCACTCAGACCGTCCACCACGTCGTCTGGCGTTCGAACATCGTGCTCAGCGCTGTTCGAAACCGTCC
>JBAVLA010000187.1:0-2274 GCA_049688595.1 Candidatus Nanopelagicales bacterium | reverse complement strand
AGCCGATGCCGCGTCATCCGGCATCCCATCCCTACCGGACGGTCACCGTCACCCTCTCGGTCGAGCCGTCCGCAGCCTCGATCGTGACGACCGCCACGCCGGGCGCCAACGCGGTGGCGCCGGGATTGAACAGGGCGCTGCCATCGTCCCGGCCCTGGAAGAGCTCGAGCACATCGGGATTGTCAGTGCTGATCCTCGTGTGCGCCGGGTCGGGCTGGTTGAACACGATCGTCTCCCCGACGTGCGCCGTGGCCGTGGTCTGGCTCGGGGTCACGATTACCGGGGCCGGAAGCCCGGCCGCGTCGGATTCGCGCGTTTCGGTCGACGAGGCGGAGACCGTTGAGCCGGCTGACGCGGTGGTGGATGCTGACGCTGATGGCGAGGAGACTGACGGTGCGGATGAAGCCGAGCCCTCCCCCGGCTCTGACGGCTCGCTCGAACAGCCGGCGCCGAGCATGAGCACGCCCGCGACCGCCGCGGCCAGGACGGACCTGGACCCATCAGCAAGCAGCGGTGGCGCGCCTCTCCTCCTGGTTGACCGAACGGATTGAGGCAGGATCGCTAGGGATCGCCCCCAGCGGACTTGCCGCGATCCCTTGTTCACACCCGCAAACTTGCCACGATCCAGGCTGGCGAGGCCAGTCCGGGCAGCCGAGCCGGCCGGGCGGCGTCGCGTCCTGGGCCGGGCGGGCGTGAGCCCGCATCGAAGGGCTCCTTCCTCCAGCGGATCGCCGGGCGTAGGTTGGGCACGTGCACCGCACCAGCGGCATTCGCCCGGCTCAAGGAGGCCACGTGGACATCACGCAGTTCGTGTCGACCGCACAGGACGCGCTCACAGTTCGTCGCGTCTACGCGGAGCCCTATGAGAAGGAGGGCGTCACCGTCATCGCAGCCGCCCGGGTGGCCGGTGGGGGCGGTGCTGGGACCGGCCAGGAGGAGAAGGGCCCCCAGGGCGAGGGCGGCGGCTTCGGCCTCAACGCCGCACCGGCGGGAGCGTTCGTCATCCGCGGTGAGTCGGTCCGCTGGGTCCCGGCGGTCGATCCGGGTCGCCTCATCGGCACCGTGGCGTTCGCCGTCGTGGCCATCGTCCTAGTCAAGGGGTGGGTGCAGGTCCGGGCCATCAAGGCGGGCCGGGCGACCGGCTGACGCCAGCTGCCGCCAACCGGTTTGCCCTGCGCAGGGCAAACCGGACTGCCTGCGCAGGGCGCCTGCGAGGCGGGCTGCCCGCCCGCCATCGCAACGCGGGTGACGCTGCCGCCTACTCCACGACGGCCTACTCCACGACCTTGTTCAGCGGGAACTCGACGATGTCCTCGGCTCCGGAGGCCCGCAGGCGAGGGATCAGCCGCCTAACCTGCTCCTCGTCGACGATCGTGTTAACCGCGTACCACCCCTCGGCCTGCAGCTTCGAGATGGTCGGGCTCTTCAACGACGGCAGGATCCCCTCCACCGCGGCCAGGTTCCGCTCATGGACGTTGAGCATCAGCCCGACCTTCCCGTGTGCCGCCAGGGCGGCCCGGAGCAGCATGGCGAGGTCGTCGATCTTCGTCCGCTTCCACGGGTCCTCCATGGCGGCGCGGCTGGCGATCAGGCGGGTCGTGCTGCTCAGGATCTCGTGCACGATGCGCAGGTTGTTGGCACGCAGGGAGCTCCCGGTCTCCGTCACCTCGACGATCGCGTCAGCCAGGTACGGCGGCTTGACCTCGGTCGCCCCCCACGAGAACTCGACCTCAGCCTCGATGCCCTGTTGGGCCAGGAACTGCTCGGCCAGGTCGACAGCCTCCGTTGCGATGCGCTTGCCAGCGAGGTCCGCGACGCTGTGGATCGGCGAGTCGATGGGCACTGCCACGACCCAACGCACGGGGCGACGCATCTGCTTGCTGTACACGAGCTCGGCGACCTCCACGACATCACGCTGGAGGATCCAATCGAAACCGGTGATCGCCAGGTCCAGCAGGCCGTGCTCAACGTAGCGCGCTGACTCCTGGGGCCGGACCAGCATGCACTCGATCTCGTCGTCGTCGATGCTCGGGAAGTAGCTGCGGCTCGAGGCGGAGATCGTGAACCCAGCCCGCTGGAACAGCTCGATGGTCGCGTCCTGAAGGCTGCCCTTGGGCAGCCCGAGCCTCAGCCTGCTCATGGCTTCGTGCCGTACATCTGCTCGGGGGTCATCAGCCGGACCGAGTTGACCACGAGCGTCCCATCATAGGCAACCGTCCGGAAGAAGCAGCTCCGATACCCCTAGTGACAGGCCGGACCGGTCTGGCGCGCCTT
>JBAVLA010000186.1:0-5180 GCA_049688595.1 Candidatus Nanopelagicales bacterium | reverse complement strand
GCCCAGCAGCGCGCGCCACCTCGCGACTTGTGCGGCGCGCGCTGCGTGGCCGCACAATGGGGGCATGCCCGACCTGCCGGCACGCGCCCTCTCCCGCAGTGCGCGGCTTGCGACTGTGCCGTTGGGGCATGCCGGTCGGGCCGCAATCGGCATAGGCAAGCGCATCGGAGGCGCGCCGGCTGAGGCAGTGGCCGCCGAGTTGCAGGCACGCACCGCCGAGCAGATGTTCAAGGTCCTCGGCGAGCTCAAGGGCGGGGCGATGAAGGTCGGGCAGGCGATGAGCATCTTCGAGGCCGCCCTGCCTGAGGAGGTGGCCGCGCCGTATCGCGCGACGCTGACCCGGCTGCAGGAACAGGCCCCAGCGCTTCCCGCCGAGCGCGTGCACGCGGTCATCGCCGAGAACTTCGGACCCCGCTGGCGACGCAAGTTCAAGTCGTTCGACGACACGCCGGCGGCCGCCGCCAGCATCGGGCAGGTCCACCGGGCGATCTGGCGGGACGGCCGGGAGGTCGCCGTCAAGGTCCAGTACCCGGGGGCGGACAAGGCCCTGCTGGCCGACCTGAACAGCGCCAGCCGCCTGGCCAAGCTGTTCGCCCGTGGGATTCCCGGCATGGACATCAAGCCGCTGCTTGACGAGCTGGCCGCTCGGGTGACGGAGGAGTTGGACTACCAGGCGGAGTCCGCCTCACAGCACGCCTTCGCCAAGGCCTATCGAGGTGATCCAGACGTGGCAATCCCCGACGTCCTCGCCTCCAGCCGCACGGTGATCGTGTCCGAGTGGCTCGAAGGGACGCCGTTGTCCCGGTTCGTGGCCGACGGGACCCAGGAGGAGCGGAACCTGGCTGGGCAGCACTACCAGCGGTTCCTGTTGTCCGGGCCGGCTCGTGCCGGGCTGCTGCACGCCGACCCCCACCCGGGCAACTTCCGGATCACGCCGGACGGCCGATTCGGCGTGCTTGACTTCGGCGCCGTCGCCCACCTCCCGGACGGGTTCCCCCCAATCGTCGGGAGCCTCATGCGCATCGCCATGTCCGGCGACGCCGAATCCGTGCTGGCTGGACTCCGCCGGGAGGGGTTTGTGCGCAGCGCTTCCAGCATCGACGCGAATTCCCTGCTGGACTTCCTCGACCCGTTCGTCGAGCCGGCCCGGACGCCGACCTTCCAGTACAGCCGCGCGTGGCTGCGCGGGCAGTTCGCCCGGCTGAACGACCCACGCAATCCGGACTTCGCGATCGGCCTGAAGTTGAACCTCCCCCCCTCCTACCTGCTCATCCACCGCGTGTGGCTCGGGGCGATCGGGGTGCTCTGCCAGTTGAACGCCGAGGTGGCGATGCGCGGCGAGCTCGAGCGGTGGGTTCCCGGCTTCGCAGCACCCTCAGGGGACTGAGCTCGCACCCTCCCGGACCAGTTCCAGGAGCGCCGGGCCGTAGCGCTCAGCCTTCGCCGGACCGATGCCGGGCACGTCAAGCAGCTCGTCCTCATCACGGGGGCGCCGCTCTGCCAGCGCGGCCAGCGTCACGTCAGTGAACACGACGAACGCGGGCACCTCCTGCTCGCGTGCCATGGCCAGCCGCCACTCGCGCAGCCGCTGGGCGAGGTCCTCGTCGGGATTGCCGGGGCATGCTCGGCATCTGCCCAGCGTCCGCTCGGGTGCCGTGACCAGCGCCGCGGGGCATACGCGGCATCGCCCGGGGGGCTTTCGGCGGCGGTCCTTCGTGGCACGCGACTTCCCCTGCCGGACCACGCCGGACTGGGTGGTCGCCGAGGTCGTGCCCCCACCAGAGCGGATCTCCGCCAGGAACCTGCTGGGTTCCCGATGCCGGCCGGACCCGGCCCGGCCCAGGGCCCAGCTCACTGTCAGCCGGTCCCTCGCCCGCGTGAGGCCGACGTAGAGCAGGCGGCGCTCCTCCTCCACCCGCTCGGGCGTGTCCGCGTAGGAGATCGGCAGCGTGCCCTCAGCGCATCCGACTATGAAGACCGCCGACCACTCCAGCCCCTTGGCGGAGTGCAGCGTCGCAACCGTGACCCCGTCGGCGGTCGGGGCGTGGGCGATGGCAGCGCGACGCTCGAGCTCCAGGACGACCTCACTGAGCGTCTCTGCGCCGGCTGCCGCGAGCTCCTCACCCAGGGCGACGAGGGCAGCCAGCGACTCCCAGCGCTCCCGCGCCGCTCCGCTGCCCTCCGGGCCCGAGGGTCGCCATCCCATCCCGGCCAGCACAGCGGCGACCTCCTCACCAAGCCCTGTCCCCACCGTGGGCAGGGTGGGCTGCCCGGGCGGCGCCGTCGGGGCCGGGCCGGCCTCGTCCGAGACGGCCCGTCGGCTGGTATTGGCCTGTCCGCGCAGGCGCGCGACGGCCTCGCGCACCTCAGGACGGTCGAAGAAGCGCTCCGCCCCGCGCATCACGTACGGCACGCCCGCCGCAGCCAGGGCCGCCTCGACCGGCTCCGAGGCAGCATTCGTGCGCATGAGGACGGCCATCTCCCGATAGGCGATCCCCGACCGCGCCAGATCGGCGATGCGGCCGGCTATGTTCGACGCCTCGTCCGCGTCGTCGGCGCACGTGACGAGGTCTGGGACTGGCCCTGCGGGACGCTGCGAGCGCAGTCGCACCGCTGAGCCGGTCCGAGCCGAGGAGATCAGGGAGTTCGCGGCGGCGACTATCTGCGGGGTGCAGCGGTAGCAGCGGTCGAGCCGGATCACCGTCGCCTCCGGCCATCGCTGGGCGAAGGCCTCCAGTGAGTCCGCCGAGGCGCCGGCGAAGGAGTAGATGGTCTGGCTGGTGTCCCCGACCACGCATACGTCGTCGCGATCACCGAGCCAGCCCTCCAGCAGCCGCGCCTGGACCGGCGTTATGTCCTGGTACTCGTCGACCGTGAACCACCGGTACCGCTTCCGGATCTCATCGGCGACGTCGGGTCGTTCGCCCACGATCGCTACCATCGACAGCAGGACGTCCTCGAAGTCGATCACGTTCGCCGCGGCCTTGACCTGCTGGTACGCGGCCATCGCCCGGCCGACCGCGGCGGCGTCAAGCTGATCAGCACCGGACCCCGGCGGCGTGCGGCCAGACCGCGGCGCCAGCTGCGGGTACTCGGCCGGCGACACGAGGGAGGACCCGGCCCACTCGAACTCCGATGAGAGGTCGCGCACGAAACCAGGGCCGGTGGGCAGGCCCACCTCCCGACAGGCTCGCGCCACGAGCTTGGCCTTGCTCGAGACCAGCTCCGGGAACGGCCCACCGACCGCCGATGGCCAGAAGTACCGCAACTGGCTCAGCGCCGCGGCGTGGAACGTGCGCACGGCCACGCCTGGGACACCGAGGATCGCCAGCCGCTGGCGCATCTCCCCGGCCGCCCTGTTCGTGAACGTGACCGCCAGGCCGGTGTTAGCCGCGTGCGTGCCGGTCAGGCAGGCGTGGGCGATCCGGTGGGTGATCGCACGGGTCTTCCCAGTGCCCGCGCCGGCCAGCACGACGACGGGACCGCGCAGGGCCTCGGCGACGAGCCGCTGCTCGGGGTCCAGCCCTTCCAGCACGTAATCGGACACGCCAGCCATTGTGGCAGTGCCGTCCGACACCGATCGGGGGCAGTGGGGGGGCAGTGCGGGGGCGCCCCCTACCAGCGGCACCATTCGTCGGGAAGCGCCGCCCCGTACCACCGGACGATCAAGTTGTGAGCGATGGACAGCCGGCCCGGCAGGCGCACGTCACCGCGCTGGCAGGCCCCGGTCAGCTCAGCGCGGCTGAGCCACCTGGCCTCGGCTATCTCGATCCCGTCGACGACCGGCGACGGCCGGACGTCCTCGACGCTGGCCTGGAACCCGAGCATCAGCGAACCGGGGAACGGCCACGGCTGGCTGCCCACGTACACGCAGCCGGACGGACGCAGGCCCACCTCCTCGGAGATCTCGCGCACGACGGCCGCCTCTGCGGACTCGCCGGGCTCGACGAATCCGGCCAGCGTGGAGAAGGCGTGCTGCGGCCATCGCACCTGCCTGCCGAACAGCGCGTTCCCGTCGTGGTCGACGAGCAGGGCGATCACGGCCGGATCGGTGCGCGGGTAGTGCTCGGAGCCATCCACTGGGCACGTCCGCCACCAGCCGAGTCCGGCGACGTCGGTGGCCGAGCCGCACCTCGGGCACCTGGGGTGGCTGCGGTGCCAGTTGACCAGGGCCAGCGCCTCCGCGAACAGCTCACGGTCGAGTGCCGACATCCGCGGGCCTGCAGACCGCAGGCCGACCCACTCGATGCGCTCTGCGTCAGGCCGCCGTCCGAGCCCCGCATCGCCCGCCCCGGCCAACGGCTCGGACGGGTCCACCAGGTGCGCGCATCTGGCGACTCCGTCGGGGTCCACCCCCAGCAGCACCTGCAGCCGAACAGGACCAGCAGCCTCGGCCTGGACCGAGGCAAGCGCCCAGCCATCCCTGGTGCGCACAGCCGCCGCCTCGCCGCCCGTCCCGATGAGCATGTCGAGGCGGGGCATTCCACGCAGGGCCTCCCAACCCGCTCGCCTCAGGTCGGGCCTGCGGTCGAGGGACTGATGGCCCAGCGCAAGGGCGATGCCCGCTACCGGATTCGGCGATGACATGGCAGCCAACCGTAGCGGCATCGGGCCTGCCACCTGCCCGATCGGTGTGCGAGTCTGATCCCGTGCGCTTCGCCACGTTCAACCTCCTTCACGGGATCCCGCTGCGGGACCGGACACCGGCGCCCGAGCACGCCGCGCACAGCACGCACCGGGAGGGCGGTCGGGCCCATCCCGGGGCGGCTCCCCCGAGTCCGACCGCCCCGACCGGTGGGGCAGTCGACGCCGACGACGCACGCCTGGAGGCGGCCGGCGCCTCTCCGGTCGAGCGGGCCCTGTGGTCTCCGGATGCGACTGACGACGGCGACCTGCAGCGCACCATCGAGGAGTTCGTCGCACTCGGTCCGATCGACGTGCTCGCGCTCCAGGAGGTCGACCGCAACCAGCCGCGCAGCGCCCAGGCGGATCAGGCGCGCATCTTCGCCGAGGCCCTCCAAGCAACCGCGTGGCGGTTCGTCCCAAGCGTCCGGGGGACTCCCGGGATCGCTGCCGAGGGTGCCGCGTGGGTGCCCGCGACCGAGGCCGACGACCTGCTCGAGGCGCAGGCCGCGCAGGCCGCCGCCAAGGCTGGCGGCGCCCGGGATGGTGAACCAGCC
>JBAVLA010000185.1:0-3100 GCA_049688595.1 Candidatus Nanopelagicales bacterium | reverse complement strand
GGCGGGGGCACCGGTGTCGGCGATGCGCAAGCGGCGCTGCACGACCTCGAGCTGCGCACCCGGACGCCCGGCCGCCTCGGCGAGGAAGCGGTCCCAGGCGGCGCGGTCGACGATGCGGTAGGCGTATCCCAACTCGCCGGGCGTGCGCCGCCGGCCGTCGGGCATGGGCGTCCAGCGCATCAGCGACATCGAGATCTGCGAGCCGAAGCCGGCTGCCACCCGGAGGGCGTAGTCCACTGGGTACTGGCCGCCAGTCGAGAGGTGGAGCTGGCCGAGCTCGGGATCCGGCTCCTTGAAGTTGGGCACCGGCGGGACGATGCCGGTCTCCAGCGACTTGACCGCGACGACATCCTCGATTCCGGCCCCCATCGCGTGACCGGTGAAGCCCTTCGTGTTCGCGATGACGATCGAGTCGGTGTTCGCGCCGAAGACGCGTCGCAGGGCATTGATCTCGGCCGAGGCAGAGCCGCCGCGCGCGGGCGTGTAGGTCTCGTGCGATACGAAGACAGTGTGGGCCGCGATGTCGGCCCGGTTGATGCCGCGTGCCTCGGCCCGGCTGACCAGGTTCTCCATCACCTGGCCGACGTGGTCGACGTCGAGCCTTGTGCCGTGGAAGGCGCTGTTGGCGGTGACTGCGGACAGGACCTCGCAGATCGGCTGGATGCCGCGCTCGCGAGCCGCCTCGGCGGACTCCACGACGAACGCGGCGGCACCCATTCCGACGACCATGCCGTGTCGGCGACGGTCGAACGGCGTGGCAACCTCGCTGACCACGCCGCCGGTGGCGGCTGCCCCCGACGCCAGGAAGCCCGAGCCAACCCAGGGCAGCAGGGTGTCGCTGGTCACGTCGTCTGCCGAGACCACGATCACGCGGCGGCAGCGGCCGGTCGTGATCCAGTCCTCAGCCACGGCCACGGCCTGGGTGGCGCTAGCACACGCTGCGTTGACCTGCGTGTTCGGCCCGCGGGCTCCGATCAGCTCGGCGAACTGGGCGTGCCCCATCGAAAGGCAGCGGAAGATGAAGCGGCGGTCGAAGGTGAACTTCTCGTCCTCGAGCAGGCGGCGCAGCTCGGCGATGCGCTGGTCCACCTCGGCTGCGGCCGGCTCGGAGCCGGTCAGGCGCGAGCGCACGGCCTCGAGTGCGAGGAGCTGGTCGCGACGGCCGCGATCGCGCATGTAGTTCTCGATGTCCCTGGCGAACTCGTCGTAGCCGGGGAAGGCCGAGGCGAAGATCACGCCGGTGTCGTCGCGCATCGAGTCGGGCAGCGCCCACCGGTCGGGCAGCTGCGTGCCCAGCGTGGTGGGGCGGTAGCGCAGCACGAGGGGGATGCCCGCGTCGCGCATGGCGTCGATGCCAGCACCGATCGCCAAGCGCGTCGTCCGGTCCAGGGCTGCGTCGCGGGCGGCGTCCACCCCGAACTCCTCGACCACGTCGACCGGCGCTCCGCGACCGGCCAACTTGATGACGCCCTCCTCGTCGTCGATCGTCTCGAAGACCGGGTCCTGGCCGGCCTTCTTGACCAAGCGGGTGATCCGCTTGTCCAGCATCTCCTGCCGGAACTTGCGCGGGATCGTGTCGATGAACTGCTGGCCGTTGAGGATGCGCGCCACGTTCTCGTCGTCGAAGACGCGATCCACCCCGGGCAGGCCCAGTGCGGCGCCGGTGATCGTGACGGGCTCGGCCGCCACCGGACCGGCGGGCGCGGGCGTGGGAGCGGCGCTGGGCGCAGGTGCCGCGGGGGCACCTCCGCCGTAAACGCGCATGCCCTGCTCGAGCACGTCGGCGAAGAGCCGACCGAGTTCCTCGTAGCGCGACGTGGTCATTGGCGTCCTTGGGCTGGTTGTGGTCGGGGGGACGGGCTGGGCTGCTGCGGCGGGGGCTGCCGAAGCGGGTGCTGCGGCCGGCGCAGCGGGTTCGGCGGCAGGTGCGGCAGCAGGGACGTAGCCGAGCCCCGCCGCGTAGAGCCCGCATAGGGCCTGGTTGAACGAGGGGATGTCGCCGAACTTCGGGTGGTTGGTGAACAGCGCGAGCACGTCGTCGTGGATGGTTCCAAGCACGTCCTCGACGAATCCGTGGAGGGCCTTCTTCGGTCCGACCTCGACGAACACGCGGGCGCCCGCCTTGTACAGCGTGTGCAGGCCCTTGACGAACTGGACCGGGGAGTAGATCTGGCGGCCCAGGATGTCGAGCATGTACTCGGTGTCGGCGTCGGCGGGGTAGAACTCCCCGGAGACGTTGGCGACGATCGGCACCTTCGGGCCCTGCACCTCGAGGCGGCGCATGGCGACCTTCAGCGGCTCGCTCGCGCCCGCGACGATCTGGGTGTGGAACGCGTGGGACACCGGGATGCGCATGGCCTTCATCCCGGCTGCCTCGAACGCCGCGACGGCGGCTTCGACGGCGGGAGTGGCCCCGCCGATGACGGCCTGCGAGTTGGAGTTGATGTTGGCCACGACGACATACCCGTCGACGCTGTCGACGACGCGCTCGATCTCCGCCAGCGGCCCGAACACCGCGGCCATCGCGCCGTTGTCCTCGTGGGACACGTGCGCCATCTCCCGGCCGCGCGCGCTGACTGCCTCCAGCGCGGCGTCGAACGACAGCGCGCCCGCGGCCTCCAGGGCCCCGTACTCGCCCAGGCTGTGGCCCATCACCATGTCCGGCCGGATGTCGTATGCGGCCAGCAGCTCGGCCATCGCGGCGTCGGTGGTGAGCACGGCCGGCTGGGTGATCTCGGTCTGCAGGAGCTGGGCGTTGAGCCGCTTGAGCGTCTCCGGGTCCTGCGAGTGGGCGAACACGAACTCCGACAGCGGCTTGCCCAGGAGCGGGGTCATGATCCGGTCGGCCTCGTCGTAGATGCCGCGCACGATCGGCTCGTGGTCCCGGAGCTCGGCCAGCATGTTCACGTACTGCGATCCCTGGCCGGTGAACAGGAAGGCGACCTTCGGAGCGGGGCCGCGGCCGACGAAGACGCCCTGCGAGCGGAGCATCTTCCACATCGCCGGGTTGTTGGCGCCGAACGCCTGGATGGCCTTGTCCGCCTTCTTGGCCAGGTCCTCGGCGTCGGCGAAGTCGATCGCGATGCGCACGGGCATGTCG
>JBAVLA010000184.1:0-6506 GCA_049688595.1 Candidatus Nanopelagicales bacterium | reverse complement strand
GCCCTGGGACGTTCCTGTTGGAGTCTGCTGAGCACGGTCGCGTGTGGTCCCGGTACTCGTTCGTCGGGGTCCAGGCTGCTGCGATGCTCTCCGAGGTCGGCGGGCGTGCTGTCTGGCGTGGCCGCACCCCGGTCGGGATGCCCAGTGGCGGGGATCCGCTGCTGGCGATGCGCGACTCCCTGGCGCTCCTGCACAGCGACCCCCTGGCCACCGACACGGACGCGGATCAGGACCTACCCCCGCTGACCGGCGGACTGGTCGGGATGATCGCCTATGACGCAGTCCGCCACTGGGAGCGGCTGCCAGATGCGAATCCCGATGAGCTGGGCCTGCCCGAACTGGCCATGCTCCTGGCGATCGACCTGGCCGTGCTGGACCACTGGGACGGGTCGGTGCTGCTGATCGCGAACGCCGTGAACTACGACGCCACGGATGAGGGAGTCGTTGAAGCGTGGGCCAACGCGGTCGACCGCCTGGACCTCATGGAGCAGGCGCTGGCCGCGCCGAGCCCTGGGACGGCCGCCGCGCTGGCCGAGCCCGTGGATCCCCCGGCCGTCCGCGCACGGACCAGGCCGGAGGACTACATGGCCGCTGTGGAGCAGGCGAAGGAGCACATCCGGGCCGGGGATGCGTTCCAGATAGTCCTCAGCCAGCGGTTCGACCGACCGACGGCGGCAAGCGCCCTGGACATCTACCGGATGCTGCGGGTCAGCAACCCGAGCCCGTACATGTTCCTCTTCCGCTTCCCCGAGCCCGGGTCGGGCGCGGACCTGGGCGATCGAATTGCCTTCGACGTGGTGGGCTCCAGCCCGGAGGCCCTGGTCAAGCTGGCCGCGGGGCACGCGATGCTGCATCCGATCGCCGGCACCCGGCCCCGCGGTGACACCCCGGAGCAGGACGCGGCGCTGGCCGAGGAGCTGCTCGCCGATGAGAAGGAGCGGGCCGAGCACCTCATGCTGGTCGACCTGGGCCGCAACGACCTGGGCCGGGTGTGCCAGCCGGGATCGGTCGAGGTCGTGGACTTCATGTCGATCGAGAAGTACTCCCACGTGATGCACATCGTCTCAACCGTGACCGGCCGGCTGTCGCCTGGCCGGACTGCCTACGACCTGCTGGCGGCCACCTTCCCCGCTGGGACGCTGTCGGGCGCGCCCAAGCCGCGCGCGATGGAGATCATCGACGACCTCGAGCCGACCCGGCGTGGCCTCTACGGCGGCGCGGTGGGCTACCTGGACTTCGCCGGGAACATGGACGCGGCGATCGCGATCCGCACGGCTGTGCTGCGGGACGGGGTTGCCCACGTCCAGGCGGGGGCGGGGCTGGTCGCCGACTCGATCCCGGCCGCGGAGCACGCCGAGTGCCAGAGCAAGGCGGCTGCCGTCCTGACGGCTGTCTCGATGGCCGAGGGACTGCGGCCAGCGGGGTCGGGCGGGGGCTGAGCCGCCCGGTGGCAGCATCGGAGCACCGCTTGCAGCCTGCCCCCGATCGATGCCCTGCCCCCGTGGCTGGTTCGGTGCCACAATGGGGGCTCACACGCAGATGCGAGGAGACCCATGACCGCCGGGCACGACAATCACGGGCGGACGCCGGCCAACTGGACGGGCGCCACGATCATCATGCTGGCCTTCGTCGTGGGCACGCTCGGAGTCGTCCTCGACCAGCAGATCGTCTTCTGGATCGGGGTGGCGATGGTCCTCGTGGGCGTGGTGGCCTGGAAGGTCATGGCCGGCATGGAGTCCGGCGACCACTCGATGACCTGACCCGAACATCCGTGTGACCCACCGCCAACGAGATTGCCGCAGGATGCGCACATGAGCGTCGAGACCCGGGGGCTGGTCCTCGTCGCCGAGGACGAGCGGCCCATCGCCGACCTGCTCGGCATCTACCTGCGGCGCGAGGGCTTCGGAGTGCACGTGGCCGCCAACGGAATGGATGCGTTGGCGGCTGCGCGCCGGCTGCATCCGGTGGCGATCCTGCTGGACGTGGGCCTGCCGGGCATGGACGGAACCGAGGTTTGCCGCACCCTGCGCGCCCAGGGCAGCAACGTTCCCATCCTGTTCTGCACTGCTCGTGACGATGAGATAGACCGGGTGCTCGGCCTGGAGATGGGCGGGGACGACTACATCACCAAGCCCTTCAGCCCACGCGAGGTCGTCGCCCGGGTCAAGGCCGTGCTGCGCCGAGGCGCTCCCGCGCAAGATGACGATGCGCGCTCGTTGGTGCTCGGGGATGTGGAGCTCAACCGCGCGCGGCATCGGGTCGCCGTCGCCGGGGAGCCGGTCGAGCTGACCGCCACGGAGTTCGACCTGCTGGCCTACCTGATGGAGCGACCTGGGCGCGTCGTGACCCGTGACCAGCTGCTCTCAGCCGTCTGGGGGTACTCGGCGGCTGCTGGGACGCGCACCGTGGATGTCCACGTGGCACAGGTGCGGGCCAAGCTCGGAGCGGCCAGCCCGATCCGCACAGTCCGTGGGGTCGGGTACAGCGCGGAGGCGCCGTGAGGCGGTCGAGCCTGTCCCGGCGGCTTCCGCTGGTCATGGCGGGGGTGGCGCTGATCGCGGTGCTGATCTCAGCACTGGTGTCGTGGCCGCTGCTCGGCTCGGCGGCGGACACGTCCGCGCGGCGGGCCCTCGCCCGGACCGCAGACCTGACCGCCGAGCTGCTGGAGCGCACGGTTGCCGGCGACCTGCACGTCCGGGGTCTCGGCTGGGCGGTGAGCGATCGGATCGAGGCCCTGCTGGAGCCGCAGCAGGTCACCGCCTACGTGGTGAGCCCCGGAGCTAACGTCAGCTCCCCGCTGCGTGATCAGGACGTGGCCGCCGTCACGTCCGGCCAGGGGGTCAGCGCCAAGCGGGCGACCATCGTCGGAGCCCAATTCGTCGAGGGCCGGCCCATCGCTGATGGACTGGGGGTCCTGCTCGTCCAACCGTCCGGCGTCGCCCGGGACCTCAGCTCTCCCGCACTGTCCCGGCTGACCCTCGCGCTGCTCCTCGGCCTGGCCGTGGCGGTGATCATCGGCTACCTGCTGGCCCGACGCCTGACCAGGCCCCTTGCCGAGGCCGCTGCTGCCGCCAACGCCATGGGCGCCGGTCACCGAGACGTGCGCATCGACCCGCACGGCCCCGCCGAGGTCGCCGACATCGCGATCGCCCTCAATGGCCTGGCTGCTGGGCTGGCCGAGAGCGAGGGCCGACAGCGTGAGTTCCTGCTCACGGTGTCCCATGAGCTGCGCACCCCGCTCACGTCGATCAAGGGCTACTCCGAGGCGCTCGCCGACGGGGTCGTG
The DNA here is from genome assembly GCA_049688595.1 of Candidatus Nanopelagicales bacterium. GTDB lineage: Bacteria > Actinomycetota > Actinomycetes > S36-B12 > CAIYMF01 > Prado023. Next base: position 3,220 of record JBAVLA010000184.1, on the reverse strand, counting down.
GACCCTGAGGACGTCCCGGAGATCGCGGGAATCGTGCGGTCCGAGGCCGATCACCTCGACCGCCTCGTGGCCGACCTGCTCGACCTTGCGCGCTTGGGGGCAGTGGACGTCCAGATCGAGCCGGTCGACCTCGACCTGGCATCCTTCGGCACCGACGCCGCGTCGGTCTGGGCAGCACGCGCGGAGCGGGTCGGCGTGCGTTTCGTCGACCTGGTCGACCGCACGCCCCGGCCTGTCCGCACCGACCCGAACCGCGTCCGTCAGATCATCGACAACCTGATGGAGAACGCCCTGCGGGTCACCGGGGAGGGCGCGCCCGTCGTGCTGCACGTGGGACCCGCCGAGACGGACGGCTGGTTCGTCGTCGAGGTGCGCGACGGAGGTCCCGGCCTGACCTCGGACGACCTGGCGGTCGCGTTCGAGCCAGGTGAGCTGCACGCGCGCTACCGCGGGATCCGCAAGGTCGGATCCGGGGTTGGGCTGGCCCTGGTGGCCCGGCTGGCGCAGCGGCTGGGGGGGCGGGCCGAGGCGGGGGCCGCCCCGGAGGGAGGGGCGGCGTTCCGGGTGGTGCTGCCGGTCAGGCCAGCGGGGACGCCAGCCACGGAACCGCAAGGCGCAGCGCCCACCACGCCAGGGTGATCGCCGTCAGGATCCCGATCGAACGATTCGACGCCAGCGGCGTCTGATCGCCGCGCCACGCGCGCACCGACCAGCGCAGCCACGCGATCCCCGCCAGCGGGATCACCACCAGCACCAGCAGGGCGTTGTGGTCGAGGGCTGCGAGCAGGTCGCCCTGCGCCAGGCACGCGGCGGCGCGGGTCGACCCGCAGAACGGGCAGTCCAGGCCGCTGACGCTACGCCAGGGGCAGAACCCCGGACCGTTGTCGCCCGGGGCGATCTCCGCCACCACCAGCCATGCGGCCGCCGTGCCGAGGAGCGCCGCGGCCGGCCCGGCCATGCGTCGCGCCCTGCTCTGCCCGGCCGGGAGCACCGTTGACGACATGTGACGCAGGCTACAGTGATGGCTGCGGTCGGGCGGCCGGAACGATAGGGCGGTTCGACGCCCCGCGAGGGCAGTGCGTACCCTCTGGGCAAGATCCCCCGGACGAGCGGAGTGCGGGCATGAGCATTCTCGACGACATCCTCGCCGATGTTCGCGTGGATGTCGCCGGGCGCATGGAACGCATGCCGCTTGAGCGCCTCAAGGAGCTGGCCGAGCACGCTCCGCCAGCTCGCAGCGGGGAGATGGCGCTGCGCCAGGACGATGAGGTGACCGTGATCGCGGAGGTCAAGCGCTCGTCGCCCAGCAGGGGCGCGCTGGCCGCCATCGAGGATCCCGCCTGGCTGGCCCGCGAGTACGAGGCAGGCGGGGCGCAGGCCATCTCGGTGCTGACCGAGGGCCGGCGGTTCGGCGGGTCGCTGGACGACTTGGTCGCGGTGCGATCGGCCGTCGAGGTGCCCGTCCTGCGCAAGGACTTCATCGTCTCGTCCTACCAGCTCTGGGAGTCCCGGGCTGCTGGCGCGGACCTGGTGCTGCTCATCGTCGCCGCCCTCGACCAGTGTGCGCTGGTGAGCCTGCACGAGCGCGCCGTGTCGATCGGGCTCACGCCACTGGTGGAGGTGCATGACGTGGAGGAGGTCCAGCGGGCGTTGGACGCCGGCGCCAGGATCATCGGGGTGAATGTCCGCGACCTGCGGACCCTGCACGTGGACCGTGAGCATTTCGCCCGCGTGGCCCCGCACATCCCCGACCACGTGGTCCGCGTCGCCGAGAGCGGTGTCCGCGGGCCCCACGACCTGATCGCGTACGCCAATGCGGGTGCCGACGCCGTCCTCGTCGGGGAGAGCCTGGTGACCGGCGGCGATCCCAGGCAGGCCGTGCACGACCTCGTCACCGCCGGTTCCCACCCAGCGCTCAGGCATGGACGCCCATGAGCTTCGACCTGCCCAACCTCGGGCTCCTCGCCGCTGAGTCCGCCGTCCCGGACGCTCGCGGCCACTTCGGCGTGTTCGGGGGGCGATTCGTCCCGGAGGCGCTCGTGGCCGCACTCGACGAGTTGACGGCCGCCTACGAGGCGGCCAAGCGCGATCCACGGTTCCTGGCCGAGCTGGACCACCTGGCCCGCTCCTACACGGGCCGGCCGACCCCGATCACCGAGGTCCCGCGCTTCGCGGCAGCCGGGGGGGTCGCCGGGCACCTGGTCCTGAAGCGGGAGGACCTCAACCACACCGGCTCCCACAAGATAAACAACGTCCTGGGCCAGGCCCTGCTCACTGTGCGCATGGGCAAGCACCGGGTGATCGCGGAGACCGGAGCCGGTCAGCACGGCGTCGCGACGGCCACCGCCGCCGCCCTGCTGGGCTTGGAGTGCGTCGTCTACATGGGGCTCGAGGACACCCGGCGGCAGGCCCTCAACGTGGCCCGGATGAAGCTGCTGGGCGCCGAGGTCATCCCCGTGACGACCGGCTCGCAGACCCTCAAGGACGCCATCAACGAGGCCATGCGCGACTGGGTCACCAACGTCGCCGACACCCACTACCTGCTGGGCACCGTCGCCGGGCCGCACCCGTTCCCACGGATGGTGCGCGACTTCCAGCGCGTGATCGGCGTGGAGGCCCGCGCCCAGATCCGCCAGGAGTACGGACGGCTGCCCGATGCCGTCGCCGCCTGCGTCGGTGGCGGGTCGAACGCAATCGGCATCTTCCATGCGTTCCTCGACGACGCAGATGTGGCCCTGCACGGCTTCGAGGCCGGGGGCGAAGGCGTGGCCACGGGCCGGCACGCGGCGACGCTGACCGGCGGATCCATCGGCGTGCTGCACGGCACCCGGTCGTTCCTGCTCCAGGACCGCGAGGGCCAGACGATCGAGTCCCATTCGATCTCGGCTGGCTTGGACTACCCGGGCGTCGGCCCGGAGCACGCCTGGCTGGCGCAGACCGGCCGAGCCGCCTACCACCCGATCACCGACGCCGAGGCAATGGACGCCTTCGGCTTGCTCTGCCGGACCGAGGGGATCATCCCCGCGATCGAGTCGGCCCACGCCCTGGCCGGTGGGCTGCTGCTGGGTCGCAGGCTCGGCCCCGACAGCCTGGTCCTGCTCAACCTGTCCGGGCGGGGCGACAAGGACGTGAGCACGGCGGCGCGCTGGTTCGGCATCGACCTGGCGGAGGGCGTCTCATGAGCGCACTGCACGAGACATTCGCCCGGGCCCGGGCCGAG
>JBAVLA010000183.1:0-3217 GCA_049688595.1 Candidatus Nanopelagicales bacterium | reverse complement strand
GCCGTCCCCGAGCACGGCTGCCTCCGCGTCCAGGCCGGTCTCCCACGGCGCGGCCTCCGGATCCAGACAGTCCCGTAGGCGCCGATCTGGGAAGCGGTCGGCGCGGGTCCCCGGCTGTGGGTGGACGTGCAGCGAGCCGTTGCCGCCCGCCGCCCGGGGTCTCGACGGGCCGGTGGTCTTCGACGAGCCGGTCGTCGCTGTCGCTGGCACAGAGAATGTCGCAGTCCGGGCACCTAGACCCCCATGGGCTGGACTCCTTCGCGCTGGGGTTGGCGCGATGCATCGAGGCGGTGCAGGCGGCCGGGGTGGTCCACCGCGACCTGAAGCCGGACAACGTGGTCCTTGGCTCCACGGGTCCCCGATCGGCATGTACCTGACCGGCGTGGGGGTCCTGGCGGCCATGTCCGCGGTCTTCCTGGTGGTGGCAGTGTTCCTGCAGGCCACCACGACCCGGGCCGCAGGTAGCCGAGGGCGGCCGCCGGACGCGCCTGGCGACACGCTCCGGGTCGGTCAGGAACTTCGCCCTCACCGCGGGGCTTCGCCGGTGGTCCCAGCGCACCATCGGGCCCTCGCGCGTCACCAGGCACACGCCGACTCCGTGACTCGTGCCGCGCCGCACCCTCAGGGCCTGGCCCTGCAGCCCAGTGGCAGGGCGGCCCCCGACAGCGGGGTGCCGCAGCGAGCGACGCGCTCGAACCGTGCCGCAGATGTGGTCGAGAATCGGCCAGCGGCGAGGCCCTGGCTTGAACCTTGCCGCAGATGCGGTCGAGAAGGAGGTGTGCAGTCCCTGTGGAAACAACCACATCCACGGCAAGGCTTACCGGTCAACTCGGCACGAGCGCCAGAATCGACCGCATCGACGGCAAGGTTCGCCACGAGCAACTGCCGTGCGACTGGCTGCAGCCGACGCCCGGTCACCTGAAGCCGAACGCTGTGACCGCGATCAGGGTCGTCGATCAGGGCCGGGGCTGCGCTGCGGGCTGTGCCCCGCACCAGGGCCTCGGCGGCCAAGCCACCTCCCCATCGAGCGCATCGACGCCCGCCGCGGCGACCCCACTGCGCGAGGCCATCGCGACCATGGGCCGTAGGCGGTCTGGCAGCACTTCTACGACCTGACCCAGATCCTGCGACCGTCCCACCACGAGCAGGCCGTGACCTCGTACGTGGCCGAGTTCGGCCGCAACCTTGGGTTGGAGACCGTGGTGGACGACGTCGGCAACGTCCTGGTTCGCCCCAGCCGGCGAGCGCGGGCATGGGGGGGCACGGCGACGATCGTGCTTCAATCGCATCTTGACATCGTGGCTCTGAGGGCGTCGGACGCCCCAGTCGACCCCTCGGCCGAGCCTCTCGCGCCCGTCGTGGATGCCGGCTGGGTCTCGTCCCCGGGCACGACACTGGGAGCCGACGTGGGAATGGAGTCGCCACGGCCTACTCCTTCGCGGTGGCGAACGCCCATCCCCAGCTCAAGGCGCTGGCCTCGTGGACCGCCCCAACCAACTCCGCCGACGGCGTGGCGCGACGATCCGGACGGTCCTGGGACTTCCCGCAGTGGATCCCGGACGGTTCGGCGATCGTCTTCAACGACCCCGAACTGGGGACTCTCGCGAGTTGATGATGCCAGCGGCAAGGCGGTTCGTCTGCTGCGAGGGGTGGTCCGCGACGCGGCCATCTCGCCTGATGGCATCCGCGTCGCCGCCGTGACCGGGTCGGGTGATTGGACCGACATCGTCGTGGTTGAACTGAACAGCGGCGACGCCCAGTCCCTGCTGGCCGCGGGTCGATCGGCTGGGTCGGGCGGAGCTAACGCGTCATCTGGAGGTACGCCTGCGAGGACTCCAGGGTCACCGCGGACTTGCGACTGCCGTCGGCGACCGCCACGGCGTCGATCCCGAGCTCCTTCTCCGGATCGAACGCGGTGCTCGTGCGCACGTAGACGTGCGAGCCGTTGGCTGAGCAGCCCACGGCGCCGGGCCCGTCGTTGGCCAGCTCCGGGACCTCAACCGCCGCCACCGCCGCGGGCCCGACGACCTTGAGCTTGGAGTCGTAGGAGAGGACGGAGTCGGTCCCGAGGACGCAGATGGGCGGCTGCTGGACCGGGAGGGTTCCGATCTCGGTGGTGTCCCCGGTGCGCGTGTCCAGGCGGAGGATCGTGTGCTGCCGGGCGGTGCGATCGTAGGTCAGGAAGATGATGTAGTCCGGTGACGTCGTCGGCAGCACCCCAGCAAGCACGGGGAACGGGCCGTACTCGGCGATCGTGTCGCCGGTCACGGTCGAGGAGATCGTGATCGTCCCGTCGCGTTCGCCGTCGATCGGCGTGGTGCGCACCATGCGGGTCTCGTCGAGCAGGAGGCATGGGTAGCTCGCGCCGTCCGGACCGCTGCACCAGCCCGGCACCTTGATCTCGTGCGCCACCTCGCCGGTTTCCACCCGGAGGACCTGCAGCGACCTGGTCGCCGCGACGTCGGAGAACGGCAGCTCCACGATCCGGGTGAGCGCCCAGGGCCCCACGCCGTCCGCCAGCACGGTGGCCTCCGCGTCCGCGCCGGTCTTCCACGGCACTGCCACCGGAGCCCCGATGGTCCCGTCCGTGTCGATCGGGTAGCGGTCAGCCCGCGTGCCAGGTTGTGGGTAGTAGTACAGGGATCCGTTGGCGCCTGCCGCCTGGGTTCCGGACGGGCTCGCGGTCGACGACGAACTGGGCGTCGCCGACCCGCCCTGACCGGGTTCCGAACTGGTCGCGCATCCGGCCAGCACCAGTGCTGTTGCTGCCAGTGCGGTGCCGCATCCGCTCTTCATGTTCGCCCCTCTCGTCGCCGGAATCCTCGCGCGCGGGGGTGAACCTCGGTTCGGCGTCGAGGATGATCAGGCGTGACGAGCAGATCCTCGCGCGCGGATGTGGGCCTGCCTACGGACCAAGGACCTCGAACTGCGGGAGAGGGCCCGCGGAAGGGCGCGCCACTAGGCGGCTTGGGCGGGTGTGATGTTCTCTGATGGGTCAAGTTCGGGTCAGGCCGCGAGTCCGGCTTGGTGGAGGAGATCGTCTATGGCGCGGTCGTAGGCGTTGCTGGCGGTGCGGAGCTTTCGCGGCTTGTCGGGGAGGGGTTCGGTGAGTTCGCCGAGTCCGTCTCGAAGGAGGCGGTCGTGCGCGCGGATGAGGAACAGCGCCCGCCGGTGCCCGGAGGCGGTGACCTGGTAGCGGTAGCTGTGCGGGATGCGT
>JBAVLA010000182.1:0-3924 GCA_049688595.1 Candidatus Nanopelagicales bacterium | reverse complement strand
GACTGGCCCAGCAGCCCGCCCAGGAACGTGGGCAAGGAGCTCTCCCCGCGCACGGTCACATTGAAGTTGCCGTCCTCGCAGGTGACCGACACGGTCGGGGTGCCCGCGGAACCCTGCGGGGCGTTGGCGTTGTACGTGTCGACGGCGGCCGCGGTGGCGGCCGCGGAGACCTGGCCAGCCGTCGAGGGCGTGCAGTCGATCCCCGCGGATGGATGGTCCTGGCGGAACTTGGTGGCAGCTGCCTGGGCTCCGGCGAGCGCCGCGGCGTCGGCCGTCACCGACTGCTCGCGCTTGACTGCGTATGCGTAGCCCATGTCGACGGCGAAGGCGCCGAAGCCCACGAGGATGACGAGGAGGAGCGCCACGATGATGGCGACCGCGCCCTGGTCGTCCGACTGGGAGCGGGAGAGCCGGCGGGAGATGGGGTTCATCGGACTCACCACTCGCACCTGAAGGTCGCCTCGGAGTTCAGCGTGAGGCTGTCGAAGCCCGGGATCGGCATGGGGACGATCCCCGCCGTGACGTAGGAGGCGGTTACGGTGAAGTTGTTGCCGATCCCCGAGCTGGAGCATGCGCCGCTCGTGCTGACCGCGATGCTCCCGGGCTGGTCGATCAGCGAGGTGCCGGCGGCGTTGCGGACCAGGGTCGCCACGGGCGTGCCGCTCGTCGACTCGACGACGGCTGCGCGTGCCCCCTCGCGGACGGCCTGGTTCAGGGCCAGCTTCTGGCCGAACAGGTACCCGGCGTTGATGATCCCCAGGAGCAGCAGGGTCAGCGGTAGCAGCAGGAGCGCGAACTCGACTGCGGCCGCCCCGCGATCGCGGGCGTCCACGGGCGCCATAGCACGTTCGGTCGAACTCATTGAACCCCCCCGGGCTCGTCCCCTAGAACTTCCTGTGCTAAGTGTTACACATTTCATAGTGGCGTCCTAACTGCAACATATACTGCGCAGTATGTCGTTTTTGTCCTGAAATCTTGGTCCGCTGTCAGTGCATCGCGGGGGAACTCGAACGTTTCCTGCCCCAGTTGCTTAGGAGCCAAACATGGGCTGCCGTCGACGGGCCGGTCTGGGAGCGGCGGGTCAGGTCCCGCGGAGCCTAGAGCAGGTTCCGGCGTGTCAGGTCCCGGAAGGCGAACCACCCGGGCACCGTGGGCAGCCAGAACGTGACCAGCCGGAACAGCAGCGTCGCGGAGACCGCCAGGCCCGAGTCCAGCCCGGCCGCGGTCAAGCCGGCCGCGATCGCCGCCTCGACCACGCCCAGGCCGCCCGGGGTTGGGGCTGCCTGCCCCAGGGTCGACCCAGCCAGGTACACGAACGAGATGGCGGCGATCGTGAGGGAGTCTGAGAACGCCCGCACCGCGACCACGAGGCACAGGCAGTAGGCCACGTTCAGCAGGAGGATCCCGCCGAACCCCTCCACGAGCTTCACCGGTCGCTGGGCGACCGTCACCAGCCGCGGGATCACCTGCTCGACCATGGGCCGGATCCGGTGGGAGAGCCACGTGCGGACGTGCGAGATCGACGCCAGGCCGCCGATGATCATCGCGGCGATTCCGATGCCGATGATCGCGCCCCGCGGTGGGTTGAACTGGAGGTCAGCCTGGGTTCCGGCGGCGATGGCCACGATCAGCATGAGCGTCACGTGAACGACGAAGGCGGCGACCTGCGAGACGCCGATCGTGGCTGCCGCAGCGGGGGCCGGCAGTCCGGCGCGGTTGAGGTATCGGGCGTTGACCGCGACCGCGCCCAGGGTCGGCGGTGATACCAGCGTGGCGAAGCTGGCTGCGAACTGCGCCTGCAGCGTCCGCCCGAAGCTCAACCGGTCGGGCACGAACCCAGACACGCTCAGGGTCGCTCCGACGTAGGTCAGCAAGGACAGCGCCAGCGCGACGCCGGCCCATAGCCAGTCGGCCTGGGCGAGCACCTCGGACAGGCTCACCGAGGCCAGCTGCGACAGCAGCAGGTAGCCGGCCACCGTGCCGAGCATCATCGTCACGAGGGTGCGCGGCTTGAGCCGCTCGAGGTCGATCGGCTGGACGTCCACACGCGGGTTGATGGTCAGCAGCTCTGCCCGCAGGTCGTTGAGCAGCTGCTTGCGCCCACGAAGCGCCGACCTCGTCGGCCCTGACATGGCAACCCTCTGCAGGACCGGGAGCCCGCGCAGCACGGCCTCGTCGCCCAGGACCCGACGGGCCGACGCGACCGCGGACTCGACGTCGGTCTGCAGGCTCTGGGTGACCAGCAGCTCGGCGATGTCCAGGCGCAGCGCGACGTCGCTGGCCGCGACCGTCCCCGAGTCCAGACCGACGAGGTGCGTGTCCGCTCCGGCGTACCGGATGTTCCTGGCGTGCAGCTGCTGGTGGGCGAGGAACTGCCGCTGCATCCCGCCCAGCGCCCCCCAGGCCATGTCCAGCTCCTCGTGGGAAGGCAGGTCGCTCTGGGTCCTGGCCCCCGGGATGACGACGCGCCCCTCCCTGGGCCGGTAGGCCAGGAGGGCGGCGTCCGCGCCCACCTGGGCGGCGAGCTCGAGGCGGGGGGTCGGAACTCCGGCTGCCTCCGCGGCGTACCCCATCATCGCGGCCCGATCCAGCTGGTTGCGCATGGACAGCCCGCTGGTCGGGTCGTCGGCCTCGCGCACCCGGATCGCCCGCCACAGGGTCGATGCCAGCCCCGAGCCCTCCAGGTCGCGGTCCAGGACCACGACGTCGAGCTGGTCCCCGGACTGCGTCACGGCCATGTACCGCCGGCCCGAGTCGGTGCCGCCGCTGGCCCGCAGCATGACCAGCGGGATTCCCGCGTTGATCAGGGTCGTTGCCACATCCGTGCCAGACGGGCGGGTCGTCGGCGTGCCCAGCGTGTAGCGGACGAGGAGGCCGATGGCCAGGCCCACGAGGATGCTCAGGCCCTGCGCGGCCGCCGTGCTCGACCCGGCGACCGTGCTCACGAGGGCGGCGGAGATCACGACCACGGAGGTGAGCACGTTCCAGCGCGATCGGCTCATCAGCCGGGCAACTGTCACGAAGGCGACCAAGCCGCCCAACATCGGGTTGGTCGGGTAGGCAAGGCCGCTCCCCGGCGGCGACCCGGTGAGCGCCACGTACAAGGAGTCCTCGCCGTAGTCCCGGATCAGGGTGGAGGCCAGCGTCAGGACGATGGCCGTGGCTGTCATTGCGCCGATGGCCTCCAGCAGCTGCCGGCCGCGACGGCGGATCAGCAGGCTGATGGCGCTGGCCAGGGGCAGGAGCACGAGGCCGAGGCCCGCGACCGACCCGAGCGCGCCCCAGATGAAGTCGGGCAGGATCCGCTGACCAGCCTCGAGGTCGCTGTCGAGGGCTCTCGTGGTCTCCTGTGCTGTCATCGCCACCGCCACAACGAACAGCGCGCTGAGCAGCGCCAGTAGAGCGCCGCCGAGGTCGCGCGGTCGGCGCAGCCGGGAGCGGAACTCCCCCTCCTCGACGACCAGCGTGGCCTGCCCAGCCGGCCGGCCCTCCCCCGGTGGAGCGCCGGGAAGGGTCTGGGCCGTGACGCGCGACCCCGGCTCCGACGGGGGTGCGATCAGCGCGAACGGGTTCGCTGGGGGTCCGGAAGAACCCGGCTCATGCGTGGCGGCGGCCGCGGCGGCCGGTGGGTCGGGGGCGTACCGGGGGTGGTCCGGTGGCTCGCTGCCGTGCCTGGGGTGGCCGGCATGCGCCTCAGCGTGCGGGGGGTGACCGGCGGGCGGCGACGCGGCGGCGGGATCCGCCGGTCGCGCCTGCTTCTGCTCGGTCACTGTCCGATGCTCCCACGCCGGCGTGATCGGTGGCGTCTTTCCCGTTCCGCGGGTGGGCGGATCGCGATGTCGGAGCCCTGTGGTTGCCTGTTCCCCGACGGGAGGGGCGATGCGCAAGAGGGATCGCAGAGCTGATCGGGCCGATCGGGCAGCT
>JBAVLA010000181.1:0-3170 GCA_049688595.1 Candidatus Nanopelagicales bacterium | reverse complement strand
GGGTGCGGCCACGCCAGACAGCACGCCCGCCGACCTCGGAGAGCATCGCAGCAGCCTGGACCCCGACGAACGAGTACCGGGACCACACGCGACCGTGCTCAGCAGACTCCAACAGGAACGTGCCGGGGCGCTCCGCCCCAAGCTTTCGATACAGCCCGACGGGGGTCTCGCCGTCGGCCAGCAGGCGACGGACCACCGGGATCACTCGTCGCCGGCGGGCCAGCTCGATGAAACGGTCGAGGTTGGGGACTGCGTGCCGCTGCTCGCTGGTCACGAGTTCACCTCCAGCATGAGCGTGTGTCCAGGGTCGATCCCAGCCTAAGGGCGCAGCGGCCCCCCGCCCGACCGACCCGGCTAGCGGCGCACGACGTACCCGGCCTCGGCCAGGGCGTCCTTCACCTGCCCGATCGTCAGCTCGCCGAAGTGGAAGACGCTGGCGGCCAGCACCGCGTCCGCACCGGCCGCCACCGCCGGGGCGAAGTGCTCCAGCCGCCCGGCTCCTCCGCTGGCGATGACCGGCACCCGGACCTCAGCACGGACCAGCCGGATCAGCTCGAGGTCGTAGCCGTCCTTGGTCCCGTCAGCGTCCATGGAGTTCAGCAGGATCTCCCCGGCGCCCAGGGCCGTGGCCCGGATCGCCCAGCCGATGGCGTCGATGCCGGTGGACCGACGGCCGCCGTGCGTGGTCACCTCGAATCCCGAATCGGTCCGAACGTCGGGCACGACCGTGCCGGGCCCGCACCGGCGGGCGTCAACAGACAGCACGACGCACTGGGCGCCGAACCTGTCAGCTGCCTCGGCGAGCAGTTCGGGCCGGGCGATCGCCGCCGTGTTCACACCGCACTTGTCGGCACCGGCCCGCAGCAGGACGTCGAAGTCCCCGACGCCGCGCACCCCTCCGCCAACGGTCAGGGGGATGAAGACCTGCTCGGCTGTTCGGCGGACGACGTCGTACATGGTCTCGCGGTCCCCCGACGAGGCCGTGATGTCCAGGAAGGTCAACTCGTCGGCACCGGCCGCGCCGTAGGCCGCGGCCAGCTCGACCGGATCCCCCGCATCGCGCAGGTCGATGAAGTTGACGCCCTTGACGACGCGCCCGGCATCGACGTCCAGGCACGGGATCACGCGCACGGCAACGGGCATGGGCCAAGGGTAGCCGTCCGCCGCAGACCGGCCCCCGATCAGGCACCCGGTCGCACTAGCGCCTCCGACCCCGGTCTCCTCGGAAGAGCCGCATCGTGTAGATCACGATCAGGACCCCACCCAGGAACAGGGAGCCGAAGAAGCCCCACTGGGCGTACTGCTCCATGGTGCTGCCGGTCCCGGCCAGGGCAGTCGCGGCGATGGAAGACCCGATGATCCCCCCGGCGACGAGGACGGCGATCATGACCATGCTTGCGATCGAGCGGACCTCCTCCATCTGCTTGTCCAATGAGGAGGTGTCGACGGCGACCGTCAGCTTGCCCTTCTTCAGCTGGTTGTTCCACGAGACCAGGCTCCGGACGTACTCGGGCGCGGCGTGGGCTGCTTGGCCCGCCCGACGGACGGCCTCCTTGCGCACGAGCTCCTTGACCATCTCCTCGGTCGAGGGGGACTGCGCCACCTCCATGGCTGCGGACAGCGCCGCCTGCGTGAACGTCTGGTCCCCCGGCGCCAACGGGGCGAAGAACGCCGACGCCTGGGTCATGGACTTCATGGCCAGGGTCAGCGCAGGGTCCAGGCGCAGGCCGTTGTCCCGCAGGACGCCCATCCCAGCGGATAGCACTTCCTTGAAGTCCGCACCCGATCCCCGGCCGTAGCGCGCCATCTTCCGCTCGAACGCGCGGACGAATGCGGCGTCGTCGACCGGGCGGAACGGCTCGCTCAGGGAGCGCAGCTGCTGGCCCATCGCCGACATGTCGCCCTGGACGACCGTCCAGAGCAGGGCGATCATGTTGATCCGCTGGCTGACGGAGAGCTCGCCGACCATCCCGGAGTCCAGGAACGTGACGACACCGGTCTCGAGGTTGACGATCAGGTTGCCCGGGTGCGGGTCGGCGTGGAAGAAGCCGTCGATCAGCAGCATCTTGATCGCGGCGCGCAGGGCGTTCTCACCGATCACCGCCCGGTCAAGGCCGGCCGCGTCGATCGCCTGCACGTTCGAGATCTTGACGCCTGAGATGAACTCCTGGGTGAGCACGCGCCTGCTCGACAGCTCCCGGTACAGCACTGGGACGTGCACTCCGGGCAGCCCGGCCATGTTCGCCGCCAAGCGGGACATGTTGTACGCCTCGGCGTAGTAGTCGAGCTCCTCGACCAGGTTGGAGCTGAACTCGTCGAGCAGCCCGCGCAGGCCGATCTCTCGGGCCCACGAGCTGCGTGCCTCCACAGCCCGACCGAGGGTACGGGCAACCCCGAGGTCGGCGCGCACCTGCACGTCGAGGTCAGGACGCTGGATCTTGACCACGACCTCGCTCCCGTCATTGAGCCGGGCGCGGTGGACCTGGGCCAGCGATGCCGCGGCCAGCGGCTTCGGCGAGAACTCGGCGTACAGCTGCTCAGGCGGAGCCCCGAGCTCCCGGGTGACGAGCTGCCGGGCCAATTGGTACGGGAACGTCGGGACCTCGTTCTGCAGCCGGTCGAGCTCGACCTTCCAGTCGTCGGGAAGGACGTTCACCTGGCTGGACACGATCTGCCCCATCTTCACGTACGTGGGTCCCAGGCCCTCGAGCAGGATCCGGGTCCGCGTCGGCGGGGAGAGCTCTGGAATGGGTTCGGGGAGCTGATAGACCCAGCGCTGCAGGCGTCGGCGCGAGGCGCCGACGAAGCTCGAGTCGACGATCGACTCAGCCCCGTAGTGCAGGAGGGCTGAGTAGATCTGCTGCAGTCGCAGGTTCTCGCCGATCCGCTCGATGCCGCTCACCTCAGGCCGTTCCTCTCCAAGTAGTCACGGTCGAGGACCGGGGGGTTCGCGCCGAGCAGGGTCTCCAGGAGCAGGCCCAGGACGCCCACGAGCAGGCCGCCGAGGAGGACCGACGCTGGGCGGGCCGCCGTGAACATGTCGTCCAGGATCAGGGCGAGCAGGACTAGCAGCAGGGTGTTGATCACCACGACGACGATGCCGTACGTGTTGAGGATGAACCTGAGGGCCAGGAACTGCAGCGCGGGCTTGATGGTCATGTTGAGCAGGC
>JBAVLA010000180.1:0-10875 GCA_049688595.1 Candidatus Nanopelagicales bacterium | reverse complement strand
CAGCGGGCGGACGTCGGTGCCGGTGGCGATCATGTCGACCGTGACCGCGATGCGGGGGTTGAAGCTGTTGCGGAACTGGTTGAGCAGGTCCTCCGGTTTGACCCCGGTGGTGCGGTAGGTGATCTTCGCGGCGAAGTCGTTACCCCGGCCGAACTCCTCCCGGGCGATGCGCACGATGTCGTCGGCGTGGGAGTCGTCCTTGGCGAACACCAGCGTCTTGGGGACCTCACTGCGGCCCGGGAAGATGCCGCCCTGCTCGAGGGGGGTGAACAGGTTGTCGCGGAAGGCGCGGATCACGGTCCGGATCTGATCGACAGCCACGACGTCGCGGTCCAGTTGGCCGGCATCGTAGGTGACGTCCTCGTCGAGCTTCTCCAGCCGGGTCGCCCGGGTCTCCCGGTCCCGGAACTTGGTGACCAGCCCGGCCTGGACGGTGGAGCCGTGTTCGGTGATCTGGGTGCGGATCCGGTAGACGTCGAAGTCGACGTTCACCCCGTCGGCCACCGCTTGGGCGTGGCCGTACTCGACGACCATGTTCTGGTTGAAGAACCCGAACGTCTGCTTGGCCGGGGTGGCGGTCAGCCCGATGAGGAAGGCGTCGAAGTACTCGATGACCTGGCGCCACACCCCGTAGATGGAGCGGTGGGCCTCGTCGATGATCACTACGTCGAACGCCTCGACCGGCACGGCGGGGTTGTAGTGGACCTCGACCGGGCGTTCCGGCTCGATCAGCTCCCCGGACAACTCGTCGGACTCCGCCGGCAGGTCAGCCTCGCCGCGCAGCATCGAGTACAGCCGCTGCACTGTGGTGATCACGACTCGTGCCGCTGGGTCGATCCGGTTGGAGGTGAGCAGCTGGACGTTGTACAGGTCGGTGAACTTGCGGCCATCCCCGGGGGTGGCGAACTGCTGGAACTCCCGCAACGTCTGCCGGCCGAGGTTCGCCCGGTCGACCAGGAACAGCACCCGCTCGGCGTCCGATGTTGTGACGAGGCGGTAGGCGAGGTTGGCGGCCATGAACGTCTTGCCCGACCCGGTGGCCATCTGCGCCAACGCCCGCGGCCGGTCCTCCCGCATCGACGCCTCGATCGCGGCGATGGCTTGCACCTGAATCCGGCGCAGCCCATCCGGCGGCACATCCCCGAGCAGGCGCAGCCGGGCGCGCAGCGACCCGCCGTCGTGGTCGGCCTGCCACTTGCGGATCCAGCGGGCCATCGTCTCGGGGCGGTGGAACCAGAACACCGGTCGTGAACGTGGCTCCGGGTCGAGCCCGTTGGTGAACGTGGTCTCCTCGCCGGTGGCCTCGTACAGGAACGGCAACGGTGACATCAGGCTCGGCAACTCCGGAGGGAGGCCGGCGGCGTACTTGGCCGACTGGGCCTCCACCCCCGCCAACGGCTTCCCTGCGGGCTTGGCCTCCACCGCGCCCACCGCGACCCCGTCGACGAACAGCAGGTAGTCCGCGCGCCCGTGGCCCGGGGCCATGATGAACTCACGCACTGCCACACCCTGCCCCGCGTACAGGTTCATCCCCGTCCGGTCCTGGACCTGCCAGCCGGCGGCCTCGAGCTGCTGGTCGATGACGACCCGCGCCCTCGCCTCCGCCGTCAGGTAGTCCCCCATGGGAGCGATCGTAGGGCGGGTCGCCGGCCCATCACGGCTTGTATCTCTTGAAGGGCCTTCCCTCGCGGTCCGGATCGGGGATCCCAGTAGCCCCCGCGCGGGCTTCACGCCATGCTTCGTAGGCCGCCTGCTGATCCCGCGCCATTGCGTCCTTGTCGCGAGCATGGACCAGGAGGCCTTTCGAACCGTCCGTCCACTTGTGCGTCCCGCGGCGAAGCTCATCGATCGCCTTGACCACGCCGTGCCACGGGGCCCGTTCAATCGAGGCGTCCGACAGGCTGGCCAAGTCAAGGATGCAGATGTCTTGGTACGCGGTCCCATGGTCATCGACCGTCAAGGGGGATGCCGGGGAGTTGCCGTGGCCGGATGGGACGTTCAAGTACGTCCCCTGGGGCGGGAACAGCCCGGTGAATCGGCTGTTCGCCAAGGTGGCCGGCCCGATGGGCGGGGACCTGCGCCTGGTCGGCGGGATCAAGCCCGAGCACGCGTGAGGTGCGGGGAAAGGGATGGTGGGCGATGAGCGCGCCGATGCGCCGTGGCCGGTTCGGCAACGGCATCGAGTACCTCGCGGTTGGTGACGGGCCATGGAACGTGCTGTACATGCCGGGCGGCCCCGGCAGCGAGGTCCCGAGCGACTGGGAGTCGCGGTTCTTAGGTGGCATGTGGAACCCGATCGCGGACGCGGCTTCACGGTGTGGATCCTGACCCGGCGCCGGGGCATGCCGGTCGGGCACGCGATCGCCGACATGGCCGACGACGTCGCCGAGGCGATCGCCGACGAGCTCGACGGGATGGCGCAGGCGCTGAGCGTCGGCGACCGAACGAGGGCCGGGCCGAGGCCGCGTTCGACTCCCGCTCGCTGCTGCCACGGATCACCGTGCCCGTCCTGTTGATCGCCGGCGACCGCGACCTGGCCTTCCCCAAGGAGGTCATCCAGGAGACCGCCCGGCTGATCCCCGACTGCACGCTGGTCTGGTACGAGGGCCTGGGCCACGTCCGGGCCGTGAGGAGCAGCCGCCTGCACCACGACATCTCGCCTTCGCCAACGGAGCCCAGCCAGCGCCGCCCACCCCCCGGTCCGGGTTCCGGCAGTCGTGGCTGGGCGCGCCGCTGGACTGGGCACCCAAGCGGCTCTGCCCAGCCAATGTCGGCGTCGACGACCGCGGCGCACGTGGAGGCGGGGTCATTCGCGCATTTGGCGCGCCCCTACGTCGTACGGGTTCCGGACCGTTCACCGGCGCTGGGTGCGTCGGTAGGCCAGGTCGGTGCGCCCGTCCGCCGGCTATGCGTGCTGGTTGATGAAGTCGAGGATGTGTCCGGGGGTGCGCTCGTCCCAGGCAGTGCCCCCGTGACCCCGGCCCTCGTAACGGATCAGGGTGCAGTCAGGGATGAGCCGGACGGTCTCGTCGACGATCTCGGAGGCAAAGTCGGAGTCCTTGTCCCCGACGATGACCAGGACGGGGGCGGTGATCTGGGCCAGGACGGGCCGGGTGTCGACGTCCATCACCGCGGCGGTCTCGACCAGAACGTCGGGCAGGTTGTTGCCGGACGAGGCGAGCATGCGGCCCATCAGCACGCCTAGCAGGCGGCGCAGGGGACTGAACCAGATCCCGGGCATGACGTCCTCGAGGGCAGCCGCTCCGGCCTCGGTGAACCGCCCGTGGCCCAGCGCCTCGCCGTAGCGGCGCGTGCTTTCCACGACCGCCATGGTCGGGGTGGCGGCCGCGGAGACCAGCACCACACGGCCCACGGCGTCGGGGTGCCGGGCAGCGAGGAACTGGGCGATCAACCCGCCCATGGACAGGCCGACGACCGCGTCGACGTGCCCGTCGAAGGCCTCGTCGATGACTTGGGCGACGTCGTCGGCCATGTCCGCGACCGTGTGGCCGACTGGCATGCCGCGGCGCCGGGTCAGCCGCCACACGGTGCACCCCCCGGTGGCTAACGGCTCCAGCAACGTCCGGCCGATCCGGGCCCACGCCATCAGCACCACGCCCGGCCCCCCGGGAAGGAAGACCAGCGTCCGCGGGCCAGTGCCGAACGCCTCGTAGGCAATACCGTTGGAGAACGAGCCGGTCCGGATCTCAGGCTTGGCTGCCCGCCTCCGACCAACTGCGATTGCGGCCATGCTCACCACCATCCCTCGCTCGCGGCCTCATGGGCCTCTACTGACATGGCATACCCCGAGTGGTCCGATGTCCAGAGTCGCAAGTCCGTCGCCTGCGCGTCGGTACGAAGAGCGATGGCAGCTCGCGGGTAGCCGTCACCCGGCGGCACGATAGTGCAGCGATGCTCAAGCGAGGAGGGTCCTGGTACCGGCGGAGGAGCATTTCGGCGCCGGGTCGACCCTGATGGGGTCTGGGTCGTCCAGGCGTGATGGACTTCCGGGGACCGATTGACGTAACCGGGCGGGGAGGGGGCCGGGGTGGAGCATGTGAACGTACCTAACGCGGTGCGACCGTACGCGGATCGGATCGTGGCGGTGACCGACACCGTCTGTCTGGAGCACTTGGATGTGGAGTACGCCGACCTGTGTCGCAGAGTCGTCGGCAAACTCGGCCGGAAGCGACCCTCCCCGCTGACGCGCGGCGACCTGGGTATCTGGGCCGCGGGAGTCGTCTATGCCGTCGGCCAGTTCAACTTCGTGTTCGACCCTGCGCAGACCCCGCATGTGACCGCCGACCAGCTCAGCGGATGGCTGGGCGTGAAGAAGACCACGATGGCGAACAAGGCCAGGCTGATCCGCGACACCCTGGCGCTGAGCCACTTCGATCGCGAGGTCATGCGCCGTGACCTGGTTGAGGCCGACCCGTTGACCTGGCTGCTGGAGGTCGACGGGCTGCTGGTCGACATCCGCCACGCGCCCGTGCAGCTGCAGGTGAGGGCCTTCGAGCTCGGGTTGATCCCGTTCGTTCCCGGGGTTGCCGATGACAGGCAGTGACCAGGCTGATCACCTCCTCGAGGTGATCAGCGTGGACTGCTACAACGCTGGCGAGCAGATGACGGCCTTCTACGAGGTGTTTGCCGAGGAGGTCCCACTGCCCACCACCGCCACCGTGGTCGGCGTCACCGTATGGGTCGTCGGGATCGACGTCGCCGAGCATGGCCAGGAGCTCACCGCACGCTGCCAGCGCGGGGAGGTCGTGCAGGATCTGCGGCTTTCGGACCTGATGTTCCCTGCTGATGCGCCAGCCGCCTGGATCCACGCGGCGTACCGCCGCTGCCTGGGCCTCATGGCGCATCCCTCAGCCATGCCCGCAGGATGGAAGCCCTCTTGGCTGTGACGTGACCGGGCGCAAGATCCGCGGCTGGGCCGCCGGCCTCAGCGGTCCCCGACTGTCTTGGCCGGCAGGTGTTCGACGTCGACCGGCCCGGGCCGCCAGGCGGTCCCAGGGATCGAGCGCAGCGGTGCGAACGGGTCGGCCGCGCGCTGCCAGGCGACCGCGAGGCTATCCGCGATCAACCCTGCCGCATCCGGGTGGGCCTCGGCTGCAAGCCGACGCAGTTCGTCGACGTCGGTGAGCTTGACCGTCACCGTCCAGGTGACCGTCCCCCGGTCAACGGACTCGGCCACGACCTCGCTGCCCACTGAGAGGACCCGGAACGCGCCAACGTCTGCCGGTTCCGCCCGCGCACCACCCGACTGGCCGTGCCCGGCCGCTCGCGGGTGGGCAGGTCGAAGAGGCCGGGCTGGTGGGCATCCATGCCGACCGACCCTATGCCCAGCCCGCCGACTCGAGCGATGGCCCACTGGCGGGTCCAACCGGAGCCTGCGGACGCAGCGGTGACAGGCAATAGGCCGTCTCCAGCAGTCCGGCGATCAACGGGCATCGTGGTGGTCACGCGGCGGTCCAGCGGAAGTCGCAGCGGTCGCAGCCCCACGCCAAAGTCCCTGTGCGTGTCAAGCCGGCGCCCATCGCCTCGGCCAGCGCGTAGTCTCCGGCGCACAGGTACGGGGCGAGCTCGTCGGCGCCTTGGGCGTGCAGGGACTTCACGGCACCGCACTCGGTGTTGTCGAGGCTGAAGTCAAAGGGCTGCCCGGTGCCGTCGACGAACTTCGCCACGGGGCACTTGCGCCGCGGACCGCCCGGATGATGCCGGTCGCCGAGGCGGGGGTGTACCGGTCGCCGAGATGCTGGTCCTGCAATCCGACGACGAGTCCGCCCGCCGTTCGTACAACCGGATCAGGGCGGGTGTCACGTCCGAGGTGCTCGCGCTTGCCAGTCCTTCACCCATGGCGGCCTTCATGATCCGGTTGGGCAGGACCAGCCCACACCGCAACGCCAACGGTTGGGCCAGCACGCTGCCCCCGATGCCCGGGGCGCCCTTGGTCATCGCTACCCACCTCCACGAAACCGAGCAGGGGGTTGGAGCGCAACAAGGCGGTCCTGGTGATCCCCGACGAGTGGCACCGCAACTGGGTGCTGTTCCGCCTCGTCCCCGGGTTGGTCGAGTGCAAGGCGCTGGCGATGACCCGCGCCATGCGCAAGTCGGTGGGACAGCGGGCAGGGACCAAACAGCCCGTGTGAGCGATCCGACCGCGGACGCTTCCAGGCCGCGGCTCCGGTCACTTCTATCGGCACGTCACCCGTCGGTCCGGCGCGGGTCGGGGTCGGCTCCGGGGACTTCTGGCCGTTGTGACTCGCCGTGGCTGCGGAGTAGACAGGAACGTGGCTGAGGAATGACCGGGCCGCGGCCCGGGTGATCAGAACGGCGGGGATGTCGGCAAGCCGGCCATCGCCTCGGACTCCACGACAGTTGGCCTAGCTAGGGGAAGGAGAGGAGATGTTCGGCCCGGAACGACAGGATCTGACGGCCGAGACCCGACGCGGACTTCCCGGCAGTTTCGTGGAACTGCCGGCGGGCGTCACGCACTACGAGCTCCAGGGCGAAGCGGATGCTGGGACGGTCGTGCTCATCCACGGCAACGCCGCACCGTCCGTCACTTGGGACCGGACCATCGGGCCGCTGCGCGACGCGGGGTTCCGCGTGCTCCGATACGACCTCTTCGGGCACGGCTTCTCGGACCGGCCCGACCTGAGGACGTACGACCGCCGCTTCTACAACACCCAGCTCGCGGACCTTCTGGACGCCCTCGGCATCGCGCCCCCGGTCGGCATGGTGGGGACGTCCCAGGGCGGGAGCATCGCTGCCTGCTTCGCTGCACAGAGCCCGGGGGCGGTCAGCAGGCTCGCCCTGCTGGCGCCCTTCTTCGATGAGCTGCCGGGCTCCGGCAGCGTGCTCTACCGGCTCATGGTGGCGCCGGTGGTCGGAGACCTTCTGATGAACCTGGTGGGTGACGGCAAGCTGGCAGACCTCTCCGACGCTGTCGTGTCACCCGACACGAGGGCTGTACTCCAGCCCCAGGTCGCCGAGCAGTTCCGCTACCGAGGCAAGCGCAGGGCCATCCTGGCCAACCTCAGGGGGGACGCATTGAACGACGCGACCGACTGCTACCGACGCCTCCGGGAGCTAGGGATCCCGGTGCTGCTCGCCTTCGGATCTCTGGACCAGAAGCTCCCCCGGGAGTCGATGAGCAGGCTGCGAGACCTACTCCCGGGCATCGAGGACCACCAGATCGAGGGTGCGGGCCACCTGGCGCACTACGAGTTCGCGGACCGAGTCAATCCCCTCCTCATCAGATTCCTGAGCAACTGACGGCCACTCCTGGGCGTGCCCTCCCGGCCCGAGGGGATCGGCGGACGCGCACCGCACAGGTCGCATGCCCGGGAAGGCAGGCTGGGGCGCGAAGGGGATCATGGTGGGCGAGGGCGCTGCGTTCGGCATCCGAGCTGACGGCCAGGTGATCACGTGGCTGCCCCCGTACGGGATGTCGCTGAGCGGGCCTGACGGCCAGTCCGGGGTCTGCACGGACGACCCTGAACTCGGGCTCAAGTGCGTGGTCGAGAGCGCCCCGTGGGGCGCGCTGGTCGGCAGGTTCGGCACCGGGGACCCGTTCGTGATCCGCGCCCGCGGGACCATCGAGGGCGCCGGCGAGTTGATGCTGTCCAGCCGTCGCGGGCGTGGTGGGTCTGGGAAAGCCGGACCCGCGGCGGCCGCGAGGCACCTGTGAGGCCCGGCCCTGATGCCCACCCGGGTTGTGGGCTGGGAGGCAGGTGCGGCGGGCGCGCCTGACTGGGGCGGTTTACGCTGTGTCGACTGCTGCGCGCAGGTCGTCGGGCTCACCGGTCAGGACGTCGAGCTCGTCAAGCCAGGCGGCACCGGGCCGCATCCGGGCCCGGAACGGTCGGCCGACCAATTGGGGGTCGCGGGCCTGGGCGAACCGCAGGTGCAGGATCTGGTCCCCGTCGGCCCGGGAGTCGACGTGGTCGACCACTACCTTGCCGGGGGTGGTGGACATGACCGGACCCCGGACGGTGCGGGCCAGTCCGGGTAACGTGGTGTAGGCGGTGGTGAAGATGCCCCAGGCCCGGTCCAGGGGGACCTCGAAGTACTGCTGTGGTCCGGTGTCGCGGGCGACGAACATGTAGTAGGGAACTGCCCCGAGGGCCAGTTGTGCCCGCCACATCGTTGCCCAGGTCGTGGCGTCGTCGTTGACGTGAGCCATCAGCGGGGCCTGGCAGTACAGGACCGCTCCGGTGGACCGGATCCGCGCGATCGCGGCGGCAACCGTGTCGGTGGACAGCTCCCGCGGGTGGCTGACGTGGGCCATCACCGCCAGGGTGCGCCCGGAGGCGACGACCTTCTCGAACAGCCGCATTCAGGTCATCGGCGTCGCTGTCGGTGGTATACCGGGCCGGCCAGTACGCCAGGGACTTGGTGCCGATCCGGATGGTCGACACGCTCGGCACGTCGAGCAGCGCCTCGAGGTGGCCGCGCAGCCGCATCGTGGACATGATCATCGGGTCGCCGCCGGTGACCAGCACGTCGGTGACCTCCGGGTGTAGGCCCAGGTAGCCGACCAGGGGCCCGGGCTCGGTCGCGGCGAACCGCAGGTCCTGGTCGCCGACGAACTGGGCCCACCGGAAGCAGTAGGTGCAGTACGCGTGGCAGGTCTGCCCCTGCGCGGGGAAGTACAGCACGGTCTGGGCGTACTTGTGCTGGATCCCGGCGAGCCGCTGCCCAGCCGCGGTCGGCACGTTGAGCTCCTGCTGGCCGGCCGGATGCGGGTTCAGCCTTCCCCGCAGGCCGGTGACGGTGTCGCGCAGCCCCTCGGTGGAACCGTTCGATCCGGCCCGCTCGGCCACCTCGGCGAGGTCCGCGGCGGGCAGCATCCCGGGTTGCGGAAAGACCAGCTGGTAGATCGGATCGTCGGGAACGGCCGACCAGTCGATCAGCTCGTCGAGGACGTAGGAGTTGACTCGGAACGGCAGGACCATGGAGTGCAGCCGAATCGCCCGGGCCTCGGAGTCGGACAAGCCGTACCGGTGGGCGATCGCGGGCAGTTGCGCCGGGCCCAACGCCCGGTACCGGCCCGCCAAGCCGCCGGTCGCGGGGTACTCGTCCAGAGCCAGGGTCACCGCCCCATCCTGCGCCCGCCAACCAGTGCCGGCCACCCTAAAGCGTGCAGTGACCGAACTGCGACACAACCACCACCCGGTCGTTCCGCCGTCGACCACCGTCCGTGCCCGGGGAGTGTGATGCGGTTGCCTCGGAGGGTGTGACGTGATTGCGACGCAGTTGCGACCTGATGCGGCCCCCGGCGCTAGAAGCGGGCCCGTGGCCATCCCGGTCGCTGTCCCCCGGCGCCCCGATCTGGCCGGCCGGATCTCGATCGCGTTGACCGGCGCAACCGGCCTGCTGGCGGTGAGCCCGGCGGTGGTCATCGCCGTGCTCGTCCCAGCGCAGCGGCGGGCCCAGCGCGCTGCGTTCCGCCCGCGAGATCTCGACTGGTGAGGGTGGCCGGGGCCGGGCCCCGGGCGCGGCGGGGGAGACTGTTCCCGTGACCATGCACCGCAGCGTGTCCGTGGCCTGCGAGGACCGGGTCCTGGCGGGGACGCTGGTGTCCTCCGATGCCCCGAGCGGGGCGGCCGTGCTGTTCGTGCACGGGCTGGGCAGCAGCCGGGCGACGAACGTGGAGCGGGCCGAGGCCGTGTCCAGGCGCTGTGCGGCGACGTGCCTGGCGATCGATCTCGGCGGCCATGGGGACAGCGCTGGGCGGCTCACGGCGATGACGCCCCGCCGGAACCTCGCCGATGTGGTGGCGGCCTACGACGCGCTCGTGTCGGTTCCCGGCGTGGATCCTGCACGGATCGGGGTGTGCGCGGCCAGCTACGGGGCCTACCTTTCGGTCCTGCTGACCGCGTTGCGGCCAGTCAACCGGATGCTGCTGCGCGCGCCGGCCCTCTACGCGGATGACTGCTTCGACCGGGGGCTGGGCCGGCGCAGGCCCGGTGACCCGACGACGGCGCCGACGCCACTGGCACACCTTGCCCGGTTCCCAGGCCGGGTCACGATCGTGGAGTCCGAGCACGATGAGGTCATCAGCCACCACACGATCGCGGCCTACCTCGCAGCCCTGCCCACCGCCGCCCACGTGGTCCAGCCGCACGCGCGGCACGCCCTGACCGACCGCGCCTGGCGGGCGGTCTTCCAGCAGCTCGTCGTTGAGTTCTTCGAAGGCCAGTGAGCCGCGCGGGTTGCGCGGCCGACCGGCCTCCTGGCGCACGGGCGGCGGTGCAGGCAGCTCGGCCTGGTCCTGGGTGGCGGCCCACGAGGCGAGCAGGCGCAGCCCGTCGGCGGACGGCGTGCTGGGAGCCGCGGTGTAGACGAACATGCGCAGGCCCGGTTCGCCGGGGAACTCCAATGCCTCGTAGTCCAGCTCGAGGTCGCCGACGATCCTGTGGTGCAGGCCGCTTGACGCCGGTGCGGTGGTAGCGCACGTTGTGGCGCGGCCCAGCGGGTGGCGAACTCCTCGCTGCGGGTGGACAGCTCGCCGACCAGCTCGGTCAGGCCGGGGTCGTAGGGGTTGCGCCCGGCTTCGCCGCGCAGGATGGCCACGACGTCGCCAGCGGCCTTCTCCCAGTCGACGTAGAAGACGCGCGCGCGGGGGTTGAGGTGGGTGAAGCGGGCGTTGTTGACCGGCCGGTACGGGTCGGCGAACAGGTCGCTGTACAGGGCGCGGCCGAGCCGGTTGGTGGCGATGATGTCCATGCGCCCGTTGCGCACCCACGCGGGCGCGTCGCTGATCGCGTCCAGCAGCCGCTGGATGCCGGGGCGGACCTTGGCCGGGGCGGGTCGCCGACGCTGCCGGCCGCCGGCGTTGGCCGCTCGCGCGAGGTCGAACAGGTG
>JBAVLA010000179.1:0-2252 GCA_049688595.1 Candidatus Nanopelagicales bacterium | reverse complement strand
GCCCAGGTGTATGCGCCGTGGTTCCACGTACGGACGATCGAGGGTGGGCGCGCCATCCAGAACGATCCCCGCTGGACCCTCATCGACGACATCCCGGGAGGCTGGGACTCGTGAGCAGCATCAGCATCGTGATCCCCCACTACGGGGACGCTGTCCCGACCTTGGCCCTGGTCGCCCTACTGCTGCCGCAACTGGCGGGCGTCCACGAGATCATCGTCGCCGACGACTGCTCGACCGAGCCCTTCCCTGACGTGCCGGGGGTCACGGTCCTCCGCCGCGCCACCAACGGCGGCTTCGGTGCCGCCGTGAACACCGGTGCTGCCGCAGCCACGGGCGACCTGCTGCTGATCCTGAACTCCGACCTCGAGATCGGCCCGTCCCTCCTGGCGGACCTGCTCGCCGCAGCGTCACCGTGGCAGCCCTGCGTCGCCGGGCCCCGCATCGTCGATCCGGACGGCCAGGTCGACCCGACCGCGCGGCACTTCCCCACCGTCGCCCACCAGGTCGCGGAGTGGCTCACCCCGCTGGCCCGTTGGCGGGATCAGCGGATCCTGCACGAGGCGGTGGGCCACGACATGGACGCCGTCACCGGCGACTCAGCTGCGGCCACCGACTGGCTGGTCGGGGCTGCCCTGATGCTCCCCACTGCCCTCTTCCGCGACGCCGGCGGCTTCGACGAGCGCTTCCACATGAACTCCGAAGAGGTCGACCTGCAGCGACGCCTGCGCGAGCGCGGCGTCCCCTCGATCTACCTGCCCGACGTGTCGGTGCGGCACGAGGGGGGCGGATCGTCCGATCCCGCCCAGAGGCGTGCCTGGCTGGTGGACTCGCGGTGGCGTTATGCCGAGAAGTGGGGCGGGACAGCCGCGCTCCGGGCTGGGCTGACGGCGGCGACGACCGCTAACCTGCTGTGGAACCTCGGCCGCCGTGCCCTCGGACGCAACACCCGTCCGCTTGCGACGGCCCGGTACGAGTTCGACCTGATCCGGGGGAGGCAGCGGTGAACCTTGCCAAGCGGCTGACCGAGGCGCCGCCCTCGATCCGCTGGCATCTGGGCGCGCTCCGCACCAAGGCCCTCTATCGCCACGCTTTCGGCCACCTCGGCGCCGGTTCGGTCATCGTGTCGCCCCGCGTCCTGCGCGGGGTCGAGAACATCTACCTCGGCGACGGGGTCGCGGTGTACCCCGGCGGGTGGCTGCAGTGTGAGCCGGGCGGCGGACCGCTGCGCGTGGGCGATCGCACCTATCTGGGCCACGACGTCCACCTGCACGCCATCGACCCGGTCACCATCGGGGCCGACTGCGTGCTCGCCGATGGAGTGTTCATCGCCTCCACCGACCACCAGCCCGGCGACCGCTCGGCGTCCGCCGGCGCCGGTCCGATCACCATCGGCGACCGCGTCTTCCTCGGCCAGCGCGCCATCGTCCTGGGCGGAATCACCATCGGCGACGGCGCCACCGTGGGTGCCGGGGCGGTCGTCACCAAGGACGTCCCCGCGGGAGCCGTCGTGGCCGGCGTCCCCGCTCGTGTCATCGGCGGCCGCGCGTGAAAGCCCTGATCACTGGCGGTGCCGGCTTCATCGGCCAGCACCTGGCCCGCAGCCTGCGGGACGCCTGGGAGCTCACCGCCCTCGACCTGCTGAACCCCCAGGTGCACCTCGACCCGGACGCCGCCCACGCGGCCTTCCCCGGGCAGGTCGTCGTGGCCGACGTCTGTGACCCGGACGCCTGGGCGCGGCTCACCCCTCCTGACCTCGTCATCCACCTGGCCGCCGAGACCGGGACCGCGCAGTCGATGTACGAGGTCGACCGCTACCGGCGGATCAACGTCGAGGGGACGCGGCTCGCCGGCAAAGCGGCCCGCGACTGGGGCGTCCCGCTGATCGCTTTGAGTTCCCGGGCCGTCTACGGCGAGGGTCGCTACCGCTGCCCAGACGGGAGCGTCCAGTTCGGGGCTCCGACTTGCGCGGACGCCGTCCCGGAGGCCTCCCGCGAGACTGACGAGCACCGACCTGTCTCGGTGTACGCCGAGACCAAATCGGCAGGCGAGCAGCTGCTCGCGGGATGTGCCACCGACATCCCCGTAGCGATCATCCGGCCGCAGAACGTCATCGGGCCGGGCCAGGCCCTGCACAACCCGTACACCGGCGTCCTGGCGGCGTTTCTAGCGCGACTGCGAGAAGGGCAGCCACTGCTGGTCTACGGCGATGGCAGCCAGACGCGCGACTTCGTCCACGTCCAGGATCTGACTGC
>JBAVLA010000178.1:0-4451 GCA_049688595.1 Candidatus Nanopelagicales bacterium | reverse complement strand
GCAATGGGACGATGTCGGATGCGGATTGGCAGAAGCTGGCCCGCCGGTCGGGGTCGATCGTGGATGCGCCGTTGTTCATCGACGACTCGCCGAACATGTCGATGATGGAGATCCGGGCGAAGTGCCGGCGGCTGCGGCAGAAGCATGACCTGCGGCTGGTGGTGGTGGACTACCTGCAGCTGATGACCTCGGGCAAGCGGGTGGAGTCCCGGCAGCAGGAGGTGGCCGAGTTCTCGCGGGCGTTGAAGCTGCTGGCCAAGGAACTGGAGGTGCCGGTCGTGGCGATCTCCCAGCTGAACCGCGGCCCGGAGCAGCGGCAGGACAAGAAGCCGATGATGAGCGACCTTCGCGAGTCCGGGTCGCTGGAGCAGGACGCCGACGTGGTGATCCTGCTGCACCGGGAGGACGCCTACGAACGGGAGTCCCCGCGGGCGGGAGAGGCAGACTTCATCGTCGCCAAGCACCGCAACGGCCCGACGGCCACGGTGACGGTTGCCTTCCAGGGCCACTACAGCCGCTTCGTCGACATGGCCGCCGTGTGATCTTCGGTTGTAGGTTCTCATTAGCGGTGTCATGCGTCTCACATTCATGTCAACCGCGTGTCGAATCTGACATGGTTCTGAGAATCGCGCGACGCTGGGGTCGTGGCGGTGGCGGCCGGGATCGGGGTCCGGTACCGGGGTGATGACGACGGATTGGTGAGCGCCTCCCTGGACCGGGTGGACCCGACTGCGGTACTGGCTGGCGGGCCGGTGCGCCGGTTCCGGTCCTTCAAGGGGCAGCGGCACTACTCGGGTTGGTACTGGTCGGCGACGATGGCCCGGCATCTGGTCTACGAGTCGCTCCTGGAGCTGTCGCGGCTGATGCTGGCTGACTTCGACCCGACGGTGGTGGGGATCGCGGCGCAGCCGTTCCAGTGGTCCGGCCCGGACGGGGAACGGGTTCGGGTGCACGTGCCCGATCTGCTCCTGGTCCAGGCCGACGGTGCCGTGACCGTGGTCGACGTGAAGCCCCCTGGTCTGATCGAGGATCCGCGGGTGGTGGCCCAGTTCGGGTGGACCCGTCAGGTCGCTGCGGCGCGGGGCTGGGGGTTCGAGGCGTGGTCGGGGGCGCCGGAGGTTCTCCTGGGCAACGTGCGCTTCCTGGCCGGGTACCGGCGGGCGGCGCTGATCGACCGGGACATGCTGGCCGATGTCGGTCGTGCGGTGCGCGGCCCGGTCGGGCTGGGGGTGCTGGAGCGGCGGCTGGCGCGGTCGCAACCGGTGGGGCGGGTGCGACCCGCGGTGCTGCACGCGCTGTGGCGCGGTGACCTGAGGGCTGACCTGGATCGGCCGTTGGGGAAGGCGAGCGTGGTGATGTCGACCGGGGAGGTTGGCTGATGGGTGATGCGACGGTACGGCTGGGCGTCGGGTCCTCGGTCCTGCTGGATGGGCAGGCGTGGACGGTGGAGGCGTTCGAGGGGTCCCGGGTGCTGCTCGGCGACGGGTCGGACTTCCGGTCGGTGCGCCTGACGCACTTGGTGGAGCACGGATCCGTCTGCCCGGACTCCGACGGGACCGACCAGGGGCTTCCCGAGGCGGTGGGCCCGTTGGTCGACGCGCTTGGTCTGGCCGCCCGGGCGGAGGTGGCCACCCGTGCCGGGCATGTGCGGGAGGTGCTGACCGGCTACCGCTCCGGCAGTCCTGCCCGCGCTCAACCCGGGGAGCCGCGTGCCGAGTACGACCCGATGGTGCCGTTGATGGACCGCTACCGGGCCAAGGCCGCCGAGCTTGGCCTGACTGACCGCACCGTGATGCGCTGGGTCCGGGTCTACCGGGACAGCGGCGAAGCGGGGTTGGCGGCGCTGCTCGTCGGACGAGGTAGGCCGTCCTCGGTGGATCCGCGGTGGGATGCCGCGGCGCGGGAGGTGCTCGACGGGTTGGTGGAGGTGTCGACGCCGGGGCGGGATGCGGTGATCGTGCGGGTGGCGGCCCGGTTGGAGCAGGTGCATGGGGTGGGGGTGGTGCCGGTGCCGTCGGCGGCGACGGCGTACCGGCGGTTGGCGGTGCTGGGCCGGGGCCGCAACGCGTTCACCGGCAGCGCGAAGGGCCGACGGTCGATCGCGGAGCGCCCGTCGGGGGTGTATGGCCGGTTGCGGGCGACCCGCCCGGGTGAGTACGTGGTGCTGGACACGACTCCGCTGGATGTGTTCGCGATGGAGCCGGTGACGTTGCGGTGGGTGCCGGTGGAGCTGACGGTGGCGATGGACCTGTGCAGCCGGTGCGTGGTGGGGCTGCGGCTGACGCCAGTGTCGACGAAGTCGGTGGACGTGGCCGGGGTTCTGTTCGAGGCGATGCTGCCCCAGCACCTCGACCCGCAGTGGGCGGATGGGGCGCGCTGGCCGTATCACGGGGTGCCTGAGCATGTGGTCTTCAGCGAGGAGGATGCCGCGGCCGGCGGGCCGGGGAGCCTGCCGGTGTGCGCGCCGGAGACGATCGTGGTCGACCACGGCAAGGTGTACGTGTCGGCGCATGTGCTCAGCGTGTCCGCCCGGTTCGGGGTGTCGGTGCAGCCGGCCAAGCCGCGCAAGCCGACGGACAAGCCGGCCCTGGAGCGGTTCTTCCGCACGCTGCGCACCGGGCTGCTGCAGTACCTGCCGGCCTACAAGGGCCCGGATGTGTTCAGCCGGGGCCTGGACGTGGAGGGTGAGGCGTTCTTCTTCGTCCACGAGCTGGAGGACGTGATCCGCGAGTGGGTGGCCAGCGTCTACCACCAGCGGGCCCATGACGGGCTGGTCGTGCCCGAGCTGCCGGGGGTGCCGATCAGCCCGGCGCGGATGTTCGAGATCGGGGTGGCCCGGGCGGGGGTGCTGCGGGTGCCGGCGGACCCGGATGCGGTGTTCGACTTCCTGGACACCCGGTGGCGCACGATCCAGCACTACGGGGTGGAGGTCGACGGGCTGCGCTACAACGGCCCGGTGCTGCGCCGCTACGTCGGCGCCCGCTCCCCCTACGGCGGGCTGCACGCGGGCAAGTGGCCGATCCGGGTCAACGCCCGCGACGTGCGTCACGCGTGGCTGCAGGACCCCGACGACGGCTCGTGGCACCGGCTGGACTGGGAGCACGCCGCCGGGCTGGACGCCCCGTTCTCCCAGGACGCCGCCGATTACGCCCGCCGGCTGGCCGTGCGCACCGACACCGATGTGGACCCGGCCGCGGCCCTGGCCGGGTTGCTGGCGAGGTGGGAGGCCGGGATGGTGACCGCCCGACGGGAACGCACCATCGTGCTGCAGGCCGCCGCCACCCGCCCGGCCCTGCCCGCCCCACCCACCGACGGCCGAGGGCTGGTGGCCGACCTCGCGGGGGTGCGCCGGGTGACCGGCGAACCTGAGCTCGACGTGGACACCCGTGATGAGGTGGAGGTGCTCAGCGACGACGACGTGTGGGACTTCCTCGACGAGGGCCTGGTCCTGGACCGGTTCGAGGTGATCGAGTGAGCGCCGGCCCGGCCCGGTACTCGCTGTCACGCAAGGAGGGGTGGCGGGCGTTCTGCGACGCACCGGCCCGGGTCGCCCCGGACCGGCTGGTCCCCCGGCAACTCGCGGCGCTGGGGGACCAGGCCCGCGGCGACTACGACGACAGCCGCCACATCTGGCACGCGAACTTCGGGGTCTTGGGCACCCCAGCGTTGCGCGCGGCGCACGACCGGCTCGACCAGGTGGTGGCCAGCAACCTGCAGGACGCCGACCGGCTGCGCGGCGCGGTGGTGATCGACGCGCTGCCCGGGCTGGGCAAGACCACGATCGCCAACACCTACGCCCGCGACCACGACCGGTCCGCCCGGCGCCGGCACGGTGAGCTGACCGAGGCCGGGCACGAGCGGATCCCGGTGTTCCGGGTCGGGCTGACCTCGAACACCACGCTGCGCACGCTCAACCGGATGATCTGCCAGTTCTACGGCCATCCCGGCACGACCCGGTCCACCGCCGCGGCACTGGCCGACCACGCGGTGGACTGCGTGCTGGCCTGCGACACCACGCTGGGCATCATCGACGACGTCCACTTCATCGACCCGAGCCGCCGCGACGGCCACGAGGTCAGCAACCACCTGAAGTGGCTGGTCAACGAGTTGCCGGTGACGTTCATCTACGTCGGAGTCGGCCTGGCCGAGCGGCGGTTCTTCCGCGAGGGGCTGACCGGCTCCGATGCGGTCCTGGCCCAGACCGCGCGGCGGTGGACCCGCTGCCCGGTGGACCCGTTCAGCGCCGCCGACCGGGACGGTGCCCGGGCGTGGGCCGAGCTGCTGGCCAGCACCGAGGACCGCCTCGTGCTGGCCAGGGCTCGCCCGGGCATGCTGGTCGGGATCGCCAAGTACGTGTTCGCCCGCACCGGTGGGCACATCGGCTCGTTCGTCACCCTGATCGTGCGCGGCTGCTACGAGGCGATCCGCAGCGGGGCCGAGCAGCTCAGCGT
>JBAVLA010000177.1:0-24503 GCA_049688595.1 Candidatus Nanopelagicales bacterium | reverse complement strand
GAGCTGGCCGGCGCGGCGGCCACCCCGCGAGCCGCAGGGCGCGTCTTCGCCTCGCTCCTGCACGAGTACGCCCAACGCCTCGGCTCACTGGGCCTTGACCGCCCCGCCCGGCGTTCCTTGGCTGGGGACTGGACGCTGGCGATGGAGCAGGTCCCGCCGGGTGTGGAACCGACGGCGGCTGGCCTGCTGCAGCGCATCGTGCTGGTGCTGGACGCGGTGTGCGTGGCATCGTCCGACGAGGGCGCGGCTGTCACCGCTGCCGAGGCGCGGGCGAGGTCGGGCGAGTTGCGTTCGCTCGCCGGAGAGATGGAGGACCTCCTCGTCGCGTTGGTCGGCGGGCTGAACGCGGTCCCGGTCGGGCAGCCCTCCCCGATGCGGCCGGCGACCGGCGCCGGATCCTGCGCCCCGGACCCGCGTCCCGCGTAGGCGGCGCGTTCCACCAGCCGCTTCGACACCCACGATGTGCGGCCGTAGCGTTGGCAGGGTGAGGACGTTCCACGCCACCGTCGTCGGGGTCGACCGGCCCGGGGTGACCGCGCAGATGTTCGCCGCACTGACCGGCACGACCGTGCTCGACGTGGAGCAGGTGGTCGTGGCCGGTCAGCTCGTGCTGGGTGCCGTCGTGCTGGGCCCGCGGGGCACCGGCGAATCCCTGGCCGCGCAGCTGCGAGCAGCCGTCCCGGGGTTCGAGGTCACCGTCCGCCAGGTCCATTCCATGGACCTCGTCGGGGTGCTCCCCAACTGCACCGTCACCCTCGTGGGCCGGGCGATCCCGGCCGAGGCGGTCAGTGACCTGGCCGCCACCATGGCCGCGGGCGGGACGAACATCACCCGCATCGACCGGGTTGCCGACTACCCGGTGACCGTGCTCGCGCTTGAGGTTCTGGCGCCTGACACCGACGTCCTGCGCCGGGACCTCGTGGAGCGCTCGGTCCCGCTCGGCGTGGACGTGTCCGTCCAGCCGCGCGGGCTGGCCCGCCGGGGCGTGCACCTCGTGGTCATGGACGTCGACTCGACCCTCATCCGGGACGAGGTTATCGAGCTCCTGGCCCGCTACGCAGGCCGCGAGGAGCAGGTCCGTGCAGTGACCGAGCGTGCGATGCGCGGGGAGCTGGACTTCGCCGAGTCGCTGCACGCGCGCGTTGCCGAGCTCGCCGGCCTGCCCGCCGACGTGATCGACCGGGCTCGGGCGGAGATCCGCCTGACCCCTGGCGCTCGGACGCTGTGCCGTACCCTCAACCGGCTGGGCTACCGGATCGCGCTGGTCAGCGGCGGGTTCCTGGAAGTGATCTCGCCGCTGGCCGAGGCGCTGGGCGTGGACGCCGTGAAGGCCAACCAGCTCGAGGTGATCGACGGGGTCCTCACAGGCCGCGTGGCCGGACCCGTCATCGACCGGGCCGCCAAGGCCACCGCGCTGCGCGAGTTCGCGGCGAGGTTCGGGATCGACATGGCTCGCACGATCGCCATCGGTGACGGGGCCAACGACCTGGACATGCTGGCTGCGGCGGGGCACGGCATCGCGTTCAACGCCAAGCCGGTGGTCCAGGCTGCCGCCGACTCAGCCATCAACGTCCCGTACCTGGACACGGTTCTCTACCTCATGGGGATCAGCCGCGAGGAGGTCGAGGTCGCCGACGCGCAGGACCGGGCCGAGCGGGGCTGACGCGCGGCTGACCGAGGGCTCATCGCTCGGGCCGTCGCTGACCGACGGCCCGAGTCAGTCCTTCGGCGTGGAGAACGCGTCGAGCTGCGCACAGGACGGCTCGAGGCCCGACCAGACCTGGTCCGCGGTCAGGACGGCGAACGCGCAGGTCGGGAACTTGTTCGCCACCCGGCTGAGCAGGCCGGGGTTGGCTGGGTCGGACAGCATTAGGACCAGCTCGGAGACGCCCGGCTCGTGGCCCAGGACCAGTGCCGACCCTGCGGAGTCGGGGAGCTCGCGGATCGCGTCGATGACATCACGCCCCCAATCCCGGTAGACGCGGGCTTCGGTGCGCCATTCGCCCACTACGAGGTGGGGCCGCATCAGGGCCCACGTCTCCTGCGCGCGGTGCGCCGGGCTGATCAGGGCGACGTCGATCGGTCCCACGAGCTCGCCGAGGCGCTTGCCCATCACGGGCGCGTCGCGTCTCCCCCGCGACCCCAGGGGTCGTTCGGGGTCAGGCACCCCGTCCGGCCAGGAGGACTTCGCGTGCCTGACCACGACCAGAGTCCGCATGGTTCCTCCCTGCTCCGCAACCGCTGTGGAGCGCGACCCGCGTCCGCGGCCGGCACGGATTACCCTGCCACAGGTGAGCCCCTCATCGGCACCCGATGCGTCCGCACCCGATGATGCGGCGGTCGTGCGGAGCGCCCGGCTGCGCCGCCGCCGGGCGGAGCAGCACGAGGAGGCACCGTGACCGATCGCCCCGTCCCCTCCGGCCCGGCTGGCCCAGACCTGCGTATAGTCCAGACGCGCGTCTACCGCGGGCCAAACGTGTGGTCGTACGGCCCGGCGGTGCACCTGGTCGTCCACCTCGGTTCCCTCGAGGAGTACCCCACGGACCTGTTGCCGGGATTCGCTGGTCGGCTGCTCAACTGGCTCCCGGGAGTTGGCGAGCACTCCTGCTCGCGGGGCAGGCAAGGGGGGTTCGCCGAGAGGCTGAATGCGGGCACCTGGCTGGGGCACGTCGTCGAGCACGTCGCAATACAGCTGCAGAACGAGGCGGGCCATCCCACCACACGGGGCAGGACGCGGAGCACGGGCGCTCCGGGCCAGTACCACGTGGTGTACGGCTACCAGGATGAGTCCGTGGCGGTGGCCGCGGGCCGCCTGGCCGTCCGGATCGTGAACGACCTGGTCGCCCATGACCCGGCATTCGACTTCGCCGCCGAGCTCGAGGCCTTCCTGATGGACGCCGAGGCCACAGCCTTCGGCCCGTCCACGCGGGCGCTGGTCGATGAGGCTGCGGCCCGCGACATCCCGTGGATGCGCCTGGACGAGGGCTCCCTCGTCCTACTCGGCCACGGCTGCCACGCAAGGCGGATCCGGGCGACGATGACATCGGGCACGTCCGCGCTCGGCGTCGAGATCTCGACAGACAGGGACCTCACCTACCGGCTCCTGGCCGCCGCGGGCGTGCCGGTCCCCGACAGCGAGGTCGTGCGAACACTGCGCGGCGCCGTGGATGCCGCCGGCCGGATCGGCTACCCGGTGGTCGTCAAGCCGTTCGACCCGAGCCACGGCCGCGGCGTCGTGCTGGACCTCGCCGATGAAGCGGGGCTCGAGGCCGCGTACGACGTGGCCGGGTCACAGTCACCCGGCAGACCCCTGCGGGTGGAGGGCTTCATCGCGGGTCGGGACTACCGGTTCCTCGTGGTCGGCGGCCGGATGGTAGCGGTGGCCGAGCGGGTGCCTGCCCACGTGCTCGGTGACGGCCAGCACACGGTCACCCAACTGGTGGAGGCGACGAACGAGGATCCACGCCGGGGCGTCGGGCATGAGAAGGCGCTCACCCGGATCAAGGTGGACGACGCCGCCAGGGCACTGGTCGCGGCCCAGGGCTTGGCCATGGAATCCATCCCCGACGCCGGGGCCGTGGTCCGGCTGTCCCTGTCCGCGAGCATGTCCACGGGAGGCACCTGCGTGGACAGGACCGCGGATGCCCACCCGGACAACGTCGAGTGCGCCGAGGAGGCAGCCCGCGTGATCGGCCTGGATGTGGCCGGCGTCGACTTCATCGCACCCGACATCGCCGAGTCGGTCCGCGACACGGGCGGGGCCATCTGCGGGGTCAGCGCCTCCCCCGGCTTGCGCATGCACACGGACCCGACGATCGGTGAGCCGCGGCATGTCGCCGCGCCGGTGCTCGACCTGCTGTTCCCGCCGGGTGCTGCCAGCCGCGTGCCGATCGTGGCAGTGACCGGGACCAGCGGCAAGACCACGGTCGCCCGGATGATCAGCCACATCCTCAAGGGGACGGGCCGGAAGGTGGGCATGGCCTCGACTGACGGAGTGCTCGTCGACGAGCGCCTGGTGATCAGGGTCGATGCGTCCGGACCCAGCGGCGCGCGGATGGTCCTGCAGAACCCGGGGGTGGACCTGGCAGTGCTCGAGGTTGCCCGCGAGGGGATCCTGCGCGAGGGACTGGGGTACGACCGCAACGACGTTGCCGTCGTGCTCAACGTGGATCCGGACGACTTGGGCGTGCACGGGGGGAACACGATCGAGGACCTCGCCGACGTGAAGAGCGTGGTGGTCGAGGCCGTGCCCCGCGGTGGGTGCGCAGTGCTCAACGCCGACGATCCCAACGTGGCGGCCATGGCTCGCCGATGCCATGGTGAGCTCGTCTGGTTCAGCATGGCAGATGAGGGCGCGCCGGCTCGCGCGATGATCGACCGGCACTGCCGCGAACACGGCATCGGCGTCGTGCTGGAGCGCGGCGAGCTCGGCGAGTCCATCGTGCTGCGTCATGGGAGGCGATCGATGCAGGTGGCGTTCACCCACACGCTGCCGGCGTCGCTGGGCGGGACGGCGCGGTTCAACGTGGCCAACGCGCTCGCCGCTGCGGGGGCATGCTTCGCCGCCGGGGTCCACCTCCACGACATCGGGATTGGTCTGGGCACGTTCTGCGGCGAATGGCCTGACGCTGTCGACGCGGG
Organism: Candidatus Nanopelagicales bacterium; assembly: GCA_049688595.1. GTDB lineage: Bacteria > Actinomycetota > Actinomycetes > S36-B12 > CAIYMF01 > Prado023. Next base: position 19,862 of record JBAVLA010000177.1, on the reverse strand, counting down.
CCTGGGGCCCGCCGTGGGCAACGACTGACGTGTGCTCGCCCGGGGCTCCGGGCTGCGGGGCTCCGACACGGGGACCCGGCGAAGTAGCGTGGACCTGTGACGGGTGATCCCTGGGGGCTGACGGGCGAGGCAGCGCGAGCGCAGGTCGAGGCCAGCTTCGTGGCGCTGCCGCTGGAAGGGGCGGGTCGGGCCGCGATCGACGCCGGGCTGGCCCTGGGCGCGGAGCACGTGGATGTGCGGGTCTCGCGCCAGCGGAGCCGGTCGGTCACCGCCCGGGACGCTCACGCAGAGGGCGTCTCGGCTGACAGCGCGACCGGCGTGGGGGTGCGGGTCCTCGTGGACGGGGTCTGGGGGTTCGCCGCCGCCGATGCCGTGGACACCGACTCCGCCACCCAGCTGGCACGGCGAGCCGTGGGTTTGGCCCGGATCTGCGCCCCGGCGGCCGTGGAGCGGGTGCACCTGGCCGACGAGCCTGTGCACCCCGGCGCCGCGTGGGCCAGCCCGGTCGAGGTCGACCCCTTCGACATTGCCGAGGCCGAGGTCATGTCCGTGCTGGAGTCGCGAAGCGACGAGCTTCTGCGCAGCAGGCACGTGCAGCGCGTGGAAGCCTCATTCTCGGCTGCCCGCGACGTCACCTACTACGCCGACAGCGCCGGAACGGACACCCTGCAGCAGCGCACGCGCGTGGCCTCGGAGCTCACGGCGTTCAACGTGGGGCCGTCGGGGTTCCTCGACATGCGGACCTGCGCGCCGCCGGTGGCCAGGGGTTGGGAGTACGTGCTTGGGGACGGCGTCTGGGATTGGTCCGCCGAGTTGGCGGCCCTCCCGGAGTGGCTGGCCGAGAAGGCTGCGGCACCCTCGATCGAGCCGGGCGAATACGACCTGGTGCTGGACCCCACGAACCTGTGGCTGACGATCCATGAGAGCGTGGGGCACGCCACCGAGCTGGATCGGGCTCTTGGCTACGAGGCCAACTACGCGGGCACCTCCTTCGCCACCCTGAGCCAGCTGGGTCAGTTGCGCTACGGATCCGAGCTGATGAACGTCACCGGCGATCGCACGTCGGCATTCGGGCTGGCGACGGTCGGATTCGACGACGAGGGGGTGGCGGCCCAATCGTTCGACCTCGTCCGCAACGGTCGGCTCGTCGGCTTCCAACTGGACCGCAGGATGGCTGCCGAGCACGCTTTCGGCCGGTCCAACGGGTGCGCGTACGCCGATTCCGCTGTTCACGTGCCGGTCCAGCGGATGCCCAACGTGAGCCTGCGGCCGGCCGCCGACGGGCCGGAACTGGGCGGGCTGCTCGCTGGCGTGACCGACGGGATCTACGTCGTCGGTGACAAGTCGTGGTCCATCGACATGCAGCGCTACAACTTCCAGTTCACGGGGCAGCGCTTCTTCCGCGTCAGGTCCGGCCGGATCTTGGGGCAGGTTCGCGATGTCGCCTACCAGGCCAGCACGCCCAGGTTCTGGGCGTCGCTTGCCGCCGTCGGGGGGCCGGGCACCTACCTGCTTGGTGGGGCGCTGAACTGCGGGAAGGCTCAGCCGGGTCAGGTCGCCCCGGTCAGCCACGGCTGCCCTGCCGCGGTCTTCTCCAACGTCCGGGTGCTCAACACCGAGCGGGAGGCGCACGCATGAGGCCGCAGCAGATCGTGGACATGGGCGTGTCGCTCCTGGGCCGGGATCGGGGGGTCGTGCTGGTGGAGCAGCACGCAGTTGCCGCGCTGCGATGGGCGAACTCCACGCTGACGACGAACGGGCTGAGCGCCGCGCAGCAGGTGTGCGTCGTCGCCCAGCCAGAGCTGCCCGGCGGGCTGGCGTCCGGGACGGCCAGCGGAACGGTCACGGAGGCAGCCGACCTGGCCGAGTTGGTCGGCAGGGCTCGCAGGGCGGCCGTGGGCTCCGGGCCAGCGCAGGATGCAGCAGACGAGGTCGCTGTCCGTCCTGCGTCGCCGGACTGGTCGGATCCGGCTGAGGGCGTCGGTCCCGACGACCTCGCGGCAGTCAGCCTGCTGCTCGGGGACGTCTTGCCCGCGAGGGACGTCGAGCACTACGGGTACGCCGAGCACGCCGTGACCACGTCGTACCTGGGCACGACCGGTGGGCTTCGGCTGCGGCACGTCCAGCCGACCGCCCGATTCGAGCTGTCCGGGAAGTCGCAGGGTCGCACCCGCTCGGCGTGGGCGGGCCGCTCCGGGCGCCACTTCGACGACATGGACCTGGCCACCACCGCCGACGAGGTCCGGCGGGGCCTGGCTGCCCAGGCGACCCGGATCGAGGTGCCGCCCGGCCGGCACACCGTCGTGCTGTCGCCATCCGCGGTCGCGGACCTGATGGTGTACCTGGTGTGGTCGGCCGGTGCCCTCGATGCCCTCGAGGGGCGCAGCGCCTTCAGCCGAGCGGGGGGCGGCACCCGGATCGGCGAACGGCTGGCTACGGTCCCGTTCTGGCTCCGCTCGGATCCGCGATCCCCCGGGCTGGAGTGCGCCGACCACCTGCAGGCGGTGCACTCGTCCCCGGTGAGCAGTCCGTTCGACGCCGGCCTGCCGCGTGGGGCAACGGACTGGATCGCGGAGGGAACCCTGCGTGCCCTCATGACGACGCGGCACTCCGCCACGCTCGCGGGGATCGGAAGCACCCCCCCGGTCGACAACCTGCTGGCCGGCGTGGGCGGAGCATCGGGCACGCTGGACGAGGTCGCCGCCCGGGTCGGGGACGGCCTGGTGGTCACGTGCCTGTGGTACATCCGCGAGGTCGATCCGCAGAGCCTCCTGCTCACGGGACTGACCCGGGACGGCGTCTACGTGGTGCGGGGTGGCGAGGTCGTCGGGGCAGCCGGCAACTACCGATTCAACGAGTCCCCGTTGGGGATCCTCCGCCGGATCGCCGACGCGGGCACGCCCACTGACTGCCTGCCCAGGGAGTGGGCGGACTGGTTCGCCCGCACCAGGATGGCCCCGCTGGCGATCGCCGAGTTCAACCTGTCGTCGGCCAGCGAGGCGGTCTAGCGGTCCGCCGGAGCCTGCAATCGAAACCGACCATCTGATGGGTCTCGACTGCACCCGCTTGGAAGGTCAGGCGTCCTCGAGCCGGAAGCCGACCTTCATCTCCACCTGGAAGTGGTCCACCTTGCCGTCGCGGACGTATCCCCGGATCTCCTCGACCTCGAACCAGTCGATGTGTCGGATCGTCTGCGACGCGCGGGCGACGCCGTTGCGGATCGCGGCGTCGATGCCCTCGGGGCTGGTCCCGACGATGTCGGTGAGGCGGTAGGTGCGGTTGGTCATGTCGGATCCTGTCTGTTCGCTGGCTGCAGCATCCGCAGCATGCCGCATGTCGCGGTCCGGTCGTAGGCTGGACAGATGCGCAGGGAGGACCAGGTCTTCAGGATCACCTCCGCACAGCCCGGGCCGTCCCGCGACCTGGTCTCGCGGGAGCGCACCTACCTGGTGATGATGGGCATCCGCATGGTGGCGATCGTCGTCGCCGTGGTCGTTCCCGGGGTATGGCGGTGGGTTGCCGTCGCCGCCGGCATCGTGCTGCCATACGTGGCCGTCGTGCTGGTCAACGCGGCGCGCACGCGCGGAACCGAGGCGGATCCCAACTACTTCCGGCCCGAGCCGCGGGCGGCGCTGGAGGATCGGCCCTTCGAGGGTCGCGTGATCAGCCACGACGACGATGCCGTCCGCCCGCCCTCGGACGCGGCGTAGGCGTCCCGGCACTACCGGACGGGCCCCCAGGAATGCAGGGTCTGGTAGTAGTTGGCGCGCTGGTAGGCGTCGGGCTCAGCCGCCTTGCTCAGCGAGACCGACCCCTTCGCCTGGGCGACCGACTGGTAGCCCCGCTCCTCCAGCCATGCGGCCAGGCCGGTGACGAGGTGCTCGACGTGTCCGGCGCCGTGCCGCAAGAGGGAGGCAGTCGTCATGGTCGCGTCCGCTCCGGCCAGGATCAGCTTGACCACGTCCTCCGAGCTGTCCACGCCGCCGCTGGCTGCCAGGGACAGGGGCACCTGGCCGGACAGGATCCCGATCCACGCCACGGACTGCCGGACGTTGCCCGGCATGCTCAGGGTGAGCTTCGGCTGCACAGAGGGCCCGGCGAGATCGATGTCCGGCTGGTACAGGCGGTTGAACAGCACCAGGCCGTCAGCCCCCGCCGCAGCCAGCTTGGTGGCCATGTTCGCCAGCGCGCTGAACCACGGTCCGATCTTCACCGCCAACGGGACGGGCACCTGCGAGCGGACGGTCCGCACGAGGTCGACGACGCGATCCTCAACCATGGCCCCGGCTACGCTCGGGTCGGTGATCACGTCGTAGACGTTGAGCTCGATGGCGTCTGCCCCGGCATCCACAAGGCGCGAGGCGTAGTGGACCCAGCCGCCCGGGCTGGTGCCGTTCAGGCTGGCGATGACCGGGACGCCGACCGTCTGCTTGGCGCGGGTCACCAGGTCGAGGAACCGGTCCGGGCCGATCGAGTAGTCCTCGAACTCGGGCAGGTAGTCGGACGCCTCGGCGACGACGTCACGTCCGGCGTCCAGCAGGTCGGAGATCCACCACGAGTCGGACTCGATCTCCTCCTCGAACAGGCTGGGCAGCACGATCGCCCCGACGCCGGCGTCGTCCAGCGCCCGCCACTGGTCAGGGTCGCCGGTCACCGGCCCGGGTGAGGCGACCACCGGGTTGCGCAGCGTCAGGCCGAGATAGGTGCTTGTCAGGTCCACGCTCATTCGTCGCTCTCCCCTTCACTCAGTCGCGGATCGGAGATCCGACCGGGATCGGGCTGTGGTGCCACCCGATGCATGCTCGCCAGTTGCTCGTAGTAGCGCCAGCGCTCGGTGATGTCGGACTCCGCGCGGGCCAGCAGCTCCTTGGCACGGGCGGGGTCGGACCGGAACAGCATCGCGAACCGGGCTTCCTGGCGCGCGAACTCGCCGTATGGCACCGTCGGGGCCTTGGAATCCAGCTGGAACGGCGAGCCGTCGGCCGCCGGACGGTACCGGAACAGCGGCCAGTGCCCGGAGGTCACGGCCAGCTTCTGGTGGATCATCGAGTCACCCATGTCGAACCCGTGCGCGATGCACGTCGAGTAGGCGATCACCAGCGACGGCCCTGGGTGCGCCTCGGCCTCGACAAGCGCCTTGACTGTCTGGATCTCGCTTGCGCCCAGGGCGACCTGCGCGACGTAGACGTCGCCGTAGGCTATCGCCTCCAGGCCCAGGTCCTTCTTGCGCAGGCCCTTTCCGGCCGCTGCGAACTTGGCCACGGCGCCGCGGGGAGTGGCCTTCGACTGCTGGCCGCCCGTGTTGGAGTAGACCTCCGTGTCCAGCACGAGGATGTTCACGTCCCGCCCCGATGCGAGCACGTGGTCCAGGCCGCCGTACCCGATGTCGTAGGCCCAGCCGTCCCCTCCGACGATCCAGAACGACCGCCGCTGCAGCGCGGTGGACAGGTCGATCAGGGCAGCGGCCCGAGGGTCGTCCTTGGCCGTCCTCGACAGCCAGGTGACGAGCTCGGCCACGTCAGCGCGCTGTTGTCGGACTGATAGGTCGTCAGTGCGCGTGAAGCCGGTCGAGATCCGCACAACGAGGTCGGGGTCCAGCGCCGGGGCGAGCTCGGCGAGCACCCGAAGGGCGTGGCTGCGCTGGCGATCGAACGCCAGGCGCATGCCCAAGCCGAACTCGGCGTTGTCCTCGAACAGCGAGTTGGACCAAGCCGGCCCGCGACCGTCGGCGTTGACGGTGTACGGGGTGGTCGGGAGGTTCCCACCGTAGATCGAGGAGCATCCCGTCGCGTTGGCGATCAGGAGGCGCTCGCCGAACAGCTGCGTGATCAGCTTGAGGTATGGCGTCTCCCCACACCCGGCGCAGGCTCCGGAGAACTCCATGAGCGGCATTCGCAGCTGCGACGTCTTGACGGTGTCGGGCGCCCAAGTGGCTGGATCCGCGGGCGTCAGCGCAAGGAACGCCTCCCACCTGGCGCGCTCGGTGTCGGCGTGCTCGGCGACCGGGCGCATGTTGATCGCCTTGCGACGCACCTCGGACTTGTCGAACGCCGGGCACTGGGCCACGCACACGCCGCAGCCGGTGCAGTCGTCAGGGGCGACCTGGACTGTGAGCGCGAGGCCGGGCTTCTCGCGGTTGCGGAACGGCTTGCTGGGCAGGTCCGCTGGACCGGGCATGTCGTTCTGCTTCGGGTCGAACACACTCAGTCGGATCGAGGCATGCGGGCACACGATCGCGCACTTGCCGCAGTCGATGCACAGGTCCGGCTCCCAGATCGGGATCTCGGTGGCGATCATCCGCTTCTCGAAGGCAGCTGTCCCGGTCGGGAAGCCGCCGTCGACCGGCAGGGCGCTGACCGGCAGAAGGTCACCCTCACCGGCGATCATGCGGGCCGTCACCCGGGTCACGAACTCGGGGACGTGCTCGGGGACGGGCGGGCGGCGGCGGTGGGTGGCCGTCGCCGCGGCAGGGATCTCGATTCGATGAAGCTGGTCGGTCGCCGCCGCGATCGCGGCGAGGTTGCGCTCCACGACCACCGACCCGCGCTTCCCGTAGGACTTGCGAACTGCTTCGGCCAGCCGGGGCATCGCCTCCTCGAGTGGGAGCACACCGGAGATGGCGAAGAAGCAGGCCTGCATCACGGTGTTGATCCGCCCGCCGATGCCGGCCCCACGGGCTACGGCAGAGGCGTCGACCGACCACAGGTCGAGCTCCTTGTCGAGCACCTGCTGTTGGACCTCCAGCGGCAGGCGGTCCCACACCTCTTCCGGCGGGTAGGGCGAGTTGAGCAGGACGCGGGCCCCGTTCCCAGCAACGGCCAGAACGTCCAGGCGCTCCATGAGGCTCCACTGGTGCACGCCGACGAAGGTGGCGTCGGACACCAGGTAGGTGCTCTCGATCGGCTCGACGTCGAAACGCAGGTGGCTGACGGTCACCGATCCGGACTTCTTGGAGTCATAGACGAAGTAGGCCTGGACGTTGAGGTCCGTGGCTCCGCCCACGATCATGGCAGTGTTCTTGTTGGCTCCTATGGTGCCGTCGGAACCGAGTCCGTAGAAGACGGCACGGATCCGGGCGGCGTCGGCCGGGAAGTCCTTGGGCACCGTCAGTGAGTTGCGCGACACGTCGTCGACGATGCCGACGACGGACTGGCGCAGCGGCTTGCGCCTGCGGGCCTCCCCATAGACAGCAGCGGCCATGGCCGGCGTGAACTCCTTGCTGGACAGCCCGTATCGCACGCCGATCGTCCGGGGCAGGCGCCCGGCGAACCGTTCAGCCGCGGCCGGATCGGCCAGGGCGGCCAGCACATCCAGGTGCAGCGGGTCGGCCGGCGCGCCAGGCTCCTTCGTGCGGTCCATCACGGCCAGCGTCCGGACCGTGGTCGGGAGCGCGGCCAGCAGCTCGGCGACTGGGAACGGCCGGTACAGCCGCACCACGGCCAGGCCGACCCGCTCGCCGCGCCCGACCAGCGTGCGAACGGCCTCCCCAACCGCACCTGCGCCCGACCCCATCAGCACGATGACCCGGTCGGCGTTGGGATGTCCGACGTAGTCCACGAGCCCGTACCGGCGCCCGGTGACGTCGGCGATCCGGTCGAGCGTCCCGGCAACGATGCCCGGAACGGCGTCGTAGAACGGGTTGGCCGCCTCCCTTGCCTGGAAGAACACGTCCGGGTTCTGCGCGCTGCCCCGCAGCAGCGGACGGTCGGGGTCCAGGCCGCGCAGACGGTGGGCGGCCAGGTCGCGCGGATCGATCAGGTCGCGGAGCGTGTCGTAGTCGATCAGCTCAACGGTGCCCAGCTCGTGGCTGGTCCGGAAGCCGTCGAAGAAGTGCATGAACGGGATGCGGCTGGCCAGGGTCGCCACGTGCGCAACGGCCGCGAAGTCGCTGGCCTCCTGGACGCTGGAGGCGGCGAGCATGGCGAAGCCGGTCTGCCGGGCGGCCATCACGTCGGAGTGGTCGCCGAAGATGCTCAGGGCGTGGGTCGCCAGGGTGCGGGCGGCCACGTGGATGACCGTCGGGGTCAGCTCGCCAGCGATCTTGTACATGTTCGGGATCATCAGCAGCAGGCCCTGGGAGGCCGTGAACGTCGTACCCAGGGCTCCGCGGGTGACCGCGCCGTGCAGGGCACCCGCCGCACCTGCCTCGCTCTGCAGGGACGTCACCTCGGGCACAGTCCCCCACAGGTTCGCGACTTGCTTGGCGCTCCAGGCGTCGGCGTGCTCGGCCATCGGGGAGGCCGGCGTGATCGGGTAGATCGGGATCACCTCGCTGTATGCGTGGGCGACCCGAGCCACCGCCTCGTTGGCGTCCATCACGGCGCGAATGGGAGCGGGTTTCGACATGGGCCCCATCCCATCACGGCGGAGTCGATCGCGACAGGTCAAACGAGCACGCTGCATGCGAGGAGGCAGTGGCCGTCTGCCTCGAGCGCCTTACCGGGCGCTTACGATTCCCGCACAGGCCCAGCACGCGCAACGTGCAGGCTCTGTCCGAGTCGGTCGCCGGGCCGGTCGTCAGGGAGGGAAGACCACCATGAAGCGAACCTTTGCTGCTGCCCTCGCCGGAGTGGCACTGACCGGACTCGTGGGGGTTGGCGTCGCTGCCGCCGCGAGCGGGGAAGGCCCCGCCGGCCGGGTGGCGGAGGTCCTCGAGGGCCTCGTCAGCAAGGGCACCATCACGCAGGGCCAGGCCGACACGATCGAGAAGGCGCTGGAGGACGCCCGCTCCGAGGACAAGGCAGAGCACCAGGAGCGCCGCGAGGAGCAACGTGCCCAGATGGAGGCCCTGTACAAGGACGTGCTGGGCCTGACCGTCGACGAGGTCCGCACGAAGTTGAAGGACGGCACGACCCTGCGCAAGCTCGCGGGTGACAAGGCCGACGAGCTCGCCAGTGGGTTCCGCAAGATCATCACCGCGGAGGTCGAGCAGGCAGTCGCTGACGGCGACATCACCCAGGCCCGCGCAGACGAGATCCTCGCCGCGCTCGACGAGCGCATCGAGAACTGGTTGGATGGCAAGGGCGGGCCCGGAGTGGGGCTCGGCCTGGGACGCGGCCACGGCGGGCGCCACGGCGGCCCAGGCATGGGTGGCTACGGGGGTGGCAGCAGCTCGCCGACTCCGGACACCGGCAGCTCCGGGTCGAGCACCTCAGGGTCGTCGGCATCAGCGTGGAGCCGCACGGCCAGCATCTAGGGGTCCAGGTCGGCCCGACGCCGTCGTCGCGCCTGGGGTCAAGCGATGTCGGCCAGTGCCTTCGCCAGCAGGTCCCGTGACTCCTCCAGCAGCATGACCATCGTCTTCGACCCGGCGACGGTCGTCATGAAGTTCGAGTCCCCGCTCCATCGGGGCACGATGTGCTGATGAAGGTGTCCCGAGATCCCGGCTCCCGCGGCTGAGCCCTGGTTCAGGCCGATGTTGAAGCCGTGCGGGCCGCTGGCAGCCCGGATGGCGCGCATCATCCGCACCGTGAACCCGGACAGCTCCGCGGACTCCTCCGCGGTCAGGTCGGTCAGGTCGGCGACGTGCCGGAATGGGCAGACCAGCACGTGCCCGGGGTTGTACGGATACAGGTTCATCACGACGAACGTGTGCTCCCCGCGGGCCACGACGAGGGATTCGTCGGAGTCTCGGCCCAAGCAGAACGGGCACTCGGGACCGGCTGAGTCGTCCTTGGGCCGGCTCTCCCCCCGGATGTAGGCCATCCGGTACGGCGTCCACAGACGGTCCCACGCGTCATGCCCCATCCCAGCGACCTCCTGTCGGTTTGGGTCGGCCGGCTCGCGGCTGATGCCGAGCACGTGACGACGCTACCCCAGTCCGGGGGCCAGGCGACGGCTCACCCAGGGCACATCCCGCGGGATGCGCGTCCGGCGTCGCCCGCGGGTCAGACCTGGCGATGCTCGGCGATGGCGGCGACGACTTCGGCAACGGCCTCCTCGACAGGCACGCCGTTGCGCTGCGTGCCGTCCCGGTAGCGGAAGCTGACCGCATCCGCCGCGATGTCGTCGTCTCCGGCGATCAGCATGAATGGGACCTTCGCGCGCTGGGCGGTGCGGATCTTCTTCTGCATGCGGTCGTCCGAGGCGTCCACCTCGACGCGTACGCTCGCCGCGCGCAGGTCCGCCGCGACCCCCTGGAGGTACTGGACATGCCGCTCGGCGATCGGGATCGCCACGACCTGCACAGGGGCCAACCAGGGCGGGAAGGCGCCCGCGTAGTGCTCGGTGAGCACTCCGATGAACCGCTCGACGGAACCGAACAGCGCGCGGTGGATCATGATCGGCCGCTGGCGGGAGCCGTCAGCAGCCTGGTACTCGAGCTCGAAAAGCCGCGGCAGCTGGAAGTCCACCTGGATCGTCGACATCTGCCAGGTCCGACCGATCGCGTCCCGGGCCTGGACGGAGATCTTCGGCCCGTAGAAGGCAGCTCCGCCGGGATCCGGGACGAGTTCCAGCCTCGACTCCTCCGCGGCCTGCCGCAGGGTCTCGGTCGCCTCCTCCCACTCATCCAACTCACCCACGTACTTGTCGGGGTTGCGGGTCGACAGCTCCAGGTAGAAGTCGTCGAGGCCGTAGTCCTTGAGCAGGTCGAGCACGAAGGCCAGCAGGGAGCGAAGCTCGGCGCCCATCTGCTCCTTCGAGCAGTAGATGTGCGCGTCGTCCTGGGTCATTCCGCGCACGCGGGTCAGGCCGTGAACGACGCCGGACTTCTCATACCGGTAGACCGAGCCGAACTCGAACAGCCGCAGCGGCAGCTCGCGGTACGAGCGGCCCCGCGACCGGAAGATCAGGTTGTGGAACGGGCAGTTCATCGGCTTGAGGTAGTAGTCGGCCCCCGCCCGGCGGACGTTGCCCTCGGCGTCGACCTCCTCGTCGATGTGCATCGCGGGGTACATGCTCTCGGCGTACCAGTCGAGGTGCCCGGAGACCTGGAAGAGGTGGCCCTTCGTGATGTGCGGGGTGTAGACGAACTCGTATCCGGCAGCCTCGTGCTGGCGGCGCGAGTAGTCCTCCATCGTCCGGCGGATGATCCCGCCCCTCGGGTGGAACACAGCCAGGCCCGAGCCGACCTCGTCCGGGAAGCTGAACAGGTCGAGCTCAGCACCGATGCGACGGTGGTCGCGTTTCGCGGCCTCCTCGAGGAAGGTCAGGTACTGCTTCAGGCCGTCCCGGTCCGGCCACGCGGTGCCGTAGATGCGCTGCAGCTGCTCGTTGGCCTGGTTGCCCAGCCAGTAGGCGGCGCTCGAGCGCATCACCTTGAAGGCGTTGGGGGCGATCAGCCGGGTGGTCGGCACGTGGGGTCCACGGCAGAGGTCACCCCACGCCTTCTCCCCGGTCCGCAGGTCCACGTTGTCGTAGATCGTCAGCTCGCGGCCGCCGACCTCCATGACATCCGCGCCGCCCTCGCTGCCGAGAAGCCGGCACTTGTACGGCTCGTCGGACAGCTCCGCCCAAGCATCGGACTCCGTCACGACCCGCCGGACGAACCGCTGACCCTGCTTGAGGATCTCCCCCATCCGCTTCTCGATCCGGGCGAGGTCCTCGGGGGTGAACGGCTCGGCCACATCGAACTCGTAGTAGAAGCCGTTCTCGATCGGAGGACCGATGCCCAGCTTGGCCTCGGGGAAGATGTCCTGGACAGCCTGTGCCATCACGTGGGTCGTCGAGTGCCGAAGCACACGCAGGCCATCGGGTTCGCTGACAAGGACCGGTTCGACGGTCGCGCCGGCCTGGGCCGGCTGATCCAGGTCGACGAGTTCGCCATCCACTCTGGCGACGGCGACACCGCGCAGGCCCGGCACGAACGGCGAGAGCACGTCGCCCCACGTCTGCTCGTCACCGATGGGATGAACCACCGATTGACCAGCGATGACGACGTTGACGTGCCGGGATTCCATGGCCCTCCTCAGTGCGTGCTGCCGCCCGACCGGCGACGGCCCCAAGCCTACCGCCGCGCCTTCCGGAGTGCCCTCGGGTCATGGCGAGCGTCGCGGTGCACCCCGCAGCGGGGACGTCACGGAGGTCACTCCCAGAATGGGTGACCCACCTGCCCGCGGGCTGGCGCCTGGAGCAGGCCGACGGCAGGAATGGATGGCGTCCTGCTCGCCGACGATGTCGCGGACTTCCGGGCCCTCGCCGCCGCCAGGGTCGGCAACGACCAGGGGGCGGCCGTCAACTGCCCCGAACTCGGGCAAGCGCGGAGAGGACATCGACCATCTGCGTCGGGTCGGCAATCCTGTGGCGCGCGATGCTATCGCCGTCGCCCACCTTGATCGAGATGTCCTCGGGTCGCAGCGCCGCCATGGCCGTCTCGTCGGTCACGTCGTCGCCGGCGAACACGACCAAGCAGTCGCGGTGCTGGTCGATCATCGCCTGCAGCGCGCTGCCCTTGTCCAGCGGTCGGACCGAGATCTCGATGACCAACTTCCCCTCGATCGCATGGGCACCCCGCGCCGGGTCGGCCAAGGACCGGACCCGTTCAACCACGCGCTCGGCATCTGCGGGCGAGCAGGCCCGCACGTGGACGCCGAACCCGGCGGGCTTGTCCTCGATCCAGGCGCCGCTCGCAGTGGCGATGGCATCCTTCGCGGCGGCGCGCAGGGAGGCCAGCCGCGTCGACTCGTCGTCCGACAGCGCCATCGGGCGCCCGTGCTCCTGACCGTGCGAACCGATTAGCAGGGCCAGCTCGGCGGCGCCGCTGACCTCGGCCAGGTCGTGCAGGGCCCGACCGGAGATGATCACCACGCTGGTCCGCGGTGCCCGCCCGAGGCGTTCCAAGGCCTCGAGGACCCCGGGAGCGGGTCGGGCGATGGAAGGCTCGGGGACCAGGTGCGACAGCGTCCCGTCGAAGTCGAGGGCGACGAGGAGCGGGCGCTCGGGCTTGAGCCCGTCGATCGCTTGGATGAGTTCATCTGGAAGGCCCTCCGAATCGGCAGGGCCATCGCCCCGGAGGGCGGTCAGGAAGTCGTTCGCCCACCAGGTGACGTCCTGGGCGAAGACGCCGGCTCGCAAGTCAGCCATCCGGGTGCGCGCGGCGGGCGCCGGCTCGGCGAGGGCTTCCATGATCGTGCGCTTCATGCCTCCGATGTCGTAGGGGTTGACCAGCCACGCCCTGCCCATCTGCTCCGCGGCGCCGGTGAACTCGCTGAGCACGAGCGCCCCCGTGTTCGCGGTCCGGGTTGCCACGTACTCCTTGGCGACCAGGTTCATCCCGTCGCGCAGAGGTGTGACCAGCATCACGTCGGCGGCCGAGTACAGCGCGACGAGCTCCTCGGCCGGCATGGGCTGGTGCAGGTAGTGGATGGGATTGGTGCCCAGCGGGCCAAGGGTCCCATTAGCCCGGCTGACGAGGAGCTCCACCTCGTCGCGGATCTTCTGGTACTCCTCGACCTTGGCGCGCGTCGGCGGCGCCACTTGGATGAACGCCGTGCGCCTGGGATCCAGCTCTCCATCGAGTAGCAGCTCGGTGACCGCCTGGATGCGCGCGTCGATGCCCTTCGTGTAGTCCAGCCGGTCCACGCCGAGCAGCAGGACGGCAGGATCGCCCACGTCTCTGCGGACCTGCCGGGCGCGCTGGCGGATCTCCGGGCGCTTGGCGAGGTCGGCGTAGTCGGTCGCCCGGATCCCGATCGGGAAGGCCCGGACGGTGATGAGTCGCGCCGGGTCGGCTGCAAGGGTCAACCCGCCGGGGCAGTCCTCGACCTCGCCGAAGCGATGCGCCGCGCGGACGAAGTTGCCGACCGCGTCGTGCGTCTGGAAGCCGATCACGTCGGCGCCGAGCAGCCCCTCGACGATCTGACGTCGCCAAGGGATCTGGCTGAAGACCTCGAGCGGAGGGAAGGGGATGTGCAGGAAGAAGCCGATGCGCAGGTCAGGGCGAAGCCTGCGCAGCATCGCAGGGACCAGCTGCAGCTGGTAGTCATGCACCCATACGAGGGCATCCGGCCCCGCCGCCTCGGCGACCGCGCCGGCGAACAACTCGTTCACGTCGCGATGCGTGACGAACTGGTGGCGGTGGTACGCGGGGGGGACGATCCCGCCGTGGTAGTTGGGCCACAGGGCCCCGTTGGAGAACCCGTCGTAGTGCGCCGCAACCTGCTCGGCGGTCAGCCCGATCTCGACCAGCTGCACGTCGCCGATCCGGTCGGGCAGCGCCGGGGCGCCAGCCCCGTCCTCGTCCTCGAACTGCCCGCTCCACCCGACCCAGGTTGCCTCCCGATCCCGGAGGACTGAGTCCATCGCGGACACCAGGCCGCCCGGCGCGCGCCGCCAGCCCTCCTCCTGGTTGTGCTCCACTGGCAGGCGGTTGGCAACGATAACCAACTGCGCGCCTGCACCTCGCAGCTGACGTCTTCGGAGGAAACGCCCTGCCTGCCTCGCCATGATCGCCGTCCAATCGTCGAATCGGTCATCAGTCTGCACGATGTCGCGGCTGCCGTGCTCGTGCGCGGAGTGTTCGTGAGGGTGGTGACCCAGCTGCCGGCGGGAAGGGGCTCGTCATGACGGCTCGGGCGCCACGAGCTCGAAGGCGAGGAAGCCGAAGGGGGGAAGCGTCAGCAGGTACGGAAGCTGGCCGATGAGGGGGAACTCGGATCCGCCGAGCAGTTCGACAGGGCGCATGCCCGCCTTCTCTGTCAGGTCGAGCTCGACCGGCTGTGCGGCCCCCGAGAAGTTGGCCACGCACAGGATGGGTCGCTCACGTGAAGACGACGGGGTGCGCAGGTAGGCCAGGATCGCCGGGGTGGAGACTGCCAGGAGGGTCAGCCCGCCCAACCCGAGGACCGGGTGGCCGCGCCGGACCTGGATCATGCGGCGCATCCAGTGCAGGAACGAGGCGCCGTCGCGCTGGCTGGACTCGACGTTGCGGGCGCCGAACCCGTAGACGGGATCCATGGTCGGCGGCAGGTAGACCGACGTGAAGTCAGCCCGCGAGAAGCCGCCGTTGCGGTCGGGGGTCCACTGCATCGGCGTCCGAACGCCGTCGCGGTCGCCCAGGGTGATGTTGTCGCCCATCCCGATCTCGTCCCCGTAGTAGAGGATGGGGGTCCCTGGCAGCGTGAACAGCAGCGAGTGCAGCAGCTCGGCCTGCCTGCGGTCGTTGTCGACAAGGGGGAACAGCCGCCGGCTGATCCCGACGTTCCGGCGCATGCGCGGATCCGTGGCGTACTGCTGGTACATGTAGTCGCGCTCCTCGTCGGTGACCATCTCCAGCGTCAGCTCGTCGTGGTTGCGCAGGAAGATCCCCCACTGGCAGCCGTCGGGGATCTGCGGGATGCCGGCCAGGATGTCGTGCACGGAGCCGGCGCTCTGGCGCCGCAGGGCCATGAACATGCGCGGCATGAGCGGGAAGTGGAAGCACATGTGGCACTCGTCGCCGTCGCCGAAGTACTCAACGACGTCCTCGGGCCACTGGTTCGCCTCGGCCAGCAGCACGCGACCCGGGAAGCGGTCGTCCACGTGGGCCCGCAGCCGGCGCAGGAACGCGTGGGTCTCCGGCAGGTTCTCCCCCGTGGTCCCGTCGGCCTCGTACAGGTAGGGCACGGCATCCAGCCGGAAGCCGTCCAGCCCCATGCCCAGCCAATGGTCTACGACCGCAAGCATCGCCTCCTGCACCTGGGGGTTGCGGTAGTTGAGATCTGGCTGGTGGCTGTAGAACCGGTGCCAGTAGAACTGTCCGCGGGCGCTGTCCCACGACCAGTTGCTCGACTCATGGTCGACGAAGATGATCCGCGCCTCCGGCCAGCGGGCGTCGTCGTCGTTCCACACGTACCAGTCTGCCCGGGGGTGGTCCCGGCCCGAACGCGACTCCTGGAACCACGCGTGCTGATCGGACGTGTGGTTCATGACGAGGTCCGCGATGACGCGGATGCCTCGCTGGTGGGCCTGCTCGATGAGGGCGACGGCATCCTCGGTCGATCCGTAGTCCCGGTGCACGCTCAGGAAGTCGGAGATGTCGTAGCCACCGTCGCGCAGCGGGGACGAGTAGAACGGCAGCAGCCACAGGCAGTCCACGCCGAGCCACTGCAGGTAGTCCAACTTCGCGGCCAGCCCGCGCAGGTCGCCGTTGCCGTCGCCGTTGCTGTCCAGGAAGCCGCGGACGAACACCTCGTAGACGACCGCGGTGCGGTACCACTGCGGATCAGGGCGACCGGCATCGAGGAAGGGATTCGTCACAGCCTTGAGGCTAGTCCCTGGCGCCGTAGGGGGAACCGATTGGCCGGATGTGCGATCTGTTCGCGCCGGTGCGCGGCCTGAGTCGACGGCTCATCATCACGAGGCCCATTGCCACGCGGCGGCTACAGGTCGGGGAGGAGGGCTGTCGTGGCGCGTCGCGGCTCCGGCACGAGGCGCAGGCCCGGAGGCAGGTTGGCGACTGAGAAGCCCTCCTTCGTGACCTCGATGTCCATCCGCGCACCTGCGAGCATGACGTTGGTCAGGGCCAGCGGCAGGTAGGCGGGGTGGATCGCCGGAGCCAATCGGACCTCCCCGGTGGGGCACCGCCGGTCCGCGCGCGACGAAGGTCGCGGCATACAGGCCCTCAGGGTCCACCATGAGCGGTTCGAGGGTCGCACCGTCGATCCGCAGCCCCCACCGCGACAGCAGCCTGACGTCGCGCACGAACAACCCCATCGACGTCCCATCGAGCATGTCACCGGCAGGGGAGCTGATGCAGAAGGTCGTGCCCTCCACCAGCGTCACCGTGGCGGCCAGGCCGGTCGACGCAGGACCAGTCGAAGGATCGCCGGTGGCCCGCCACTGGTCGGCCATGTCAGGCCGAACCCATCGGGCCGTGCTTGCGCCCAGGACCGGCGAGCACCCGCTCGTACAGCGCCTCGTGCTCGGCGGCCATGCGCTCGGCCGAGAAGTACCCCTCGACCTCTGCGCGGCAGGCGGCCCGGTCGATCCCGCCGACGATGGCCAGCGCCCGGGCAGCCGAAGCCTCGTCGGCGCAGATGAAGCCCGTGCGACCGTCGCGCACGATCTCCGGTGCGGCACCGTTGCCGTAGGCCACGACCGGGGTCCCGCAGGCCATTGCCTCGAGCATGACCATCCCGAACGGCTCGGGCCACTGGATGGGGTTGACCAGGGCGCGCGCATCCGCCAGCAACTGGTCGCGCTGGGCCGGCGACACCTCGCCCAGGTACGTCACGGTCGGCCCGAGCTCGGGCTGCACATGGGACTCGTAGTATGCCCGCTCCTCGGCCGTGCGCATCTTCGCTGCGATCTTGAGGGGAATCCCGGCCGCCCTGGCGATCCGGATCGCGTCGGCCACCCCCTTGTCCGCTGACATGCGCCCCACGAACAACACGTACCCCCCGGCTCCGCTGCCGAACGGGTACCGGGCCGCATCCACTCCATGGTGGATCACCGCCGCCACGTCGACCTCCGGGGCCGTGGCGCGGTGGCTGTGGGAGATGGCCACTACGGCTGCAGATCGGGCGACCTGCCTGTAGACGGGCCGGCTGATCGCGTCGAACCGGTTGTGCACGGTCACGACCACGGGGACAGCCGTTCCGACTGCCGCAGCCCAAATCGGTCCGAGGGTGGTGTGGTCATGGATGATCTCGCAGCCGACGAGCTCGGCGTACGCCGCCTGGACGTGCCGGCACTCGGGCATGCTGAAGTTCATGTCCGTCGGGGGGTGCTCGAACACGCTGCGGCGCGGCACGGGGCAGGTGGCATCCCCGGTGGTGAACAGGACCACGTCGTGGCCCCGCGCCGCCAACTCGCGGGCGAGGTTGTCGACGACGGTCTCGGTGCCGCCGTACGCGGTGGGCGGCACAGGGACCCAAGGTGGTGCGACCAGTCCGATCCGCATACGACCACAACCCCTTCACTGACAGGCGCCAAGTCTGGCCCCTTCCGGCCCCGTGGTCGCCTCGGACCCTTTCTAGCGTGTTCGGGCCCGCTGGGGAAGGATTTCCTGCGCGCCGCAGGGCGGGCGCTGCCGAATCCGATCGGCGCCCGCCGGTTGATTCCCGGCGACCCCGCACGACCCTCAGGGACGTCCCGCTCAGGGTGGGGGTGCGTCCACCAGCGCGGCGAGCAGGACGGCTTGCAGCCGCCCGTTCGGGTCGAGGTTCAGGTCCCGGCCGCACAGCGGGAGCTGCGTTGTCCCGAACGTTCCGGGAAAAGCGAAAACCCCCGGTTGACCGGGGGTTTCGTGTGGTGGGCGATACGGGGATCGAACCTGTTGCATGGCACGCACGAGCGGTATGCATCCGTGCTTGTCAGGCACGGTTTCGTAGGCGGGGCTATGCGCCCGGATGCGGTACTCTTGTCCCAGAAGTTGTCCCGAGTTGTCCCGCGGACAACACGCCCGTAGCGCCTCCCGCGGGACAAGACGGGACAAGACGAGGACGGGGAGCACCATGGCAACACCACTGCCCAAGGGCATAGACCTACGGCCATCGGGCCGGTTCCGGGCACGCTTCACCCACCACGGCAAGCAGTACACCAGCGAGTGGGAGACCCCAAAGCAGGCAGCCGCTTGGATGGCTCGCACCCGCGCCGAGCTCGCAGCCGGCACCTATGTCGGCCAGCAGCTCGACGACCCCGACACCGGCAAGCCGCTGCCACCCACCTTTGCCGAGTACGCCGCGAAGTGGGTTGCAGAGCGGGACCTGAAGCCACGCACCCGCTCGGAGTACCGCCGGATGCTCGGCAACTTCGGCGCTCTCGACAAGTACCGTCTGGACACGATCACCCGCGACCAGGTGAAGCGCTGGTACACCGGCTTGAAGCTGCCCGCGACAGCGAGGAAGCACCAATACGAGCTATGCCGCGCCATCTTCAACGGCGCCGTTGACGACGAGCACATTGCCGTGAGCCCCTGCCGGATCAAGGGCGCGGGCAAGGCCGCGAAGCGTCCCACCGGCGACCTTCCCACGCCGGTGCAGGTCCACCAGCTCGCCGATGCGATGCCCAGCGCGAAGTACCGCGTCATGGTCCTGCTCTCGGCGTGGTGTGGTCTCCGGTTCGGGGAGGCCACCGAGCTCCGCGAGCAAGACATCGCGTGCGACGACGACGGCCAGCCCATCCGGGTCCAGGTCCGGCGCGGCGTCGTGCGCGTCGATGGGGACGTGCTCGTGGGCACACCCAAGAGCGCAGCCGGCATGCGTGACGTGACGATCCCGCCGCACGTTCGGGGCGCCCTCGGCGACTACCTCGCGAGCCTGCCCAACAAGCCTGACGCCCTACTGTTCCCCGGTACCCGCAACGGCGCCCACATGGCGCCCAGCAGCCTCTACAAGCCGTTCTACCGGGCTCGTGAGGCAGTGGGGCTACCCACGCTGCGATGGCATGACCTGAGGCACTTCAGTGCGACGACAGCCGCACAGACCGGGGCCACGCTCGCCGAGCTCCAAGCCCGCCTCGGGCACTCCACAGTGCAGGCAGCCATGCGCTACCAGCACGCGGCTGCCGGCAGGGACGCGAAGATCGCCGAAGCCATGTCCAACGTGATCCCGCTCAAGCCGAAGCCGGTCGAGGTGGAGCCGGTCGAGGTGGAGGACTTCACCCTCGTGTGGTTCGGCATCCCGGGTGGCCGCTGGCATTTGGCTGGCGACGCTGGGCGCAGCTACTGCGGGCGCAGACTCGACCCGCGGGCGGAGCGGCGGGTACAGGACGAGGCACCGGGGCCGACGTGCAGGGCCTGCTCGCAGCTCCGCCAGCGCCGGGCGTGACGTGAGCAGCGCCGGTATGTAACGGCTAAAGCACTCTACATTCTTGGGCGCATCGGATGTCGAGTTATCTAGCCGTTACAATGGGTGGGTGGCACGCACACTGCAACCCGACCCCCTGCCCGGTGGCCACTGCTGCGAGCTCAGGCCCCCAGACAGCGAATGGCCATGCCTGGT
>JBAVLA010000176.1:0-1880 GCA_049688595.1 Candidatus Nanopelagicales bacterium | reverse complement strand
CGGTAGCACCGAGCACACCGGCCACCGCGATGCTCGGGGCCCCGCCGGCCGCAGTCGATGCAGTCCACGACCCGGATCCGGCTGCGCGCGTAGCAGCGGGCGCAGCGGCCCTTGGCGTGGTGGGGCCGCGCTACCGCCGCAGTCGACGCACACCACCGCCGTGCCGGTCGCCACCGTCACACCGGTGGCGCCGTGCGAGACCCGCCCCGGCGCACCGGGCGGATCTCGGCGCCCGAAACGGGCTGCCTGTCGACCACCGCAGTGGCCAGTGTCGCGGCCGGCTCGGGCAGCAGCAGGTCGGCGGGGCTGCACTGCAGCACGGCGCAGATCACCTCCAGGTCATCCAGGCGCACGGAGACCGGCGTACCCGACCACAGGTGCGACATCTTGCCTGCCGAGATCGACAGGCCGGCCTCGGCCAGCGCCCGGCGCAGGTCGCTGGCCTTCCACACCCCGCGCTGGGCCGCGACCATCCGCAGGTTCCACCGCATCGCCGTCTACCTCCACTCCGGTCGTGCGCTGGTGAACCGGCCCGCAGCCTGCTCGGCGGCGCGGGCATACTCGGCCTCGATGGACTCGCTGGCCACGTGCACGTACCGCATCGTCGTGGTCAACCAGCCGTGCCCCAGCAACCGCTGGATCGCGACCAGGCCCACACCGTCACGATAGAGACCCGAGGCGCAGGCGTGGCGCAGCACGTGCGGGGTCAGCGCCCGCACCGGCCCCTGCAGGTGCAGCCGCGCCGCGGCGACCAGCGCCAGCCGGAACGCCTCGGCATCGGCCGGACCGCCCCGCTCGGAGGGGAACAGCGCCGCCCCCGGCAGGTCGAAGTCGTCGTCGAAGTCTCCGCGCACCTGGGTCACCCACCACACCAGCAGCGGCCGGGCCTCGCCGAGCATCGGCACCAGCCGCTCCCGCGGCCCGGACCCACGGGCTCCCTTGCCGAACCGGACGTGGACCTTGCCCAACGGGCCGTGCTCGAAGTGCAGGTCGTCCAGCGTCAACCGGCAACACTCCGAGGCGCGCAGCCCCACCTCGGTGACCAGCCGGGCCATCGCGTAGTTGCGGGCCGCCGTACGCCACTTGCGCGCGGTCGGCAGCCCCTCGCGCCAGCGGCGGAAGAACCCGGCCAGCTCGGCCGACGAGGGCGGGACCCGCACCCCGTAGTCACCGCTGCTGCTGGGCCGGTTCACCGAGTCGATCGGGCTGGTCACCACCCGACCGGTCAACTCATGGATCTCGCCCTGGTAGCGCACCTCGAGGAAGCGGTAGAACTCCGCGATCCGGCTCGCCTTCATCCGCCGCGTCTTCACGGCCCGGTCTCGCTGCGCCTCGGCCAGGAACCGGTCACCATGACGCGCCGTCACCTCCCACGCCGGACAACCCGCCCAGTCCAGGAACTCGGTCACCGCCGCCAGGTCCGCCCGCACCGTCGCATCAACCACCCCGTGCGCCGCACGGGCCAGCACGTACTCGGCGATCAAGTCCTCCTGGTAGGCCGCCGCCTGCTCAGCCGAGTCCAGGGAACGCGGGGACCGGATGTCACGCACCACCGCCAGCGACGCCATCCCAGCCTCCACCCGGACTTCACCATTCCCGAACACCACACGTCAACATGAGAAGACTTCAGGAATCAGGGAAGAAGTCAAGGATCTCGGCGAGACGCCTCGCGTCGTGTCTACACGGCCGCGACCAGCGACAACGCGCGATGCTCCGCCCCAGACCCGGCTCGGAACATCGGCAAGAGTTGATATTCGACGTCGAGCAGGCCCTTGAACAGCCGGGCGGCGTCGGCGGCGGGCAGGGAGTCGTCGGTGCACGACAGGAGGAACTTGCCGTCCAGCTTGGCCTCGGCGGCGACGGCCTTGGTGTCGACGATG
>JBAVLA010000175.1:0-4021 GCA_049688595.1 Candidatus Nanopelagicales bacterium | reverse complement strand
GCCCCGGATCCGGGCAGGCGCAACGCGGCGCCCCTGCGCCGGGGGTGCAGCGCCGGTTCGGGCCGCCAGGCGCCGGCGGATGACCGGGCGGCTCGTCGTGCTCACTGGTCCCAGCGGGGTCGGCAAGGGCACTGTCGTCGCTGAGGTGCGCCGGATCCGTCCAGACCTCTGGGTCTCGGTGTCAGCGACGACCAGGCCACCCCGCGAGGGGGAGGTCGACGGCGTTGCGTACCACTTCTTGACGCCCGAGGAGTTCGCCCGGGTGATCGCGGAGGGCGGCTTCCTCGAATGGGCTGAGTTCGCGGGCAACCGTTACGGGACGCCAAGGGCCGCAGTGCTCGATCGTCTGGCTGCCGGGGAGACGGTCCTGCTGGAGATCGAGCTCGTGGGGGCCCGGCAGGTGCGCGCCTCGGTGCCCGGATCGCTGTCCGTCTTCCTCACGCCGCCCAGCTTCGCCGAGCTCGAGGCCAGGCTGCGGGGCCGCGGGACCGACGACGATCGGGCCATCCAGCGCCGCCTCGACCGGGCCCGCGTGGAGATGGCCGCTTCGACGGAGTTCGACGTTGTCGTCGTCAACGACGACGTGGTCCGTGCCGCACGTCGGTTGCTAGACTTGCTCTGATCACGGTCCGCCGCGCATGCGCAGGGACCCACCTCGAAACCCATCCAGGAGTGCTGTGTCCGGCAACCCCCAGCGGCATGAGGGCATCACCTACCCGCCGATCGACGACCTGCTCGAGACCACGGATTCGAAGTACTCACTGGTCATCCACGCGGCCAAGCGGGCCCGGCAGATCAACGCGTACTACGCACAGCTGAGCGAGGGGTTGTTGGAGTACGTTGGGCCCCTCGTGGAGACCTATCCCCAGGAGAAGCCGCTGTCGATCGCGCTGCGCGAGATCAATGAGGGCCTGCTCCGCGCCGAGCCGCTAGAGGAACCCAGCTGACTGGGCAGCGTCCGCGTGTCATCCTTGGCGTCGCGGGTGGGATCGCGGCGTACAAGGCCGCAGCACTGCTCCGCCTGTTCACCGAGTCGGGGCATGACGTGCGGGTCGTGCCCACCGAGTCGGCGCTGCGATTCGTGGGGTCGGCCACCTGGGCGGCCCTGTCGGGCAATCCGGTTCACACCACAGTCTGGGACGACGTCGAAGGCGTGGAGCATGTTCGGCTGGGCAAGTCCGCGGACCTCGTGGTCGTCGCTCCGGCGACCGCCGACCTGATGGCCCGGGCTGCCGGCGGCCGAGCCGACGACCTGCTGACCGCCACCCTGCTGACCGCCACCTGCCCGATCGTGATGGCCCCGGCGATGCACACCGAGATGTGGCTCAACGGCGCCACCGTCGCCAACGTCGCGACCCTGCGCTCGCGGGGTGTGATCGTGCTCGACCCGGCCGTCGGCCGGCTCACGGGAGCCGATTCGGGCCCAGGGCGAATGCCGGAGCCCGAAGCCATCTTCGCTGCCGTGCAGGCCGTGGCACACACCGGCGGGCGCACCGACATGACCGGCCTGCGTGTAGTCGTGAGCGCAGGGGGCACCCGGGAGCCGCTCGATCCAGTGCGGTTCCTCGGCAACCGGTCCAGCGGGCTGCAGGGCTACGCCCTGGCTTCTACGGCAGCTGCCCGAGGGGCCTCGGTAACCCTGGTCAGCGCCAACGTCGCCCTGCCCGATCCGGTCGGGGTCACGGTGGTCAGGGCGGATACGGCCCGCGACCTGCAGTCGGCCGTCATGGCCGCCGCCGAATCGGCTGATGTCGTGGTGATGGCCGCGGCCGTGGCCGACTTCCGGCCTGCGGAGATCGCCCCCGACAAGATCAAGAAGGACGAGTCAGCCGACGGCGTCCCGCAGCCGATCGTGCTGGTCCGCAACCCCGACGTGCTGGCCGGGCTCGTGGCTGCTCGAGCGGCTGGGACGATCCCGGGGGGTGTCACCCTCGTCGGTTTCGCCGCGGAGACCGGAGACGTCGAGCGGGACCCGATGGCCCACGCCCACGCGAAGCTCGTGCGCAAGGGCGTGGAGCTGCTCGTGCTCA
The DNA here is from genome assembly GCA_049688595.1 of Candidatus Nanopelagicales bacterium. GTDB lineage: Bacteria > Actinomycetota > Actinomycetes > S36-B12 > CAIYMF01 > Prado023. The sequence goes on along the minus strand of JBAVLA010000175.1, from coordinate 1,991 downwards.
ACGACGTGTCCGGCGGGCAGGTCTTCGGCCAGCCGGACAATGCGATCCACATCCTCGCCCCCGGGGCCGCCCCGGATGGACCGTACGTCGGATCGAAGATGGCCGTGGCGCACTCGGTCTGGGACCGGGTCGTCCGGGAGCGCGGGGCCACCTCCTAGACTCTTGCCGCAGCCGCACACTGGTGGCCTGACAGCACCGCACAGGAGGCCCGCGATGACCATCCGACTGTTCACGTCCGAGTCCGTCACCGAGGGACATCCGGACAAGATGGCCGACCAGATCAGCGACGCGATCCTCGACGACCTCCTGCGGCAGGACCCGAAGTCGCGCGTCGCCGTCGAGTCCCTGCTGACGACCGGCCAGGTGCACGTCGCCGGCGAGGTGACCACCGAGGGATATGCCGAGGTGATGGACATCATCCGCGGCGTCGTGCTGGCGATCGGCTACGACCATTCGGAGAAGGGCTTCGACGGAGAGTCGTGCGGCGTCCAGGTCTCCATCGGCCGGCAGTCCCCCGACATCGCCCAGGGCGTCAACGACGCGATCGAGGAGCGTGTCGACCGTTCCGGTGACGCCCTGGACCGCCAGGGCGCCGGCGACCAGGGCCTCATGTTCGGGTTCGCCTGCACCGACACCCCGGAGTTCATGCCGCTGCCCATCCACCTGGCCCACAGGCTGGCCGAGCAGTTGACCGCGGTGCGCAAGTCCGGACGGCTGCCCTACCTGCGCCCGGACGGCAAGACGCAGGTCACGGTCGGCTACAAGGGGCAGTCAGCCGTGTCGATCGATACGGTCGTGGTCTCCTCGCAGCACGCCGAGACGGTCGACATCGTCAAGCAGATGACCCCCGAGATCCGCAAGTGCGTCGTGGAGCCGGTCCTCGAGGACCTCGACCTGGACACCTCGGGGATGCGCCTGCTGGTCAATCCGACGGGCCGGTTCGTGACCGGCGGGCCCATGGGGGACGCGGGCCTGACGGGGCGCAAGATCATCGTCGACACGTACGGCGGGTTCGCCCGGCACGGCGGCGGCGCCTTCTCCGGCAAGGACCCGTCGAAGGTCGATCGCTCCGGCGCCTACGCGATGCGCTGGGTGGCCAAGAACGTCGTTGCCGCGGGACTGGCCTCCAGGTGCGAGATCCAGGTCGCCTATGCGATCGGCAAGTCCCATCCGGTTGGCCTGTTCGTCGAGACCTTCGGCACGGGCGTCATGTCCGACGACGCCATCCAGGCTGCGATCCTAGAGGTGTTCGACCTGCGTCCCGGCGCGATCATCCGCGACCTGGAGCTGCTGGACACCTCGCTGGTCAAGTACCGGCCCACGGCCGCCTACGGCCACTTCGGCCGGTCGAGCTCGGACGGCTCGACCTTCACCTGGGAGCGGTTGGACCGCATCGACGCGCTGCGGGCCGCAGCTCGGCTGTGAGGCCGCCGTGGCGACCACACCACTGCGCGCCCGTCGGGGCTGGTGCTGGTAGTCGGCCGGCCCTGGTGTGAGCGAGCAGATCCCGCTCCTGCCCCGGGGGCAGCGTCGGCGCCCCGGCGCAGGTGCCCGCCGGAAGGCCGCCCTCGTGCTTCCAGTCGCCCGCGTGGCGCTGCTGACCCCGGTTCCCCACCTCGACCGGCTGTTCGACTACGAGGTTCCGGAGGCACTCGACACGGTCGCCCAACCGGGCGTGCGGGTCCGGGCACGCCTGGCTGGCCGACTGGTGGGCGGCTACGTGCTGGAGCGGGTGGCCACGTCGGAGCGGGACCTGGTGGCGCTGAGCTCGGTCCACGGCCCGCCGGTCCTGACCGCCGAGGTCGCGCAGTTGTGCCGCGAGGTGGCCGACCGCTACGCGGGAACCCTCGCCGACATGCTGCGGTTCGCGGTGCCACCGCGGCACGCGCGGGTCGAGGGCCGCCTGATCGGACCCGAGCCGGCGGACCCGTCCCGCACGCCGGAGGCCGGGCGGACGGCAGCGCCCCTCGGCCCGGTGGCCGGACCACGTG
>JBAVLA010000174.1:0-3969 GCA_049688595.1 Candidatus Nanopelagicales bacterium | reverse complement strand
GAGGAGTCGGGCAGGTCGGCCGCTGACGCCTGGGCGCCCGTCGGATCTGCCTGATCCGAGCCCCGCGCCGATCCGGGCTTCGGCGAGCCCGAGTGCGGTCCATGTCCGACCGTGGATCCGCCGTGGTGCGTGTGGGCTCCGCGGGGGTGCCTGGCCTTGCGCTCGCGGCCGCGATCGCCCGGCTGGCGCCCGCCGAGATCCTCGATCTCCTCAGCGTCCAGCCCGGCGTGGGTGCGCTCCGCGCGCGGGAGCCTGCCCGAGGTGCCCGGCTTGATCCCCAGGCCCGTGTACAGGTGCTCGGACGTGTGGTAGGTCTCCAGCGGCTCGTGGAACGCCAGCCCGAGGGCCTTGTTGATCAGCTGCCAGCGCGGCACGTCCTCCCAGTCGACGAAGGTGATCGCCACGCCTGAGGCGCCCGCCCGGCCAGTCCGGCCGATCCGGTGCAGGTAGGTCTTCTCGTCGTCCGGGCACTCGTAGTTGATCACGTGCGTCACGCCCTCGACGTCGATCCCGCGCGCGGCCACGTCTGTTGCCACGAGGATGTCGACCTTGCCGTTCCGGAACGCGCGCAGCGCCTGCTCGCGAGCGCCCTGGCCGAGGTCGCCGTGCACCGCGCCGGCCGCGAACCCGCGCTCCGTGAGCTCGTCGGCCACCGCCTGTGCGCGCCGCTTCGTCCGGCAGAAGATCATCGACGGGCCGTGGCTGTCCGCCTGCATCACGCGGGCGAGGATCTCGACCTTGTTCAGCGGGTGCACGCGCCACACGTGCTGCTCGGTCTCGGCGACGGTGGCCGACTCGTCGTTGGGATTGATCGCGCGGATGTGCGTGGGCTGGCTCATGTAGCGGCGGGCAAGGCCGATGATCTGCCCGGGCATGGTGGCCGAGAACAGCATCGTCTGCCGCGTTGGGGGAAGCATCGAGACGATTCGCTCCACATCGGGCAGGAATCCCATGTCGAGCATCTCGTCGGCCTCGTCCAGGACCAGCACCAGCACGTGCGACAGCACGAGGTAGCGCTGGCGGGCCAGGTCGATCAGCCGCCCCGGCGTGCCGACGACGACGTCGACGCCCTTCGTGAGCGCCTCGACCTGCGGCTCGTAGGCGCGTCCGCCGTACACGGCGAGCACCCGGGCGCCCAGCTGCGCGCCGGCTTGCTGCAGGTCGGAGGTCACCTGGACGCACAGTTCGCGGGTCGGGACGACGACCAGGGCCTTGGGCGCGCGCTGACGCGCCGTGGGCAGCTGCTCGTACTGGGGGGTGCTCGGGGTGGCGATGCGCTGCAGCAGCGGGACGCCGAAGCCCAGGGTCTTGCCGGTGCCGGTCTTGGCCTGTCCGATCAGGTCGCGGCCCTCGATGGCCTGCGGGATGCACAGTTCCTGGATCGGGAACGCATCGGTGATGCCCGATGCGGCCAGGGCGGCTGTGATGGGCGCGACGACGCCCAGTTCGGTGAAGGTTGTCAAATCTCTCCTCAGTGAGTGGCCCCAGCGTACCTGCTCCATCCGCGCTGGAACGGGATACGTTTCCTTCCATGACCTCACAGCTGACGCCCGCGAGCCGATCCGCCGGGTCCACGCCGAGCGCAGCCGAGCCAGCCGGTCGCCCGGGGGCGACGCCCGCCGAGCCGGTCGGGCGGGCCGCAGAGCCGGGGGCGAAGTCGGCGGCGGAGCCGGCAGCTGAGCGGGCAGCTGAGCCAGCCCCGGCGCCGTCCCGTCAGGCCGAGGTCGACACCGACACCGGGTCGCAGCCCTCGCTCGCGGTCCCGCGGCTCGTGGCGAACCGCCCGTCGTTCGCCGATCCCGCATATCGCGAGGGAGTCGTCGAGCTGCTGGCCCTGCTCGGCTGCGGGGAGTACCTGGCCTTCGAGCGGCTCGTCTCGGAGGCCGCGCTGGCCCCGATGCTGGCCCAGCGCCTCCGCGTGGCCCACATCGCAGAGGGCGAGCTCGCCCATTTCCGACTCCTGCGCTCCCGCATCGCCGAGCTTGGCGTCGATCCCGACCTGGCGATGCAGCGGTTCCTCGTCCCGCTCGAGCGGTACCACCGGATGACCGCGCCGAGCGACTGGCTCGAGGGCCTGGTCAAGGCCTACGTCGGGGACTCCATCGCCACCGATTTCTACCGCGAGGTCGCCGCGGCCCTCGACGAGGACACCGAGCGGCTGGTCCTCGAGGTGTGCGCTGAGATGGGGAAGACCGGCGTCGTGGTGGAGGAGGTGCGCGCGGCCATCGCGGATGATCCGCGGGTGAGCGGACGCCTGGCGCTCTGGGGTCGCCGGCTTGTCGGCGAGATGCTGTCGCAGGCGCAGTTCATCGCCTTCGAGCAGGACGCCCTGACCGCGTTGATCCTCGGCGATGGGACACGTCCAGCGGTGGAGCTCACCGGCCTGATGGAGCGGCTGACCTCAGCACATGTCGCCCGGATGACGGCGCTCGGCCTGGCCGCCTGACGCCGGGGCCGCCCGAATTCGGGGCGCTCCAGCCCGGGCGACTCCGGACGTGTTCCTGACCGAGCCTCAGATCGTGCCGAGCCTCAGATCGTGCCGAACCCGACGCGGCGGGACTCGGCTGCCGCGATCTCGACATAGGCGAGCTTGCTCGCGGGCACGACGACCCGCCGGCCCTTGTCGTCGACGAGGTCGAGCAGTCCGTCTGCCTTGATCGCGGCGACCACCTTCTTGGCCACCGCGTCAGGGGTCTCGGTGCTCTCCAACATCAACTCCCGGGCGGCCTGCTGCACGCCGATGCGAACCTCCACGATGTCGCTCCTCTCCTCAGGTGTGTTGAGTCCGGGGGAACCCGGAGATGCCGCGCCAGGCCAGGCTGGTCATGACTCGCGCAGCGTCGGCCTGGGTGATCGGGGCGTGCGAGTCGAGCCAGTGCCTGGCGGAGGTCTGTGCCATGCCGGTCAGGCCGGTGGCCAGGAGCATCGCGGTGTCGGTGTCGAGCTTCGTGTCCTCGATGATCACCTCGGCGATCATCTCCGCACACGCGCAGTTCGTCCGGGCCACTCGCTCGGCGACCTCCTCGACATTGTTAACGTCGGACTCGAAGATCAGCCGGAACGCACCGGACTCCTCGGCGACGAAGTCGAAGTAGGCCGCGATGGAGGCATGGACCCGCTTGGGGTTGTCGTGGGTCGAGCTCAAGGCCTCGCGCACCGCGGCGATGAGCATCTCCCGGCTCTCGTCCAGCACGGCCAGGTAGAGCTCGAGCTTGCCAGGGAAATGCTGGTAGAGGACGGGCTTGGACACGCCAGCCAACTCGGCGATGGCGTCCATGCCGGCCGCGTGGTAGCCCTGCTGCACGAACGCCTCGCGGGCTGCCTCGAGGAGCTGCGCCCGGCGCTCGGACCGCGGCATGCGTCCGGGTCGATCGTGCGTCAGCGACATGGGCCGAATCCTATGCCCCGGGCGACGATGGGGTGCCGGACCGTCGGGCGCCCGGGGGAACCGGGGTGCGGCGCCGCGTGCCATGTGGGCGTACCTCTGGCCGGTGAACCATGCCGTAGATGTGGTTGATTTTGGGCCCGTGCCTCCCCGTCCGGGAGAGCCTTGCCGTAGATGTGGCTGCAAACGCCGGCCCCAACCAGCTCCCATTCGACCGCATCTACGGCAAGGTGCGGGTGCTGGTCTCCGCACAGGTCCAATCTCGACCATGTCTGCGGCAGGGTTCGGGCATCGGGTCGCCCGTCGCGCCGGCCGGGTGGTGGCGGAGCGCCGGGCCAGGGCTTGCTGGACCGTCAGCGCCGCTCGCGTCCATCGAGTGCTGCGGCGATCCGGCTGATGACGGCGCCTGGCCGCCTTCGCATCTCATCGCCGGTCCACCTCACGAAGCGGTAGCCCAGGGTCTCAAGAACCTGCTGACGGTACTTCTCACGGGCCAGTGCGTCGGGTGAGTCGTACTTGACGACACCGTCTGCCTCACCGATCACCATGTGGTCGGGCCACAGGAAGTCAGGGTAGAAGGTACC
>JBAVLA010000173.1:0-10148 GCA_049688595.1 Candidatus Nanopelagicales bacterium | reverse complement strand
ACGCCGCGCGCGACGTGGTCGCCCGGCTGGTGCTCTGCTTGCCGCGGTCGGCACCCGGCGGCCTGTTGCGGGCGGGAGTCTTCGTGGCCATATCCGCAGGGTACCGGCGGCTCACAGTCGCGCTGGTGACCGAGACCGGCCCCCGGGTCGTGTCGCCCGCTGGCCAGCCGTCGCCACCGGCCGACCCGGAACGCGCCCGACGCGGCCAGCGCTCCCAGCCAAGCCGATCGATGAGCCCCCCGGTGGAGCCGACCGGTCAGGCCTCGACCACCACTGGAACGATCATGGGGCGGCGACGATGCGCCGAGCTCACCCATCGCCCGACCTGCCTGCGAACGACCTGCTCAAGTGCGTAGGCATCCGTTCCGCCATCGGCCAGCGCCCGCTCCAACGCCTGCGTTACCCTGGGCAGCACGTCGGCGAAGACCTCGGCATCATCGGCGAACCCCCGGGCGTGGATCTCAGGACCGGCGACCACCTTCCCGGTCGACAGGTCCACCGCGACGAACACCGAGATGAAGCCCTCCTCGCCCAGGATCCGACGGTCCTTCAGCGACGCCTCGGTGATGTCACCCACCGAAGAGCCATCCACGTACACGAACCCGCAGGGCACGGCCCCCACGATCGTCGCCCTGCCGTCCAGCAGGTCGACCACGACGCCATCCTCAGCAAGGAGGACGCGCTCCGCGGGGATGCCCGTGCGCACGGCCAGCTCGGCGTTGGCCCGAAGGTGCCGGAACTCCCCGTGCACGGGCATCACGTTGCGCGGCGTCAGCAGGTTGTAGAAGTAGAGGAGCTCACCAGCTGAGGCGTGGCCGGACACGTGCACCAGCGCGTTGCCCTTGTGGACGACGTCGGCTCCCCACCTGCTCAGCCCGTTGATCACGCGGTTGACTGCATTCTCGTTGCCGGGGATCAGCGAGGAGGCCAGGATCACGGTGTCGCCCGTGCCGACAGTGATCGGATGGTCGCGGTTGGCGATCCTGGACAGCACCGCCATCGGTTCGCCCTGGGACCCGGTGCAGATGAGCACGACCTCGTGGTCGGGCAGGCCAGTCAGGTTGTCCGAGTTCACCAGGAGCCCATGCGGCACCTCCAGATAGCCCAGGTCGCGGGCCACTCCCATGTTGCGCACCATCGACCGGCCCACGAAGGACGCCTTGCGGCCATGGGCCGCCGCTGCATCGATGATCTGCTGCACCCGGTGCACGTGCGAGGCAAAGCTGGCCACGATGATCCGCCCACTGGCACCCTGAAAGACCCGATCCAGCACAGGCGCGATGTCGGCCTCCGCGGGCACGAACCCCGGCACCTCGGCGTTGGTGGAGTCGACCATCGCCAGGTCGATCCCCTCGTCGGCCAGTCGAGCCAGCCCCCGCAGGTCGGTGATCCGGCCGTCCAGGGGCAGCTGGTCCATCTTGAAGTCGCCCGTGTGGACGATCGTCCCGGCCTTCGTGCGGATCCCCAGGGCCAATGCGTCCGGGATCGAGTGGTTGACCGCGAAGAACTCGCAATCGAACGGCCCGACCTGCTCCCGCCCGCCCTCGTGGACCTCCATGGTGTAGGCGGTGATCCGATGCTCTCGGAGCTTGGCCTCGACCATCGCGAGCGTCAGCCGGGAACCCAGCAGCGGGATGTCGCCCCGCCGCCGGAGCAGGAACGGCACGGCCCCGATGTGATCCTCATGGCCGTGCGTGAGGATGATCGCCTCGATGTCGTCGAGCCGGTCGGCGATGTAGGAGAAGTCCGGCAGGATCAGGTCGACGCCGGGCTGGGACTCCTCGGGGAAGAGCACCCCGCAGTCGACCACCAGGAGCCGACCATCGAGTTCGAGCACGGCCATGTTCCGGCCGATCTCGCCCAGACCCCCCAGGGAGACGATCCGGACGGTCCCCGCGGCCAGGGGTGGGGGCGGCGGGAGCTCGTGATGGCCCGGGCCCACCTAGAATCCCTCCACCCCGGCTGCGGCCAGATCGGCCCGCAGCGTCGTGATCTGGGCCGCTGTGGCGTCCATGAGCGGCAGGCGCACCCGCCCGGCGGGAAGGCCGAGCTCCTTGAGGGCCGCCTTTGCCATGATGACGCCCTGCGTCCGGAACATCCCCACGTAGGCCGGGATCATCGACGCATTCAGCTCGGCAGCCCGGACCACGTCGCCGGCGCGGTGGGCCGCCATCATCTCGGCGATCCGCGCCCCCAGCACGTGGCCCACGACCGAGATCGCCCCGACTGCTCCGACCGCATGGAACGGCAGCGTCAGGGCGTCATCCCCGGAGTACCAAGCCAGGCCCGTGCGGGCGATCACTGCCGCGGACGTGGCGACGTCAGCCTTGGCGTCCTTGTTGGCCACGATCCGCGGATGCTCGGCGAGCCGGGCGAATGTGTCCGGTTCTATTGGGACGCCCGTGCGCCCCGGGATGTCGTAGGTCATGATCGGCAGGTCGGTGGCGTCGGCCACGGCCAGGAAATGGGCGGCGATCCCGGACTGCGGCGGCTTGTTGTAGTACGGCGTCACGATCAGCAGCCCGTGCGCGCCGGCCGCCTGCGCGGCGCGGGCGATCTCGACGGTGTGCCGGGTGTCGTTGTTGCCCGCCCCAGCAACGACCGTAGCCCGGTCACCGACGGCGTCCAGGACGGTCCTGAGGCTCTTGATCTTCTCGGCGTCAGTCAGGGTCGGGGACTCGCCTGTGGTGCCGTTGACGACCAGGCCATCGTTGCCGCCCTCGTCGACCAGGTGGGCAGCCAGCCTGGCGACGCCGTCATAGTCGACGGCGCCGTCCTCGGCGAACGGGGTGACCATCGCGGTGAGCATGTGGCCGAACGGAGCCTGGGGCTGCGGGTGTGCCATGGCTGAACAGTAACGGTCGGCAAGCGGGGGCCGAAGCGCCGCGGCCCAGCCGCGTCGCCTCCGACCGGGGACCCGACCCACTGGCGGGGTCCCACCGGGCCGCGCAGTGCCCGGAATCGGCTACGGGGCCACGCGCCCGTTGGCCACGAACGCGGCGTGCGTCAGAGGCATCAGCGCCGACCACTCCTCCTCGTAGCGCTCGGCGACCATCTCGATCTCGCGCTGGGGGAAGCTCGGGTAGCGCGAGTCGTCGCTGCGGCGGCGCAATGACAGGAAGTTCATGAGTGCCCTGGCATTCATCGTCACGTAGGCCGACGAGTAGATCGTCACCGGCAGGACGATCCGGGCCACCTCTCGGGCCACGCCTGCGTCGAGCATGGACCGGTAGGCGGCGTAGGCGGCCCGGCAGGCCGTCTCGGTCTCGGCTCGGACCAGCTCGTACTGCTGCGGCGTGCCCGCGACGAAGTCGTAGGAGCCGGGCTTGCCGACCTGGACGAGCTTGCGCTCCGGACCGGGCACGTAGAAGGTCGGCTCGAGCACCTTGTATCGGGCGGACTCCTCGTTGTAGGACGCGATCCGGTGGCGGTAGTGCTCACGCCACATGAAGATCGGCGCACGGACGAAGAACGTCATCGACGAGTGCTCGAAGGGGGAACCGTGCCGGTCGCGCATCAGGTAGTTGATCAGGCCGGCGGACTTCGCCGGGTCAGCCTCGACGTCGGCCAGGGACTGCTCTCCCTTCGTCGAAACCCGCGCCGCCCAGATGACGTCCGCGTCCCTGGCTGACGCCTTGATCAGCTCGACGGTGATGTCGCTGCGGAACTGCAGGTCCACGATCGCCCTCCCCGGTCCGATTCGATCCGGTGGCACCCATCGCCCCGGCTCCGCCGGCCACGGCGCGACCGATCGATCGGCACGCTATCGCGCGGCCGGTTCAGGAGCTGCAGGCGCCCTTGACTACGGTTGGCGCACTTAGCTAGGAGGTCCTCCACCATGTGCGGCTGCTTCGTCCTGTTGATCGGCGCGTTCGCTCCCCGACTCGCCCTGTTCCTGATGGCCCTGTTCAACGACGAGATCACGAAGGCCTTCGACGGGTCCTGGGTGATCCCCCTGATCGGCTGGTTCCTCCTGCCCTTCACGACCCTGACCTATGTCCTCATCTCGTGGTGGGCCGGCGGCGTCCACGGATTCACGTGGTTCTTCGTCGTGCTGGCCTTCCTGGCTGACCTGGGCTCGTACACCGGCGGCTACTCGAAGCGCTCGGAGCTCCACCTGTAGGACCGAACAGGTAGTCACCGAGGGCGGCACTGGCCCCCCCGGTGTCCGGTTCGCCAGCAGGCGACCCCGAGCGGCAACGGGGTAGTGTGGCCGGTGCTTGCACAAGCCCCGTACCTCGATGGAAGGGAAACAAATGGCAATCAAGGTAGGCATCAACGGATTCGGCCGTATCGGCCGGATGGTGTTCCGTGCCGCCGTCCAGAACCACCCGGATGCGATCCAGGTCGTCGGGATCAACGATCTGCTCTCCCCTGACTACTTGGCGTACATGCTCACGTACGACTCGGTCCACGGGAAGTTCAAGGGCGACGTGTCAGTCGACGGCAGCAACCTGATCGTCAACGGCAACACCATCCGCCTGACCGCCGAGCGCGACCCTGCAGCCCTGAAGTGGGACGAGGTCAGCGCCGACGTCGTCGTCGAGTCCACGGGCCTGTTCCTCGACAATGCGACTGCGTCCAAGCACATCGCCGCCGGGGCCAAGAAGGTCATCCTGTCGGCCCCGTCCAAGGACGACACCCCGATGTTCGTGTTCGGCGTGAACAGCGATTCCTACGCCGGCCAGGCGATCATCTCCAACGCGTCCTGCACCACGAACTGCCTGGCCCCGCTGGCCAAGGTCGTGAATGACAACTTCGGGATCAAGCGCGGCCTCATGACCACGGTCCACGCCGCAACCGCGACCCAGAAGACCGTTGACGGCCCGTCCATGAAGGACTGGCGCGGCGGCCGCGGCATCCTGGAGAACATCATCCCGTCCTCCACCGGTGCCGCCAAGGCTGTCGGCAAGGTGCTCCCCGCCCTCAACGGCAAGCTCACCGGCATGGCCTTCCGCGTCCCGACGTCCGACGTCTCCGTCGTCGACCTGACCGTCGAGCTCGAGAAGCCGGCCACCTACGCCGAGATCAAGGCTGCGATGAAGGCAGCGTCCGAGGGCCCGCTCAAGGGCATCTTGGGCTACACCGAGGAGAAGGTCGTCTCGACCGACTTCCGCGGCGAGGCGCAGACGTCCGTGTTCGACGCCGAGGCGGGCATCGCGCTCGACCCGACGTTCGTCAAGCTCGTGTCGTGGTACGACAACGAGTGGGGCTACAGCAACAAGCTCGTCGAGATGATCAAGGTCGTCGGAGCAGACCTCTGACCCACCCGATCGCGAAGGTGGCCGGCCCGCGGGCCGGCCACCTTCGTCTGCTGACAGGTTCAGAATCCGCCGAAGTCCCCACCACCGAAATCCCCGAACGAGCCGAAGTCGCCACCGCCCGCGTCGCCGCCGGAACCTGCATCCCCGCCGCCGCCATCCGCGCCACCATCCCCGCTTGAGCCGTCGCCGCCGATCTCCGGGGCGGAGTAGTCGAATCCCGCTGGCAGGAACAACGAGTTGAGCAGCATCGTCCCGATGAGCATGTTGCCAAGCATGTACGTGCCTGAGGCTGCGTACCATCCACGGGCCCAGGGGCCGAACTCAGGGCCGGCGTCGTAGTAGGGACGCCGGCCCGAGGCGGTCTCCACCATGCGTGTCTCCGGGTCCAACCCGTCGGCGATGCGCGCCTGGCAGGCCGCGCACACTGGGACGTCGCGCAGGGCCCCGCCCCGGGGCGCCCACTGCGCATCGGCGACCGACAGGCCGTGCCGCTGGTCGAAGAAGCACGGCGGCCGCCGGGTGGGAAGCTCACGGCCAGCGGCTCGTGCCTCCAGCCGCGCCAGGGCGAACCGGCCGTCGTCGAGCGACCGGGAGACCCACTGCAGGTCGTCTGGGTGTGCGGCGCTGGCCAACGCCTCCTTGGCGCGTTCGTATGCGGCCAGCGCATCCTCGAAGTCCCTGGCTGCATCGGCTTCCATCGACTGCGGCACTGGCGTGGCCGCGATCTGCTGGCCCAGCTGGGTCACGTCCTCCTCGGCGACTCGGCGCACGGACTGCCAACGCCGTGCGGCCAAGTCGTCATTGCGCCGCCGAGCACCGGCTGGAGCCTTCGGGGACCTCGATTGCAGCAGCAGCACGACGACGGCAACGATCAGGATGAGGAGCATCAGTCTCATGCCATCCACAGTAACGGCGCGGACTCGCTGGCGCGTGCGGGCTTCCTCCCCCCGGCCGTGACGTCAGCCGCGCGGGCTGAGCGAGTCGAAGTGGATCACTGCGCGGCGGACGTACCACGGCAGTTCGATCCCGTGCTCGTGGAATCCGACATGGCCGCCCCGCCGCGTGATCGCCCGCCGGACGGGCGTCGCCCGAGACAGCAGATCCCAGTCGATGGCCGCATAGGAGCTGGCCGGGACCATCGGGTCGTCGATCGAGTGGATGACCAGCGTGGGCACCGTGATCCTGGGCAGGAACTGGGCGCTGGAGTTGACCGCGTAGTACTCGGCAGCATCTCGCCAGCCGTTGTGCTTGGCGGTGATGAGGTCGTCGAACTGCATGATGGTCCTCATCCGTGCGATCCTCGCCCGCTCCTCGGCGGTGTATGCCAGCCCCGAGTGGGCGGCATCAGAGCGCATCTTCGTCATCAGGTAGCGCTCGTAGAACCCGAACGCCATCCGATGCAGGTGTTCCGTGCCACTGGCGAGATCGAGAGGGGCGGAGACCGCGACCCCGCCGCGAACCGGCAGGCCCTCGAGGGGCTCCCCCAGCAGCTTGAGGGCCATGTTGCCGCCAAGCGAGAAGCCCATGACGGCCACGCCCCCGGCAGCAGGCTGCATGGCCAGCGCGCGCAGAACAGCGCGCAGGTCGGCGGTCCGTCCCCCGTGGTACAGCGAACCGCTGTGCGCCGCGGACGCCCCGGCGCCCCGCAGGTCCACCCTGGCGACCGGGTAGCCGGACCGCAGCAGGCCGAGCGCTGACCACCTGACGTAGGGGGAATCGATGGATCCGCCCAGTCCGTGCACCAGCAGGACGATCGGTCGAGTGCCGTCCGAGCCGGCGGATGGCCTGTGCACGCGCACGGCCAGGGCATCGTCGGTGCCGTCGGCCAGCGGGACGACCATCGGCTCATCCGAGGCGATGGGAGCAAGGTCGATGCGTCTCCTGCGGATCCGGTCCGCGCCGGTCTGGAGATGGCCGTTGACCCAGGGCAACGCCACGCGGATGTGCTCGTTGACTGGCCAATCGTCCATCGCGTCCGCCACGCCCACCGGGCTCAACTGAGCCGGAGCACGGCGTTGATCGTCCGAACGACGCCGTTGTCGGTGTTCTCCGGCGCGACGTAGCTGGCGCGCGCGGCAAGCAATGGGTGCGCGTTGGCCATCGCGAACGAGTAGGTGGCCTCGTCCATCATCTCCCGGTCGTTCAGGAAGTCGCCGAACACCATCGTCTGGTCGCGGGTGACACCGAGTGCGTCCTGGATGTGCCTGATCGCGGCCCCCTTGTTCGCCGTCAGGTTCATCACGTCCACCCAGTGCTGCCCGGAGATCACGACCTGATGGGTCCTGCGGAACCTGCCGAAAGCCGGCGCGGCGACGTGGGCCGCGGGCAGGAAGTCGTAGATGGCGACCTTGAGGAACTCGTCCTCGACGGCCAGCAGGTCGTCGACCTGGGCCAGCCTGTGGTAGTACTTGGCGACCTGGTCGAGGAATCGGCTGTCGGTGCGCTCGACGTAGGCCGCCCCCTTCCCGCACAGGACCACTCCGATGTACGCGAAGTCGGAGTTGACGATCCGGGACAGCCGGATCAGCTCCCGGGCAACCAGCGGATCCAGGCAGTCCGAGCTGAGCTCCTTGCCCTCGCGCACGACGAACGTACCGTTCTCGGCGATGAAGATGACTTCGTCTGCGATCGGTTCGAACCGTTCGCGCAGGTTGAAGTACTGCCTGCCCGAAGCCGGGCAGAACGTGATCCCACGCTCGTGGAGCTTGTCGATCATCGGCCAGAAGTCGTCGTGAACGGCGTCGTCATCGTCGAGCAGCGTGCCGTCCATGTCGCAGGCGATGAGTCGGATGTCGGGTACGTGGTCGAGGTCGATCACGGGGGTGCGCGGGCGGGTCGCTTCGGTCACAGGGGCATGCTTCCACCCAGGAGGTGCCGGCGCAGTTCGAGTGACTTGCTGGGCCAAGCCGAAGGTCGGCAACCGTCAGGCGGCCCGGACGCCGACTCCCCCACCGCGACCTGCATGCAGGGCGATCGCCCGACGCATGGCTGCCCTCGCCCGGCGCCGGTCGCCGCACGCGTCGTACGCGGTAGCCAGCTCGAACCACGGCTCCCACGCCCCTGGATCGGCTTCCACGCGGGCGCGCGCATCGACGAATCGCGCGTCTGCCGCAGCGCGCACCGGCCGCCCGGACGGCCTTCGCGGCAGGTCGTCGACGGGCAGCTCCCCACGCTGCGACAGGGCGGCACCAAGCTCCTGCGTGGCGCGGCCGAACCTCCACTCCGATGCCAGCGCCCAGAGCCCGATTGGCGGCAGGATCAGGATCGCCATCCCCAGGCCGACTGGCGCCACGCCGCCGGCCTGGATGAAGTCAACGGCGCGTCCGGCGGACATCGCCAAGTACGCGACGAGCAGGGCGGCCGTCAGCACCGCCGTGCGCCGGCCGGTCATCAGCCGTCCAGGCCCAGGAAGCCGTCTATGCCGACGGTCAGGCCCGGGTGGCTCGCCACGTTGCGGACGGCCAGGAGCACTCCGGGCATGAACGACGCCCGGTCGAACGAGTCGTGGCGGATCGTGAGCGTCTCCCCCGTCCCGCCCAGCAGGACCTCCTGGTGGGCGACCAGCCCCTCCAGCCGGACGGCATGGACGCGCACGCCGTCGACGTCCGCCCCGCGGGCGCCGGGCAGCTCAGAGGTCGTCGCGTCTGGCATCGAGGGGCTGCCGGCGCGCGAACGGGCATCGGCGACCAGGCGTGCGGTCCTGGCCGCGGTGCCCGAGGGCGCATCAGCCTTGCGCGGGTGGTGGAACTCGACGATCTCCACGGAGTCGAAGTGCCTGGCGGCGGCCGCGGCGAACCGCATCATCAGGATGGCGCCGATCCCGAAGTTCGGCGCGATCACCGCCCCCACTCCGGGCTTGGCCGCAAGCCAGCCGCGCACCTGGGCCAGCCGGGCATCGTCGAATCCGGTGGTCCCGACGACCGGGTGGATCCCCGCCCGGATCAGGAACTCCAGGCTGTCCATCACGGTCTCAGGATGCGTGAAGTCCACGGCCACCTGCGCACCTGCGGCGACGACCTCGGCCAGGTCGTCTCCCACGTCGATGCTGGAGACGACCTCAAGGTCAGGAGCGTCGTAGACAGCGCGGACGACTTGCGAACCCATGCGCCCGCGGGCGCCCAGGACTGCGACACGGATGCTCACGCCGGCATTCTCGCGCATGCGGGCCCGCTCGGCTCGCTCGACCCGACCCCGGCTCGAAGCGGCAGTCCATGAAGCCTTGCTGGACGCCGGAGTGCACCCGGGGCCGTCCCGCACGAGTGGGCTCAGCCGATGTCGAACGGACGGTCCTCGTCGAACGGCCCGATGACCGTCAACGCCTTGCTGGCCGACAGCACAGCAGCTGCCTCCTGTGCCAACTCGTCCATGGTCACCGCGTCGATCCGCTTCAGGACAGCGTCGACGCTCGGCAGCTCGCCCATCGTGAGATCGGCCTTGCCGATCCGGCTCATCCGCGACCCGGTGTCCTCCAGGCCCAGCACGATCGTGCCCTTGGACTGGCCCTTGCCCCGGGCCAGCTCCTCAGCGGTGATCCCGTGGCGCGCAACGTCGTCCAGCTCGTCGACGGCCAGCTCGATCACCTGGTCGACCTTCCCAGGCAGGCATCCCGCGTATGCGCCGAAGATCCCTGTCTCGGCGAACCCGGAGCTGAACGCGTACACCGAGTAGGCCAGCCCCCGGCGCTCGCGGATCTCCTGGAACAGTCGAGAGGACATGCCCCCGCCCAGCGCGGTGGCCAGCACGCCAAGGGCGTAGCGGCGGTCGTCGGAGCGGGAGACCCCGGGCACGCCGAGGACCAGGTGCGCCTGCTCGGTCGGCCGGGTGAGGACCCGTACGCCGGGCACCGTCGCCACGGGCCCGCCTCCGCGGCGCGCCGGCAACGGC